>CAZWZH010000001.1:0-15098 GCA_964638775.1 uncultured Pseudomonadales bacterium
AGCCCACCACACCCGTCAGCCGCCACCATTGCGTTTCCGCGATACGGGAAACGATCTGGTGTCACTGTTTCGTCCCGAGGTGGTGGCGGCTGACGGGTGTGGTGGGCTGTAGGAGTTCTCAGTCGATCCTTGTCAGCGGACGGCCGCAACCGAGGTGGACGATCCGCCAACAACGCCCTGTGTCAATGCCCCGCCCGCCGCGCGAGAATGAACGCCTCGCGTACGCCGTGGGGCTTGTCCATGGCGCCCGCCACAATCGGGTCTCCTCTCCGCCGCGCCGCTTCCCCGGCCGCGTCGGGTCGGCATCGTGCAACCGGATCTCGGCCCCGATGCCGCGCGCCGCGCCACCGGCAAGGCTTGCATGAAACGATTGACCCGGAAGGACAGAGTGTTCAGCCGCCGGAAAGGCGCCTGAAGATTTCCCTGACACGCTCCGCATTGGTGCCCATGTCGGCCACCCCCACCCTCGAGGCGGAGCGCGCATCGACGACAGCACCCTGGGGATAGGCGCGCACGCGCACCGCCACATCGTCCTCGAAGCCAAACCAGAAGGTGGTGTCGACGGCTTCGATCAGGCCCGCTTCCGGATGGGTCGCCACCACTTCGAGCCTCATGTCCATGAGCACGTACAGCGCCTCGTCGAAAGCCTCATCGGGGGTCGCTCGCAGCAGGAGCGGCTCGATCCAGGGGTAGAACTCGTCCTGGATTCGGGCGATTTTTCCTGCATCGAATTCAAGCGGGATCGCGTTCTCGCCGCGCAGCGCAACCACCTCGATGAATTCCGGCGGGTCTTCCGTGTTGGTGGAAACATGGTTTATGGGCGGCGTCGAAAGAAGCTTGAGAAGCTGCATGCCCATGAACACGACAACGGCAAAGCCGAGAGCCATCCCGGACACGGTCCCCCACAGATCGCGGGAGAGCGAGCGCCGCCTGGCGACCAAGACCCCGGCGATGCCCCCGCCGAGCCCCACCAGGGCCAGCAGAGTGCCGAGCAGCAGCAGCAGGAATCCCACCTCGAACCCCCAGATGCCCCCGCGGCTGCTCAAGGCGCCGATGGGCGGCAACAGAACGGCTGCAACCCCCCCGGCCAGGATCGATTTCGACCACCAGGTTGTCATGTTTCCACTTCCGCCAGCATCGGGAACCAAGTGTCCTGTGTCACAAATGCACTACCTTTCAGCGCATTTGTGACACAGGACACAAGCATATCGCAAACCGCCCGCGGGCGGTTCCACCCAGGCGGAACTCAGCCCCGGCCGCGCCCCGAGCGTGGACCTGTCAATCGCCGCCACGCAAGGGAACTCGTACCCCTGCCGTTTCCGCTGTGGCCCACTGTCAAGCAATTCCGCATCGGGTATAGTGCGCGCCCCATCGAGGTCCCGCTTCAGGCAAGGAGCAACCCGTGCCCGCCAAGTCCATGGACGAACTCGTCTCCCTGTGCAAGCGCCGCGGATTCATCTTCCAGGCCGCCGACATCTACGGCGGTTCCCAGGGCCTCTACGACTACGGTCCCCTGGGCGTCGAATTGAAGAACAACCTGAAAGCCGCCTGGTGGCGGGCCATGGTCTACGAGCGGGACGACGTGGAGGGCCTCGACACCACCCTGCTCACGAACCGGCGCGTCCTTAAGTACTCGGGCCACGAAGACACCTTCTCCGACCCCATGGTGGACTGCCGGCAGTGCAAGAACCGCTGGCGGGCCGACCTGGTGGCCGGCAAGTGCCCCGGCTGCGGTTCCGGCGACCTCACCGAACCGCGGCCGTTCAACCTGATGTTCCGCACCGCCTTCGGCCCCGTGGACGACGGCACTTCACACGTCTACCTGCGTCCGGAAACGGCCCAGGGCATCTTCACCAACTTCAAGAACGTCATGGATTCCACCTCCCGCCGGCTGCCGTTCGGCATCGCGCAGACGGGCAAGGCCTTCCGCAACGAAATCACCCCCCGGAACTTCATCTTCCGGGTGCGGGAATTCGAGATCATGGAACTGGAATTCTTCGTCAAGCCCGGGGAGGACGAGGAATGGCACCGCCGCTGGCTGGAGGCGCGGCTCGACTGGTGGGCCGAACAGGGTGTGAATCGCAACGCGCTATCCATTCTCGACGTGCCCGCGGATGAACTCGCGCACTACTCCAAGGCGACCTACGACATCATGTATCCCTTCCCCCACGGACTGGAGGAACTGGAAGGCATCGCCAACCGCCAGGATTTCGACCTGGGCTCCCACTCCAAGAACCAGGACGAACTCGAGCTGACCGCCCGGGTCGCCTCAAACGCAGACTCCAACGCCAGGCTCGCCGTGCGCGACCCGAATACGGGAAACTGGTTCGCTCCCTATGTGATCGAGCCCGCTGCCGGCGTCGACCGGGGAGTCCTGGCCATCATGAACGAGGCTTACCGGCAGGAGGAACTCGACAACGGCAGCACCCGCACCGTACTCGGGTTCAAGCCCCACCTGGCGCCCATCAAGGCGGCGGTGCTGCCGCTGAAGCGCAACCACGAGGGCATCGTCGCCAAGGCGCGCGCCGTCAAGCAGGAACTGCAGGCACTCGGCCTCGGCCGCATCCTCTACGAACACACGGGAAACATCGGCAAGGGCTACCGGCGCCACGACGAGGTCGGCACGCCCATGTGCATCACGGTGGATTTCCAGACCATCGAGCAGGACGACACCGTCACCGTCCGCGACCGGGACAGCATGGCCCAGGAGCGGGTTGCCATTCCCGAGTTGGGAGATTTCGTCCGGGGCCGGTTGAGTCGCGCCTGACGGACTTCGCCCCGCGGGCTGTCGGAGGCTCGTCCGTCAGGGTTGAAGTGACTTGGGGGTCACGATTCATCGCTTGTGGCGCGAGACAGTACGGCGAGAAAACGAATAGGCAAGTCGACGAGTTCCTCAGGACCATGAACAACTTTCGAATCGAAGAACAGGGAGTCGCCGGGCTTGAGCAAATACAGGGAACGACGGTGCCGGCTGAAGGTAGAATAGCAGCGAAGCGGTGATCTTCCGGGACAAAGATCATGTGTGGAATTGTCGGAATATACTATAAAAACAATAACTTATTGGACAATCTCGGCACATCTCTGGGGGCCATGCTGGTCCAGATGAGAGAACGCGGTCCCGACAGCGCCGGGGTCGCCATATACCGGAACCCGCTCGATGACGGACGGGTCAAGGCCAGTCTTTACTCCCCGGGAGACTGCGACTGGGCAGGATTGCGGAACGAACTTGCCGAACTTTGCGACGGGCATGTCGAATTCGAGCGCCATGCATCGCATGCCCTCTTCAAACTGCCACTCAACGGTTTCAACGCGGTTGCCTGGATTCAGGAGCAGCACCCCGAACTACGTATCATGAGCGTGGGTAATGCGATCGAAATCTACAAGGAGAAGGGGCTGCCTGAGGACTTTGTGGGGCAGTTCAGGTTATCGGAATTTTCGGGAACCCATGCTCTGGGCCATACGCGCATGGCGACCGAAAGTGCCGTAACGACGGAACACTCACACCCCTTCTCCACGGGAGAGGATTTGTGCCTTGTCCACAACGGCTCATTCTCGAATCACAATCGCCTCCGCGAAAAGCTGCGTCGTTACGGCGTCGAAATACGAACGGACAACGACAGCGAAGTCGCTGCCGGATACTTGATGTGGCGCCTCCGCGAAGGCGACACGCTCGAACAGGCACTCGAGCGCGGACTCCTGGATTGGGATGGGTTTTATACGCTGGCCATCGGAACAGCCGATGGGTTTGCGGTGTTGCGGGATCCCATCGCGTGCAAGCCGGCGGTTTTGGCTGAAACCGACGATTGGGTGGCCATGGCTTCAGAGTTTCGCGCTATCGCCCAGCTCGACGGCGTCGAGAACGCCACCGTGTGGGAACCGGCGCCCGCGACCGTATACGCCTGGGCAGGCAAATGAAGGAATTCGACCTGGACAGCACGCGGTTACGTGACCTCAATGCCTACCTGCACAGCAATCCGGCGGGGCAGGTGAAGGTCAACAATCCGGGCGGCCAGCATTCGATTGCGGTGGGCATCGACGCGGACGTCAACGTTACGGTCAACGGCCACGTCGGCTACTACTGCGGCGGCATGAACAAGCGCGCAAAGATCACCGTGGCGGGCCATGCCGGGCCCGGAGTTGCCGAGAACATGATGTCCGGTCAGGTTCGCATCAGGGGCAACGCCTCGCAGTACGCCGGCGCTTCGGGCCATGGCGGTACGCTAATCGTCGAAGGGAGCGCCAGCGCACGTTGCGGCATATCGATGAAAGGCATCGACATAGTCGTTGCGGGCGATGTCGGTCACATGAGCGCATTCATGGCACAGGCCGGACATCTCGTTGTATGTGGCAATGCCGGCCATCATCTCGGCGACTCCCTGTACGAAGCCGTCATTTTCGTGCGCGGCGAGGTCGGTGATCTCGGTGCCGACTGCATTGAAAAGGAAATGACGCCGAAACACCGCCAAACCCTTTCCGGGCTGCTCGAGACGGGCGGGTTCGAGTATTCGCCGGACGAGTTTCGTCGCTATGGATCGGCACGCAGGCTCTACAACTTCGACATTGATCACGCCGATGCGTACTGACACTCGTCTGCACCTGGCAACTTTGGAGGGTAACGATGCCGGACGATAGAGCCCTGCGTGAGTCGGCGACTTTTCCCGCGGATGTGCTGGCGGAAATTCATCGCGCGGCCGACCAGGGTATTTACGACATACGTGGCTTCGGCGCCAAACGAAGAGTGCCGACTTTCGATGACCTGCTGTTCCTGGGTGCGTCGATGTCGCGCTATCCACTCGAAGGCTATCGTGAAAAGTGCGCGACCGACGTCACGCTAGGCACGCGATTCGCGAAAAACCCGATCAAGCTCAAAATCCCGATCACGATAGCCGGCATGAGTTTCGGCGCTTTGGGCGCAAACGCGAAAGAAGCCCTGGGCCGCGCCGCGACCTCGACGGGCACCAGTACCACAACCGGCGACGGCGGGATGACCGAGGAGGAACGGCGGTCCTCAAAGACACTGGTCTACCAGGTGCTTCCCAGTCGTTACGGTTTGAATCCGGACGATGTGCGGCGCGCCGACGCATTGGAGGTCGTCGTTGGCCAGGGCGCCAAGCCCGGTGGCGGCGGCATGTTGCTGGGTCAGAAGATTACCGACCGCGTCGCCGACATGCGCACCCTGCCGGTTGGTGTCGATCAGCGCAGCGCTTGCAGGCATCCGGACTGGACCGGACCGGACGATCTCGAAATCAAGATTCAGGAATTGCGCGAAATTACCGACTGGCGCATTCCAATTTACGTCAAGGTCGGTGCAACACGCGTGAGTTACGACACCGCCCTGGCGGTCAAGTCCGGCGCCGACGTCATCGTGCTGGATGGCATGCAGGGCGGCACTGCCGCAACACAGGACGTGTTTATCGAACATGTAGGAATTCCGACGCTCCCGGCTGTACGCATGGCGGTTGAAGCGTTGCAGGAACTCGGCATGCACCGCGAGGTGCAACTGATCGTATCCGGAGGCATTCGAAACGGTGCGGACGCGGCCAAGGCACTCGCGCTTGGCGCAGACGCCGTATCCATCGGCAGTGCGGCAATGGTCGCCCTTGGATGCAATCGCGCTGTGTACGTCAAAGACTACGCAGCGCTCGGCACGCGCCCCGGCTATTGTCACCACTGTCACACCGGGCGTTGCCCGGTTGGGGTGACGACCCAGGACCCGGAACTGGAATCACGGCTGCGGCCCGAGCAGGGCGCCAAGTGGTTGCGAAATTATCTGACGACGATGGTGCTGGAGATGCAGACACTTGCGCGCGCCTGCGGCAAGAGTCATGTACTGAATCTTGAACCGGAAGATCTCTCCGCACTGACGGTGGAAGCGGCCGCAATGGCCAAAGTCCCTCTCGCCGGGACCGGCTGGATTCCCGGCAGCAGCTCATAGCCGGCAAATGCACACAGGAGGAACCCAATGGCGGCAGATTTAGCGTCCATCGCGAAGAACAGGAACATCAAGTACTTTCTGGTGAGTTTCGTCGACCTGCTCGGGCAGCTACGTGCCAAATTGGTACCCGCAAGAGCCATCGAGGAGATGCAGAAAGACGGCGCCGGCTTTGCGGGATTTGCCGCATGGCTCGACATGACGCCGGCACATCCCGACATGTTTGGCGTCCCCGACCCCGAAAGCCTGATTCAGCTGCCGTGGAAACCCGAGGTCGCCTGGTTGGCGTCAGACCTGCATATGGATGGCGCGCCGGTAGAGGCATCTCCGCGGGTGGCGCTGAAGCGGCAAATCGAAGCTGCCGCCGAGAAAGGCATGCGTATCATGACCGGCGTCGAGTGCGAATTCTTCCTGATCAACACATCCGGCGACGACCTGTCCGATGCGCATGACACCCACGAAAAGCCCTGCTACGACCAGTCTGCGCTGATGCGACGCTATGAGGTGATCAGTCAAATCTGTGACGCGATGATCGAGTTGGGTTGGAATCCATACCAGAACGACCACGAAGATGCGAACGGTCAGTTCGAGATGAATTGGGAATACGCTGACGCGCTGGTGACTGCGGACCGGCACACGTTTTTCAAGTACATGGCCAAATCCATTGCCGAGGCGAACGGCTATCGGGCAACATTCATGCCTAAGCCATTCGCCCACCTCACCGGCAACGGCTGTCACGCTCATGTGTCCGCATGGGACGAGGCCGGCGGGAAAAACCTGTTTCTCGACAATCGTGATGAAATGGGTTTGTCCGAACTCGCCTATAGTTTCCTGGGCGGTATTCTGCACAGCGCGGATGCCCTGGCGGCCTTGTACATTCCAACCGTCAACAGCTACAAACGGATTGACGCCGCGGTCACCTCATCGGGTGCAACCTGGTCGCCGAACGCGATCACCTACGCCGGCAACAACCGCACCCACATGGTCCGGATTCCCGACGATGGGCGATTCGAGGTTCGACTGATGGACGGATCCTCAAATCCATACTTGCTGCAAGCCGCACTGATCGCGGCGGGCGTAGACGGCGTCAACAACGGTCGCGATCCCGGGAAACGCCTTGATATCAACATGTACGAAGAACAGCACAAAGCCGGCAACTTTCGAAAGCTGCCGGCGAACCTGCTGGATGCATTGCGGCTGTTCGAAGAAAGCAGCATCGTCAGGGATTCGTTCGGCGAAGAATTCGTTGGCAGCTACGCCAGGCTGAAACACGCCGAGTGGCGCCGGTTCACCCGGGAAATCTCACCCTGGGAGCGCGCTCATACGCTTGATTGCTGATGAATTGATCGATCTGCGATAGCGGCACGAAAGTGCCCTTGCGTCTCCTGAATCACCCCGGTTTGCCGGAGGCGGTTTCGTGCCCAACGGTCAGCCGCGAATCAGCCGGAACACCACGGAACGCAAGTCGTCCCGCCAATGGGGCGGCATAATGCCGTAGTCATCGGCAAGCCGGGAACCGTCCAGCACCGAATTCAGCGGACGTTCCGCCCGGGTGGCCCGCTCGGCGGTGGAAATCGCCAAGACTTCGGGCGTCGGCCCGGCCGGGTCCGCTTCGCGACGATACGCAAACACGGCTTTCGCGAACTCGTGCCAGGTGGTCGGCGGCGCGCTCGCAAAGTGATAGGTGCCCAATGCACGTGCTTCTCGCAGCTTCCGGCCAAGCCCCCAGACCGCCTCCGCAATGCTCGCCGCCCCGCAGGGTGTGCCGTGCTGGTCATTCACCACCCTGACCTCATCGAGGTGCGAAAGACCGAGCATCGTCCTGACGAAATTGGATCCTGTTGCGCTGAACACCCAGGAAACACGCAATATGAGATGCCGGTCGAGGCCTGCACGTACGGCGCGTTCGCCTTCCAGCTTGGACCGCCCGTAGACATTGAGCGGCGCGCATGTGTCATCCTCCCGGTAGGGCCGCTGCTGCCTCCCGTCGAACACGTAGTCGGTCGAAAGGTGAATCAGCGGGCACCCCACTTCGGCGCAGGCCGCCGCGACGTTCCCCGCCCCCGCACCGTTCACCGCCATCGCCAGTTCAGGTTCGTCTTCGGCGCGCTCCACCTGCGTATAAGCTGCAGCGTTGACGACCAGGTCGGGCTGCAGCGCTTCGACAACAGAGCTCACGCTTTCGTTCCGGCGGATGTCCATTGTCCCTGACGGCGGCGCATGCACTTCAAAGCCGGGCGGCGCCGACTCTCGCAGCGCCGAACCCACTTGCCCCGACCCGCCGGAAACGAGAACTCTCATGCCCGTGTCACTGGCGGTTTCCGCACCCCGGAGCAACGATGCGCCGACAGACAGGCAAATGCGTCAATGCCACCGGCGGGAGCGGGGGTGTGGAAATTTCATTTCTCCAAACCATCGTTCCACCGGGGCCTCAGCCCTTCAGGTACTCCGCCAGGCCCGGATTGGCCGCATCCTTTGCTGACAGAACAGGCTCATCGACCGGCCAGTCGATGGCAAGATGGGGGTCGTTCCAGAGAATGCCGTACTCATCGTCGGCGTGGCGGAACTCGGTGCACTTGTAAAGCACGTCCGCCTGCCCGGAGAGCACGCAGAACCCGTGCGCATAACCCGGGGGAATGTAGAGCTGGCGGTGATTGTCCTCGCTGAGTTCCACTCCGATCCACTCACGAAAGGTCGGCGATGCCGGGTCGATGTCAGCGGCAACGTCCCAGACGGCTCCCCGCACCGCGCTCACCAGCTTGCCCTGGGGATGCCGGCGCTGCAGGTGCAGCCCCCGTAAAACGCCCCGCCTGGACCGGGAGTGGTTGTCCTGCACGAAAGCGACATCGAGCCCCGGATACCCGGCATAGGTCGAATAGTTGTACCGCTCGAGAAAGAACCCCCGCGAGTCGCGGAAGACATCGGGTTCAAGTATGAGAACTCCCGCAAGCCTCGTCTCCGTACACTGCATCACGAGACCCCGTGCGGTTTGCCGCAACCCGACCACCGGGCTTTCGGCGCTTTGCCGCATGCCGCCGGTCCGGCATATGGCCGCCGTAACTCCCGGTTACCCCAAAACGGCATCGGTGCAACGTTCATGACCCGGCCGCTTCCTTCAGGCCGAGCCTTGCGCCATCGTAGACGCGGCGTGATGCGGCGCACCAGTCGCCGTTGGCGGCGTACCAATCGACCGTGTCCGCGATACCGGATTCAAAGCCGATACGGGGCTTCCAGCCAAGTTCACCGGCAATGCGGGTGGCGTCGAGGGCATAGCGCCGGTCGTGCCCGGGCCGGTCGGCAACGAACTCGATCAGGCCGAGCAGGCTGTCGGCGCTGTCGCCCCGGCTCGAGGCCACCGCCCGCAGTACCGTGCGCACCACGTCCAGGTTGGTCTTCTCGCAGTTCCCGCCGATGTTGTAGGTGCGGCCGGCGCGGCCGCCGTCGAGCACGGCAGCCAGGCCGCGGACATGGTCCTCCACGTGCAGCCAGTCCCGAACCTGCAAACCGTCGCCGTAAACCGGCACAGGCTGCCCGTCCAGCGCCCGGAGGATGACCACCGGAATCAGCTTCTCCGGAAACTGGTAAGGGCCGTAGTTGTTCGAACAGTTGGTGACAGTCACGGGCAGGTCGAACGTGCTGCACCAGGCCCGCGCCAGGTGGTCGGCTGCCGCCTTTGAGGCGGAATAGGGCGAATTGGGGCGATAGGGGCTCTCTTCGGTGAACAGGCCCTCGGCGCCCAGCGACCCGTAGACCTCATCGGTGGAGACATGGATGAACCGGCATTCCCGGCCCCCGGACGCCCGGAATTCCCGAACCGCTTCGAGCAGCGTGTAGGTTCCGACGATGTTGGTCTGGACAAAGTCCGCCGGGCCCTCGATGGACCTGTCGACGTGAGATTCCGCCGCCAGGTGCATCAGAGCATCCGGCGCAAAATCGGCGACGAGGCTTCGCATCGCGGCGGCATTGCAGATATCGGCCTTCTCGAAGGTGTGATTGGCGCGTCCCTGTACGCCGGCCAGGTTGGCCGGGTTCCCCGCGTAGGTGAGCTTGTCCACGGTGCACACCTCATCGCCACGGACGTCCACGAGGTGCCGCACCAGAGCGCTGCCGATGAATCCGGCGCCCCCGGTAACCAGCACTCTCATTTCAGTTCCTCGATTCGCATGTCGCGAGAAGCTCCTGCTGCAGCCGGCGCACCGTGCCGGGTACCCGTCCGGTTTCTTCCCCGGGCCGACAACGCAACTGCGGCGAACGTCGGGTGGCCGCGGCAGCTACAGGATACGCCAGCCATAGGAATTGAAGTACCGGATACCGGAACGAACGAAGCGGGCGACCCGCACCAGCCCGCGGCGGGCGGTGTCTCCCCCATGGTGGCGAATCCCGACGCCCGGCACCTCGAAGATGCCGCCCTGTGCTGCGATCCGCCGCGACAGGTCGTAGTCTTCGAAATAGAGGAAGTAGCGCTCGTCGAATCCGCCCACCGCCCTGAGTGCGGAGGCCCGGCAGAACATGTAGCAGCCACTGGCCAGTTCGATGGGTTCGGGCTGCTCCGACGGCAACCGGTCGTTGTAGACGTAGCGCCCCACACGGCGACCGAAGAATCCCGGCGACACCCGGACCGACAGGGCCCTCAACAGCAGCACCAGCACCGACGGCTCGCGCTTCGCAAGGCCGGCATTGCGGCCCGAACCGTCCAGCCCCCGGGGCGCAACCAACACCACATCCGGATTCGCCTCCAGGAAGCGGAGGCTTTCGAGCAGCGCGCCCTCATCCAGCTCGACATCAGGATTCAACACCAGGTGATAGTCGGCGGAACTGCGCCGAATCGCCAGGTTCTGGGCTGCGCCGTAACCGATGTTGCCGTGCCCCGCAACGAGTTCGCAGCGCAGGCACTCCGGCGCGCTTTCGGCAAGGTCATCGACCAGGGCGGAAACGGCCCCGAACCGTGCGGCCTCATCGTCGTTGCAGACCAAATGAACGGCCACATCCATCGCCGTGTGCGCGGCGGCTCTTCGAACCGCTGCCGCCAGGCTCTCCAGCAACCGGCGCACCACCTCGTCCGCGGACCGGTAGGTGACGATTCCGATGGACAGGGAACACTCCCGCATCGGCGGCGCCTCGCCGGCATCGGCTTTCGATTCCCCGGATGTCACCCGTCAAGCCGGGGCCAGGCCGCCCCGTTGTCGCCGGACCTCCCGGCTGCCGGGGCCGCGCATTGCTATCAGATCGACTCTCCCGGTAGGTTGGAGCCCTTTATCGGTGCCATACCCGACGGATTCTGACCGTTGGCTCGTCGCTGAACGATTGGAACCGGAGTATAACGTCAGGGTCCAAGGTGTTGTCCCCCACTGTTGGACAGACAATGTTTGAAACACCCGATAGCTGCAATCGAGGAAGTCGCTGATGGCGCGTGACAGAAAGGCAGTCTTCTGGACCTGCGCCCTGGCCTGGCTGCCCGCCGGGGTCGTCATCGTGTCGCTCGCCCGCAGCGTCGCCGGACTCATGCCGCTTCAACCGCTGTCCATGATGCTGATGGCGGCCCCCATGGCACTTCTGTCGCTGATACCTGTTGCCCCGTGCGGGCTGCCACTGGCCCTTGCGTGGCGCCAGATCCGACGGCTGGGGCACCCCAGGGCAGCCTGGGCCACCGCCGGGGTGCTCGCTCCGCTGACCGCTTTTGCAAGCCTTTTCGCCGGGCTGCTCGGGCCGGTCGCGATTGCCGTCTACGCTGCGGTACTCAGCGTCCCGGCATGGATCGTTTATGCGGTCTTGCGCCGCCGATAACAGTATCCGGCACTGTTCTGGGCAGTCGGTCGTGTCTTGTGATCCACCGGCAGCGGCACCGATAGCGTGATTGGCGCTCGGTCCTCTCAATTGCACCCAGCCGGTTGCGGCGGCGTGGTCCGCAGATTTGCAGTGAGAGATCGCGCCGATCGACATCCAATGTGCATGGCGGCCGAAGACACGGTTTGGGCGCCCGTACGAGAATTCAGGCGTCGTCGTCGTTCCGGTCGGCTGACGCGACACCGAGCAGGTGGCGTTCAACCACCGCGAGGCGCCTGTCGATCCTCTCGACCCGCTTGTCCAGCGTAGTGACCCGCCTGTCCAGCGTAGTGACCCGCTTGTCTAGCGTGGTGACCCGCCTGTCTAGCGTATCGACCTTGACCTCCAGCGCTTTGAAGCCAACAGCCAACGCGTTCACTTCGCCCCGCAGGGCATTCAGGCCGGCACCCAGGTCTCGAATGTCTTCCCGCAGCCAACCGGTCACGGTCAGGATCAATGCGCCCATGGCAACCAACGTACCGATGATCGTCCAGAACTCAGGGCCGGGCTTGTGGGAATCTTTTGCAGGCCGGTCAGACATGCCGCAATCCTACGCCGCACTCGAACTGTGCGCCATGAGATATCATCCCGAGGGCAAGTGAGATATCTCGTAGTTTTTCGGGCGCGACACCATGGTACCGGCGCAACTGTTCGCCGAGGAAGCGGCGCCTCACTTCCGCATCGTTGCCGGCGGCAAGGACGGGAGCGGAAGACCAGGCTGACCCGGCCACGGCAAGCCGAAGGAGCGTGCGGTGTTTCAACTTGATTGGGGAGATCCTGCGGGGGGCGTCTGGCGCCCGCTGAGCACGAGTTTTTCAGACATAGGCGGCACCGGCGTCTATATCGTGCGGCAGACCGCCGGACCGACCGTCATCGTCGGCCAGGGCGTGATACAAGACCGGCTGTCCGCACTCCGCAAGGACGGCAGGATTCTCTGCTACGACCGCGCCGGCTCCCCACTGCTGGCAACCTGGGCGATCGTTCAGGGCATGGTACAGACCAGGATGCTTTACTCGGCCCAATTGGACGGAATCGAACGGTACCTCGCCGAGACCCTGAAACCGCTGATCGGGAAAAGCTATCCGGATGTGGCTCCGGTTCCGGTGCCGTTGCCGACCTGACCCGAGCTGGCGGCGTCAGGCTCCGCACCGCCTGGACCCGGCAGTGGAATTCCCGGAAGATGGCTGCGTCCTGCAAACCAGGGACCGCGAGTGACGCAAGGTAAGGACGCCGGACCGGAGGGAGCGGACTCTGCAGCCAGGCCGGCGGTGGCCGCGGCGGGTCTCTGGAAGGGGCTGCACCCCGGCATGGCGCTCGCCGCCAAGGGCATGGTGCTGGTTTTCGTCGTTCTCTCCGTAGCCTTCCTGGACGGTGCCGGCGCCCTGTATTTGGAAGTGCGGGCCTGGATCGAGGGCCGGCTTGACTGGTACTACGTACTGACCATATGCGGCGCTGTGTTCGTGTGCCTGTTCCTGATGTGCAGCCGCTACGGCCGCATCCGGCTTGGCGATGACGATGCCCGGCCGGAATTCAGCACCTTCTCATGGCTCGCCATGCTGTTCTCGGCGGGCCTGGGTATCGGGCTCCTGTTCTTTTCCATCGCCGAGCCGCTCTACTACTTCGACAACAGCGCACCCGGCGGCTACCCCAACAATCCCCATGCCGACCGTGCCGGCAACCTGGGGCTGGACATCCAACGGGCCGAGCTGGCCGTGCGCGTCACCTGTTTTCACTGGGGGATTCACGGCTGGTCGGTGTATGTCCTGGCAGGGCTCTGCCTCGCCTGGTTCGGCTTCCGCAAGAAGCTGCCGCTTACGTTCCGTTCCGCCCTCTACCCGGTACTCGGCAACCGGATCTACGGCCCCATCGGCCACGTGGTCGACCTGCTGGCGGTGTTCGGCACGGTCTTCGGCACAGCCACTTCGCTCGGCCTGGGGGTCACCCAGATGGGCGCCGGGCTGAATGCCCTGTTCGACGCAGACCCGGGCGTTGTGACGCAGATCGCGCTGATCGCGGCCATATCCACCGTAGCCACCCTGTCCGCGGTCTCCGGCATCGGCCGTGGCATTCGCATCATTTCCGAGTGGAACATCTACCTGACCGTGGTGCTGCTCGGGTTTTTCCTGTTCTGCGGCCCTTCCGAATGGCTGCTGGGCTTTCTCGCGACCACCGCCGGCAACTATTTGTGGGCCGCGATTCCCATGGGCTTCTGGACCGCCGCCGACAAGGCCACCGCCGACTGGCAGAGTGCCTGGACCATTTTCTACTGGGGCTGGTGGATTTCCTGGGCGCCGTTCGTGGGCATGTTCATCGCGCGCATCTCGCGCGGCCGCACGCTCCGGGAGTTCGTTGCGGGGGCCATCTTCGTGCCGACGGCCCTGGGCGTGATCTGGATCAGCCTGTTGGGCGGCAACGCACTCCATGTGGAACTGCTCGCCGAAGGCGGCCCCGGAACGGCGGGCATCATGCACCTCGTGCGCGACGGCAATCTCGAGGGGGCCCTGTACAGCACCATTGCAGCGATGAGCGGCCTCGAGTGGCTGACCTGGAGCATCTCGGCGCTGGCCACTTTACTGCTGGCGACCTGGTTCATCACCTCATGCGACTCGGGCACGCTGGTCATCACCACCATGCTCAGCATGGGTGACGATCATCCGCCGCGGCGCTTTCGTGTGGTCTGGGGGCTCGGCATGGGGCTGGTCGCCGCCGTGCTGCTGCTGGCCGGCGGACTGCACGCCCTGCAGACCGCTTCCGTCATCGCCGCCTTGCCGGTCAGCGCGGTGCTGCTGTTCATGATGTACGGCCTGCTGAAGTCCCTGTCGCAGGAACCGGCACATCCGGCATCGGCGTAAAGAAGCGGCGTAGACCCAGTAAGCGGACGCACCCGTCATGGTACGGACCTGCGGGTTCTGTTGGCGCCCGTTTCCCCTATCCGCGGGCCGAGACGCCACCTGAGACGGTGAACACCTCGCCCGTAACATAGGAGGCCTCGTCCGAGGCCAGGTACGAAACCATGCTCGCGACATCGTCCGGCTTGCCGATGCGGCCGAGGAACGCCGTCTCCGACAGGTAGTTCCGGAAGAACTCCTCGGGATAGACCTTGCGCAGGAAGTCGTTGTAGATCAGCCCGGGCGCGACGGCGTTGACGCGCACCCCGTGCTCCCCGTTCTCGGCGGCGGCAACCCGGGTCAGCGCCAGCACGCCGGCCTTGGCGGCCGAGTACGCGGCGCCGTGGGCGGCGGACATCTCCCACGCCGCGATCGACGAGATGTTGACGATCGAGCCGCCGCCCCCGGCAATCATCGCCGGCAGTGCGTAGCGCATGCACACGAAGGTGCCGGTA
>CAZWZH010000002.1:0-13934 GCA_964638775.1 uncultured Pseudomonadales bacterium
CATGGTGGAGTAGGCGAACAGCATGATCACCACCGCGAGCGGTATGGGGAACCAGGGAATCACACTGGCGAACGCCGATGAAGTCAGTTCCACGCCGCTCATTGTTCCATCGGTCAGCAGTGCCGGGTCATAGACGGTCACAGTAATGACCAGAGCCGTGATGGTGCAGATCACCACGGTGTCGATGAAGGGCTCGAGCATGGCCACGAAACCCTGGGTGAGGGGTTCCCCGGTCTTCACCGCCGCGTGCGCGATGGACGAGGAGCCGATGCCGGCCTCATTGGAAAAGGCGGCGCGGCGAAAGCCGAGAATCAACACCGCGAAAAAGCCACCCGTGGCCCCTTCCGGCGTGAACGCCTGGCTGACGATGGCGCCGAGCGCGCCTGGAATCTCGGCGTAGTTGGCGCCGATGACGACCAGCGCCGTACTCACGTACAGGAGCGCCATGAACGGGACCAGCCTCGCGGTCACCTTGGCGATGCTCCTGATGCCGCCGACGATGACCAGGGCCACCAGCACCGCCAGCGCAAGCCCGAACAGCCAGCCCCGGTCGGCGAAGATGCTGTCGCCGCCCCCGGTCACGTTGACGAATTGAACGTAGGCCTGGTTGGCCTGGAACATGCACCCGGCGCCCAGGCAGCCGACGATAATGCAGATGGCGTAGTACCAGGCCATCGCCTTGCCGAGGCGCGGCAGGCGGCGCTCGCGAAGGCCCCTGTCCAGGTAGAACATCGGCCCCCCGGACACCGAACCGTCGGCGTTCTCCTGCCGGTATTTGACGCCGAGCGTGCACTCGACGAACTTGGATGCCATGCCGAGAAAACCGGCGACGATCAGCCAGAAGGTGGCCCCCGGCCCGCCGATGGAGATGGCCACCGCGACGTGCACGATGTTGCCCACGCCCACGGTGCCGGAAACCGCCGTGGTGAGCGCCTGGAAGTGGGAGACCTCTCCGGGGCCCTTGGGGTCCTTGTCCAGCTTGCCGCTGACGATGCGGATGGCGTGGGCGAAGCCGCGGATGTTGATGAAGCGGAAATAGAAGGTGAAAAAGACCGCGCCGGCGATCAGCCACAGCACGATCAACTGCAGTTGCGCATCGCCCACCGGTACCGCGAAGAAAACGATGTCGGACATGGCGCGCGCGATGGGCCGGAAGGCGCCGTCGACCGCCTCGTCGAGCCCCGAGGGCCACGCCGGCGCGATCCAGGCTCCCGCCATCGCCCCGAGCATGCGGGCGAACCACGGCCCGGTTCTCATTCGCTCAGGCCGCCGCGACCTTGACGCGTTTGTCATCACTGTATTCCGTTACTCTCAATCCAATGACGGACCGTACTTGACCTGGCGGCGCTTTCGCCGCTTCCGCTTGCGTTTCACACGGGGTGCCGGACAATCATCCGCATGCCAGCTTATCCGCCCTGGTTCGATCCCGCCATGCCCGAGCGGGAAGATTGCGTGCTCGGCGCGCTCCTGGAGAAGGGCGCCCGGCAGAGCCCCGAACGCGTGTTTGCGCTCTTTGAGGACGGGTTGGAATGGACCTATGCCGAGACGCTCGAGCTGGCCCGTCAATGGGCGCGGGGATTGCAGCAACTCGGCCTGAACCGCCAGGAAAGCGCGCTGGTATGGCTCCCCAACGGCCCGGACATTCTCAGGAGCTGGTTCGCGCTGGCGTGCCTGGGTGCCGTCTATGCTCCGGTCAACCTGGCCTATCGGGGCGATCTGCTCGAGCACGTGATCGCCAACTCCGGTGCAAGGATCATGATCGCGCACTCCGGGCTGGTGAAACGCCTGCGGGGGCTGAACCTTGCGCAACTGGAGCGGGTCATCGTCATCGGCGAGGTGCCCGACATGGCACCGCCGGTGCCCCTGCTGCCCGCGAGCGCACTCGACGGCGATGCCGGTGCGCTGCAGCCGGTGCAACCGGTGATGCCCTGGGACACCATGGCGATCATCTATACCTCCGGCACCACGGGCCCCTCCAAGGGCGTGCTCTGTTCCTACCTGCACTACTACACCGTGGGCATGCTCGCGGTCGGTTTCATGGAACCCCATGAGCGCTGCCTGATCAGCATGCCGTTGTTCCACCTCGGCGCGACCGGCGGCGTGTACGGCGCGCTGGTGCGCCAGGCATCGGTCGGCGTCGTCGAAGGCTTCAGCACCGACCGTTTCTGGGACCAGGTGCGCGGCATGAACTGCGCCACCCAGTGCGGCCTGGTGGGCAGCGTCATCCCGTTTCTCGCCAAGCGGCCGGCTAGGCCGGACGACCTCGACAATCCGTTGCGCCGGGTTCTGGCCGCACCGGTCGATGAGAAGATACGAGGGCTCGCCAGGCGCCACGGCTTCGAATACTTCACGGGCTTCGGCATGAGCGAGGCGCCGATACCGCTGGTGAGCGAAATGAACCCGACCCGGTCCGGCTATTGCGGCCGCGCCCGCTCGGGTGCGGAGTGCCGCATCGTCGACGAGAACGATATCGAAGTGCCGGCGGGAACGACCGGGGAGCTGATCGTCAGGGCGAACCTGCCCTGGTCACTCAACAGCGGCTACGTCAATGCGCCGGAGGCGTCGCTGAGAGCCTGGCGCAACGGCTGGTTCCATACGGGCGACGCGTTCTGCATGGACGGGAAGGGACGTTATTTCTTCGTTGACCGGTTGAAGGATTCCATACGACGCCGCGGTGAGAACATATCGTCGCTGGAGGTCGAAAAGGTGGTGTTGCGGCATCCCGGGATCCTCGATGCCGCGGCCGTTCCGGTGCCGAGCGATGATGCCGAAGACGAGGTCATGATCGTGGTGCAGCCCAGGCACGGCAGCCGAATCGATCCGTTCGAACTGATCGACTTCCTGATTCCGAAGATGGCGCATTTCATGGTTCCGAGGTATGTGCGGATCATGGCTGAATTACCCAAGACCGAGACCAACAAGGTCCGGAAAACCCGGTTGCGCGAACAGGGCGTCACCGCTGACACCTGGGACCGGGAGCGGGCGGGAATATTGCTCAAGCGTGAGAAACTGGCGACCTGAATCCAGATCTCGCCGCTTGTTTTCGCGATGCGCCGCTGGAACGGGGTGCCGGGATTCAGGGCACCCCCGGCTCGACGGCGGCGAGGTGGCGGCATGCGGACCACAGGCACAGGGCGCCGATGGGCGTGAGAAACGCGGCCACCGCCGCCAGCGAGTTGCCGAGCATGGCATCGTCGGCAAACACGAAATCCGTGGTCAGAGCCACCGCCATCGGGCCGAACCCGGTTCCCACGAAGGCGACCACCAGCAGGTAGAGCGCGGTTACCTGGGCGCGCATGCGGTTGGGCGTGGTGAGCTGTATCGCCGCTGCCGTCAGGCCCACCGGGGCGCTCAACAGGAAGGTGGCGGGAACGAGTAGCAGCAGGGCCAGGCGCGCATCGGCGACCAGCGGCATGGCGACCGCAAAGGGCAGGGCAACGAGGCTTGCCAGCAGGGCGGTGCGCAGGGTTGCATCACGGTGTCCCCGTACGTACAGCCAGTCTGCGGTCAGGCCGCCGATGACCGATCCGCTGGTGCCGAATGTCAGCAGAACCAGGCCGTAGGCGAATCCGGTTTCGGCCGCGGACCATCCATGGATGCGGATGAACAGCGTCGGCGTCCAGGCCATGACGCCGATGATGACGATGCCGATGAAGCAGAAACCGATGGTCATCATGGACAGTACGCCCCGCCTGAGCCGAAGAAAGGCCCAGAGTTCGCTCCAGGCGACACGGGTTGTCGCGGCGGTTCCCCGCTGGCCGGGATCCCTGCGCGTGGGTTCGCGGACGGTGAACAGAAGGGCGGCGACCAGCAGCCCCGGCAGGCCGACGACGATGAAAGTCGTGCGCCAGGGCGCAAGTTCTCCGATCACCGGCAGGACGATTGCGTCCGCGGCGGCGATCAGTTCGATGGCGGCGCCGCCGACCAGCATGGCGATGCCGGCGCCGGCATAGATGCCGAGCGAATAGACGCCGGTCGCCCGGGCCAGGCGGTCGGGCGGAAAGTAGTCGGAAATGATCGAGTAGGCGGGCGGCGACAGCGCCGCCTCACCGACCCCGACGCCCACCCGGGCGAGAAACAGTTGCGGGAAACTCCTGGCCAGCCCGCAGACCGCGGTCATCAGGCACCAGAGGGTCATGCCGGCGGCGATGATGTTGCGCCGGTTGCCCCGGTCTGCAAGCCGGGCGATGGGCACGCCGAGCAGGCTGTAGAAAATGGCGAAGGCAAACCCCTGCAACAGGCTTATCTGCGTATCGCTGATCCGGAGGTCGCCCCTTATCGGCTCGACCAGGAGGTTCAGTATCTGCCGGTCGATGAACGAAACGGTATAGGCGACGCTGAGCACCGCCACGACGTACCAGGCATAGGGTGCTGTGGGCTGTGCATTGTTCTTCAACTCTTTGAAACGTCTAATTTTATGTCGATGATTGCGACGTGCCGCCCGAAAGCCGACATTGGCCGGAGGATCGCTGTACGTTGTGGGTCGCGGATCGTTCCTGTCACTGCTCGAGCCGTTCCGGACCCGCTTCGATCAATGCCTCGATCGTTTCGTAGAGCAACGGGAAATAGTTGATGATCGAGGCGATGACGATCTCCTGGGACGGGTGCGGCCCCTGTTCGTACGCGCCGTCCCACTGCACCTGGCTGCCCCCGCCGTCGAGCGGCACCACCCGCACGACGGCGCCGCCCTGCAACGGGTGGTCGAGGCCCTGGTACTCGAGCAGCCGTGCATCGGGATCGCACTGCAGCCATTCGTAGGAGTAGGTTACCGGCTTGGCGGATGTTTCCGGCTTGTCGAAGCGCGGCACCCGGTAGGTCATCCGGGTTACGCAACCGACCCACAGTCCCTCGGGGAGGGACTGTGGGGTGCTCTCGTACCGCAGCGGCCAGATCCAGCTCTTCCGGCTGGCGCTGAAGCCCAGCACCAGTTGATCGAAAATCACGTCGGCGGGGTGGCGGGTGTTCATTCTCGCCCGGAAACGCAGCAGCAGGCGGCCTTTCACCCGTTCCCGGGACAGAATCAGGTTGCCGTTGTTCAGCTTGTGGTCGACGAGGATTTCGCTGGGCACTGGCCATCCCCCTGAATCGCAGGATCTTTTAACGCAACTCATCCGGCCGGACAAGTTCGGCGCCTGCATCTGGCGCGAACATCGAGTGCCCGTGGGAATGTTCACACCACGGTGTAAAGGGTCGAAAGTTGCAATAGTCCAAGGGCACCACTAACCTGCCGAATTGACACTGTGCGGCAACGCCGGGGACGCACAGCACCCGCGTGGGCCGTTGGAGAAGGCTCAGAGTGGAAAACCGCGAAGTGTCAGAGCCGGACATGGCCGGTACTTGGACGGCGATTCCGTCCAACGCAATAACGCGTTTTACGCCGGGCGGTTTGGGGGGAATTCGTACAATATCGAACTTTCCGGGTTTCATCTGTTGGAGTACAAAAATGTTTCGTAGCTATGAACCAACTGCTTGGGGTCGCGTACTGCCGGTATTGTGTGCGGTTCCTTTGCTCGCCGGTCTGCCTGGGGTGTCGCTGGCGGAAGAGGTATCCGCAGGCGAACGGGCACTCGAGGAGATTATCGTCACGGCTGAACGGCGCGCCGAAAACCTGCAGAACGTCGCGCTTGCGATCACCGCGTTCAGCGGAGAGGACCTGCGCGAACAGGGGATATTCGACATCAAGGGAATTACGGAGCGGACGCCCGGGTTTTCCATGGGCGAGTTCAACCCGGGCCAGACGCAACTTTACATTCGCGGCATCGGTTCGAACGAGGACGGCGCCGCGGGTGACCAGTCGGTGGTGGTGTTCATCGACGAGGTCTATATCGGCCGCGCCGCGGGGCAGGACATCGACCTGTTCGATCTCGAGCGCGTCGAGGTACTGCGCGGTCCCCAGGGTACGCTTTTCGGACGCAACGTGGTGGGCGGCGCCGTCAACCTGGTCACCAAAAAGCCCGGGGAGGACCAGGAAATCACCGTGGAAGGTACGTACGGCAGCTACGATACGCTGACTTTCCGCGGCCTTGCCACCGGCCCCATCGGCGACAATCTCTATGGCAAGATCTCTTTCTCCTCCCGCCGCCGGGACGGCTATCTCGAGAACCACATCGGGCGTTTCAGCTCGATCTACGAAGCGCGCGGCATCAGCCCTGCCGAATTCGGCGACAACGATGTGCGCAAGATCGACCGGGACAGCTTCCGCGCGGCCCTCCGCTATCTGCCGAGCGACAACCTGGAAATCAATCTCACCGCCAATTACTCGACACTGAGCGAAGACGGCGCCGTACGTCATTTCATCGCCGGCAACGGTCTGGTGGTCCACCCCGCGCACAGCACCCTCATACCGAACTACGACAGCGACATTCATGCGGTGCTTACGGACGATATCGGCAGTTTCGACCTTGATGTGGCCGGAGCGACATTGCGTTTCGACTGGGACCTGAACGAAAGCATGACGGTGACCTCGCTGACCTCCTACCGTGACGTGGATTCCCAGAACCTCGAACATGGCCTCGGTTCACCGCTGTTTTCCCATGTGCTGCACAGCAGCGGCGTGATTCCGTTCAGCCTGGACGGCAACAACAACTACATCGACAACTCCGAAACCTTCACCCAGGAGTTCCGGTTGACCTCCAGCGGAGAAAGCCGGTTGCAATATGTCGCCGGGGCCTACTTCCTGGACGAGGACGTTCATCGTCATGAAACGGTCACCGCAGGCATCAAGATCTCCGACGGCATGGGCGGGTTCTTCGGCCCCAATTCCAACAACAGTATCGGCGGCGACGATCAACGCGCGAACACGACGAGCTACGCCGTATTCGGCCAGTTTACTTTCGATCTTACGGACACGCTGAGCATTGTCGCCGGCGGCCGCTATACCTGGGACGACAAGGAGATCGACCGCGTGGGTACCCCCAACGGCGTATCGGTGCTGGGTGCCTTCGATGTGTCGGTGGATGCGGACTGGAGCGAGTTCACCGGAAAGGTCGGCCTGAATTACCGGCCCACCGAGAACCTGTTCTTCTATGCGAATTTCTCGGAAGGTTACAAGTCCGGCGGTTTCCAGGGCCTGGCCCCGCGGCAACCGCAGGCCGAGACGCCGTTCGACCCCGAATTTGCAACACTCTACGAGGTCGGCGCCAAGACCGAGTGGTTCGACAATCGCCTGCGCGTCAACGTCGCCGGGTTCTTCACCGATTACAAGGGGTTGCAGATTCTGCAACTGCTGGTGCCGGCTGACGCTCCGCCGGGTACGCCAGGCCAGTTGTTCACGCAGAATGCCGCCGATGCCGAGGTCAAGGGCGCGGAACTGGAGTTCGTCCTGGCAGCAACGGAAGGGTTTACGTTGCAGGGTTCGATCACTTTTCTCGACACCGAGTTCATCGATTTCTTCGCCCCGCAGGGATACACCTCCCCGGCCGGCGGGGCGGGCGGTCAGAGCCGGATCGGCAACGAACTGCGCAACGCCCCCGATGTCGCCTACAACCTGCTCGCGCGCTACCGGCATTCGCTCCCGGGCGGCGGCGAAATGACCTACCAGATGGATTTCCGCCACAAGGACCAGGTCAACCAGGATCCGGACAATCTGCCGTTCGCATCGATTCCGGCCTATGATGTGGCGGACGCCCGAGTTGCCTGGACGAACAGTACGCGGACTTTCGAGCTGGCGGGCTGGGTGAGCAATCTCTTCGATGAGAAGTACTTCATCCACAACTTTCCCGGGGTCGGCGACGGCGTTGCCACGGCAGGGCCTCCGCGCATGTACGGCGTGACCTTTACGTGGCGGTCGGATATGTAGTCCGGCTATTCCTGGGCTCCTGGGCCTTTGCCTGGCGGGCTTTCACTACGCCGGTGCGGCGGTTCAACGACGCTGCAGCGTGGTCAAGCGAACGTATGACGTCCGTTCCGGGCCGTGGTGTACCGAGTTCGTGGCGACGATATGGGCGGTCTCGTCCGGATTCCAGCCGCCGGTGTTGAGATTTCGGGCGAAGCGCGGGTAGTTGCTGCTGGAGACTTCCAGCCGGATGCGATGGCCGGCGTGAAACAGGTTGCTGGTCATCAGCGGGGCGAAGCGGAGTTCGTAGACCTCGCCGTTTTCCATGAACACTTCGCGGTCGAAGCCTTCCCGGTAGCGAGTTCGCTTGATGGTCTCTTCGAGGTTCCAGGCCGTGCCGTCGGGCTCGACATCGAGCAGCTTGACCGTGAAGTCGGTATCGCGCGCATCCGATGAGACAAAAAGCACGATGTCGATGCCGCCGGTGACTTCCAGGTCTTCGGGCAGGGGCTCGCTGGTGTAGACCAGCACGTCCTGGCGCGACTCGACCGGGCGCTGGTCGAAGGACCCGGTCTTCACCTGGTCGCTCAGGCAGCAGACATTGCCGCCCAGGGAGGGCACCGGGTTCATCGGATCGTATACGAAGGTATCGCGATTGCTTTCTGCGGGCGGCTCCGCGGCCAGCAGCCCGTCTCCGGACAGGGAGTTTGCGCTGCCGTCGCTCGATAGATACAGCGTCATTCGTGTCGCGCCGTCGGGCGGCCAGCGGTCTGCCGTCAGCCACTCGTTCGAGCCCATGGCGAAGTACTGCACTCTCGGCTGTTTTTCGGGGAAGCGGTCGGAAGCGCCTTTCAAATGCAGGTCGAAGAAGTCGTAGACGATGTCGTCGAAGTCGAAGTGCACGCGCCCCATGTTCCTCGCGCCGACGATGTGCGGGTCGCGCAGACGGTACATGTGGCAGTGCTCCGTGGGCGCGACAATCAGGTACTGACTTTCGCGGATCCGTTCCTCGCTCGCGTTGTGCCGTACGTGATTGAACAGCTCGATGTTGGGCGCCGTGGACAGGTCGTACCAGGCGTTCACCCACAAGGCGGGCACGTGGAAATCCTCGTTGTCGTGATAGAGGCCGCCCTTGTACCAGTCCGGGTGGTCCGGACCGCGGCCGGCCATTTCATCGAATATGCCGTTCGGGCCGCCGGCGGCGACGATCGAGTCGCGCAGGGGCAGGTGACGGAAGGCCTTGCGCCAGTCCACCTCTGGATAGGACGGCGCCAGGTCATAGTACTTCGACACCCGAATGCGTTCCTCCCGGGACAAGTCGGGAGCGAACATGGGCCGCACCAGGTTCTGCTCGTGGTACAGCCAGGTGAGCATGGGCAACTGGATAACCCCGCCCTTGTAGTAGTTGCCCTGTTCGTAGTATGGACCCATGCGGCCGATGCCCGCGCCCGGGCTCATGGGTACCGCAGCGGCGTGGGCCGGGTGCGGTTCGCTCGCCAGAGCCATGATCCACTCGGCGGTGGATGAACAGCCGGTGGTGCCGACCTTGCCGTTCGACCATTCCTGCTCGGCGATCCAGGTCAGCGTGTCGCGGCCGTCGGTGCGAGGCCGGCCCAGCACTTCCCAGGTTCCTTCGGAAAAGAACTTGCCGCGCTCGTTCTGCTTGACGAAGGCGTAGCCCCGGCGAACGGCATCGAGCGCGAACTTCAGGTTGGCGTCGAAGTAGTCGGGATTGGGCTCCATCTTTTCGCTGAAGTTGTAGGGCGAGCGCCAGAAGATGGTCGGGTAGGGTGGCTCGGCGTTCTTCGGAAGGTAAACGCGCGATGCCAGCCTGACCCCGTCGCGCATGGGCACCATCACCATGTATTCGATGTGCGATTCCCGGGCCAGCGCGGCGCGGCGCACCTCGTCGGTGAGCGGGTCGGTGTCGGCCGGTGCGCCGCCTGCGGCAAGGACAGCCGCGGCGGCGGCCATCAGCGAACGGCAGGCGCCTGTACTTCCGGTTCGCTCGAATCGGAGCGTTCGCTTGATCGAAGCTCTCGGCATTTCAATTGGCGGCCAGAATCTTGCGGACGTCGGAATCGTCGCCGGTCAACTGCCAGTGCACCAGCGCGATGGGGACGGAACCCGCTTCGTTCAGTTCGGCGTAGAAATCACGAAGGGTATAGGGCGTCTCGTCATTTTCAGTCTGCTTCGTGCGATGCGCCAGCAGGCGCTCGAGCAGGTATTTGCCGGTGACGTAGCTGGTGCCGTAACCCGGCTGGCGCAGGTACAGTTGCTGCTCGAACTCCATCAGTTCGCGCTCGGTGCCCATCCAGCCGCGCGGCGTCCAGTCCACGTGAACCGTGCCCGCTTCCGCCATGGTCATCTCGTTGGCGTGGGCGTACAGGGAGCCGAGGCCCCTGGCCGCGCGCTGGGCGAGCATGATCCAGACCAGTTCACGGGAGCGCGGATTGACGTCGTAGAGGCCGGCGTGCATGAACATCTCCTCGACGCCGGTGGCGGTGCCCTCGTTGCGCGTGTCGAAGATGTTGTAGAGCAGCGCGTCGCGGCGGATCGGGCTCGCATGGGGCTCGTCGCGAATCTGTGCCAGGTCCCACCAGTGATAGAAGTGCGTGTAGAGCGGCGTGGGGTCGAGGTGCGCGGCGATCCAGAAGAAGTTGCGTGTCTCTACCGGAATGAAGGTGCCGAGGTGTTCGCGCAGGGCAGGGTCCATGTTGTCCTTCACGTGCATGACTTCCTCGTCCTCGAGCCAGGCCATGAGCCTCGTGGCGGATTCATCGGCGAGTCGGTCGTATTCCTCGGGGTTGGCTACGGCCACCTGTTGCGGCAAGCCGCGGTTGCGGTGTTCCTCCAGCTTGAGCGACGACCAGGCCCGGTCGAGTTCCCGTTGCAGCAGGTCAACTTCCTCCTTCCAGGTCATGGGCAGGTAGTGCACCTGTTGCTGGTACCAGGTGTACTGGTCCTTGCCGAGGCCCGACGGGCCGGTCTTCGAGGGAGCCTGCTCCTCCAGCCAGGCAACGAGTTTGTCGGTGGCGGCCTGGGCCTCGTCAATCGCTTCGGTCAATTCCCGGCTGGCCCCGTCGCCCGCCATTTCTAGGATGCTGTCCAGGTGCTTGCGCTGATTGCGGATGTTGCGGATGCCGGCCACCCACAGATCCCGGGCGTTGCCGGTGAGATTGCCGGGTGCCTGGCGCATCAGCGGGGGAATCACGCGCAGATCGCCGATCATGCGCTGTTCCTCGTCGGCCGACAGCGGGAACTCGTAGGTCCACAGTTCAAGCACGGCGTGGTGCGTGGGGCCTTCATGGGCCGGAACGTCGCTCTGGTACGTCCAGATCGACTGGTAGAAGGCCGGGTCGCGCACCCAGGGCTTGAGCACCCGGTGGTTGAAATCGAAGCCGTTCATCTCGGCGTTGACAATGTGCCAGTCGACCTGTTGCGCGATGGGCCAGCCGCCGGGGTCGATGGCGTCGAGGCGTGCCCGGTATTGGGCGAATTCCTCGTAGGCGGCGGCGAACCGTTCCGCCGTGTAGTCCGGGGCGCCGTCGAGCAGCGGCGGGCTTTCGAATTCCCGCCAGTCCGCGAAAAGCTCGGTCAGGGCTTCATAGCCGTGGGAATCGGTGGCGGTGTCTTCCGCACAGGACGCAGCCAGGGGAAGGGTGGCCAGCAGGCAGACCAAGACCTTCAACGCGGATTTGCAGGTGATTTTCGATGACATCGTTTCCTCCCTTTCGGGCTATTATTTGCCAAGTCAGTGGCCCGCGCCACCGGGGCAGAGGCCCGGACGGCGTCATTCCGGAGCACCGAGTTCGGTGGCTCAGGAGCGACTCCGGTACAACGGAAGGCGGGTGGAACGGGCGCAGGCCGCCGCCTCGAAGGTCCATGGCGGAGGTAGACTAACAATGAGGGAAAGCCAATGAAGACCGGAATCGGCAAAGGGAGGAAACCAATGATCAGAGCCGGCAAATGCCTTGTTGCCCTGTTGTCTGCAGTCCCGCTGCTTGCGGTATCCGCGGAGCGGGGTTTCAAGCCGTTCACGTACGATTTCACTGCGGAGGCCGCGCTTTCGGCGCAACTCGATGTCGACAATCCGGATCCTGCACAGTTGCGGGAAATATTCGCGAAGCGCCGGGCCAGGGTGCTGGAAGCCATGCCCGAAGGCGCCATGCTCGTCTTCTCCGTGGAGCGCGCCCAGGAACGGCGCCTGGAGTTTCAGGTGCCGGACTCGGACAACCACGACTTTATCTACCTCACCGGGCTCGACGGCATACACAGCCTCGACTCGGCGCTGCTGCTGCTGCCGTCGGCGCCGGAGGCGGAAGGCCGGCTCGACGAACCCGTACGCCCCTGGGTGGTGCTGTATACCCCCATGGACCCGGAGGCGATTGCCCGACGCACCGGCATCGAGGATGTGCGGCCGTTCGCGGTGCTGGAGCACGACCTGTCGGTGGCGATGACGGACTTTCGCGACTGGCGCATCACCCAGGTGCGCCGCTGGCCCCTGGCTGCGGCGCTCTCGCGGGCCTGGGGCGCCACCGACAAGGTGCTGTACCTGAACTACCCCCGCTTTTTCCGGCTCGGCATGCCGGAGCCGTCCCGGCTTGAAGAGTTCGAACGCATCCGGCGTTTTTCGCCGGAGATCCGCCTGCGGGACTCGGCCGAGATTCTCGACCAGGTGCGCCAGTTGCAGGATTCCTGGTCCATCGCGAACCTGCGGCGGGCGGTGGCGATCGTCAATGAGGGGCTGCGGCACGGGTTTCGCGCCACGCGCCCGGGGATGACCGAAAAACAGGTGATGCAGGTCATCGACTTCGTTTACCGCTACCGGGGCGCGACCCTGGGCTTTCCCACCTCGATACGCCGTTCCGGGGTACAGACGCCGCACGACGGCGAGGCGATTCCCGAGGGCTGGATCGAGTTCGTGGGCCGTTCCGGCGGCGCGGTGTTCCAGGCCGGCGACCTGGTGTGGACCGACACCGGAGCGGCGTTCAACCACTATTCCGCGGACATCCAGCGCTCCGCGCCCATCGACGGGCGTTTCACGGAGCGCCAGCGCGAACTGTACGAGATCGCCCTGAACGTACAGAAGACTGTGATCGGCATGGTCCGGCCCGGCGCGACCTGGTGGCAACTGCACGACAAGGCCATGGAGATGCTGCGCGATGCCGGCGGGTACGACGATTACTACTACTACGGCATCGGGCACTTCATCGGCATGGAGGTGCACGACGAAGGCGATTACCTGGTGCCCTTCAAGCCGGGCATGGCGCTGGCCATCGAGCAGGGGGTAATGCCGCCGGAAGGCCCGCGGGTCGCATTTGAAGACGATGTTCTGGTCACGGACGACGGGCACGAGTGGCTGAGTCGCAACATCCCGATCGAGATCGAAGACGTCGAAGCGCTCACGTCCAGTCCGGGCGTTTTCGGTTTTCTGGGGCCGCACGAGCAGGATTGAGAGAGGCTGCCGGGTAAACCGGGCGCTGCGGAGTAGTACCGACAGACAGGCGCGGGGCTAGGCAACAGGCGCACGGGCAGGCAAACCCGCTCAGACCCGCCGGACGCTGATGCCGGATCAGTACAGGGCGGCCGTAATGCTCTGGGAGGCCGCCTCCAGCTCCGCGAGCACCCGGGTGTGCATGTCTTCCTGGGTGACCCGGGAACTCGGGCAGGCGACATTCAGTGCCGCGGCCACATCGCCGTTTCGTTGCCGGATGGGCACGGAGATCGAGCGCAGGCCGATTTCCAGTTCCTGGTCGACGATGCTCCAGCCCTGTTTCCCGGCCTGCTCGATCAGTTTCCGAAGCTTGACCCGGGAGGTGACTGTATTGGGGGTAAAACGGGTCAGCTTTGCCTTGGCCACGTATTCCTCCCGTTCCGCGTCGGACAACGCGGCCAGCAGTACGCGGCCCGTGGATACGGCGTGAGCCGGGGCGCGGCTTCCGACGGCGACGGAAATGCGCACGCGGCGTTCGGGCGGAGCGGCGCTCGCCACGTATACCACGTCTTCGTCGTCCAGCATGGCGGCGAATACCGATTCCTCGAGCTTGAAGGCGAGCCGCGCCATGATGGGCTGGGCGACTTCCACGAAGGACAGTGAGGAGAGGGCGGCATAACCAAGTTCCAGCACCTTTGGCTTCAGGTTGAAGTATTTGCCGTC
>CAZWZH010000003.1:0-19757 GCA_964638775.1 uncultured Pseudomonadales bacterium
GGGTGCGCGTGGCCCGGGGCCGGGAACTCTCGGGCGGCTCCGACATGCTGTTCATCCGCCACAGCGAGAGCGGCGAGGTGCAGTGCCGGACGAACCGGAAAGCCATCGCGCTGAACGAGCAGTTGCATGCCCACAACTGACGCGGAACCGGCCGGCCCGCCATGAATCCCGTACTGGAGCTCACCCGGGCCCTGATCGAATGCCCCTCGATCACGCCCGCCGATGCCGGCTGCCAGAAATTGCTGGCGACCCGGCTTAAGCGCCTGGGCTTCGCCGTGACGACACTGGACAAGGAAGACGTCAGCAACTTCGTCGCCGCGATCGGGAGCGGCACGCCGGCGGTGGCATTTGCCGGGCATACCGACGTGGTGCCCCCGGGCGACCCGTCGCAATGGCTTTCACCCCCATTCGAGCCGACCGTGCGGGACGGCTGCCTTTACGGGCGGGGGGCCGCCGACATGAAGTCGAGCCTGGCCGCCATGGTCGTCGCCACCGAGCGCTTCCTGGCGCGCTACCCGGAGCCGGCCGGAAGCCTGTGTTTCCTGATCACCAGCGACGAGGAAGGCACCGCCGCCTACGGCACCAGGCACATTGTCGAACACCTTCGGAAGGCGGGCCGGATGCCCGAGTTCTGCGTGGTCGGCGAACCTTCCTCCACGGCCGTGCTCGGCGACGTCGTCAAGAACGGCCGCCGGGGTTCGCTGAACGGCCGCCTGACCGTACACGGCGTGCAGGGCCACGTCGCCTACCCGGACCTGGCCGTCAACCCCATCCACCGGGTCGCGCCCTTCCTGTCGGCGCTCTTCGGCCGGGAGTTCGACCGGGGCAACGCGCACTACCCGCCGACCCGCGTACAGGCATCCAACATCGCCGCCGGCGCCGGCGCAGCCAACGTGATTCCCGGGGAACTCACCCTCGACTTCAACTTCCGCTATTCCAACGAGCAGACCGCGGAAGGCCTGAAGGCCATCGTGGACGGCCTGCTGGCGGAACACGGCGTCGACGCCACCCTTTCCTGGCAGCTTTCCGGTGAGCCCTTTCTTACGCCACCCGGCCGGCTCACCGCGGTGGTACAGACAGCTATCCGGGAGGAACTTGGCGTCGAGTGCCAGTTCTCCACCTCCGGCGGCACCTCCGACGGCCGATTCATCGCCCCGCTCGGCTGCGAGGTGGTGGAACTCGGTCCCGTCAACGCCACGATTCACAAGGTGAACGAATGTGTGGCTGTCTCCGATCTCGAGCGGCTCGCCAGGGTGTACGAGCGTATCCTGGAAAAACTGCTGGCGCCGTGAAAACGGCCGGTATCCCGTGCCCCTGAGCCCGTGGCTACAGTCCGGCGCAACACCGGGAACGCCGCGGCGTTCGCGTGCCGTGGGGCTTTTGCCACGGGCTGCCAGGGGTCCGGCCGGGCCATCATTGCACCGGGAAAGAGCCGGCAGGCAGGCGGGAGAGGCGCGCGGGCTCCTGCTGCTGGGCATTCTGGCCTTTCTGGTCTTCTGCGTGGCTTTTGCGCCCGCCCGGCTGCTCGCGCCCCTGGCGGAACGCATCGACGGCGCTGCTTTGACCCAGGCCACCGGTACCGTCTGGTCGGGTTCGGGCCGGCTGGTGTTCAAGGGGCGGGACCGGGGCCGATTCGATTGGTCTTTCCGTCCCCTCACCCTGCTGACGCTGTTCCCCGGCATCGGCTGGACGCTGTCTGCCGAGCACTACAGTCTCGGCGGCGCGATGAACCTGGCACCCGGGCGCGCCGCGCTGTCGGTCAGCGGTGCGGTGGATTCCGCCGCGGTCAACCCCTGGCTCGCGGCCTATGAACTGTCCATGGCGGGGCAGTTCGAGTTGCGGGAACTCCATGTGCACCTCACCGACAACCGGCCGGACGACGCCCGGGGCACGATAAGCTGGTCCGGCGGGCGGCTGCGCTACGTGCTGTCGCAACGGCCGCGCACCGCCGAGCTGCCTCCTCTGGAAGCGCGGTTGAGCTTCGCAGACGGGCCCGAGGCGACCGTGGTCGCTGTGGGAGAGAATACTCCGCTGCTTGAAGCCGAACTGCTCCAGAGCGGTTATGCGCGCATCGGCGTCACCATGCTGCTGACGAGAATGCTCGGCCAGCCCTGGCCGGGCGGGGGGCCGGACGGCAAAGTGGTTCTGGCGGTGGAGGAAAAGATACTTTAGTGTCGGCCCCGATATGGAAACGCTGCTCAAAAAGATCGCCGCGCGCGCCGCAACACCGGCCAAGTGGCTCATCGTGCTCGGCATGGCCTATACCCTGGCGACCACGGTGCTGTTCGTCACCGCGCCGCAGGACGCCGCATCCGTGCCGCCGGAGTCCCCGGCGGCCGCGGTATCCCGGGACGCCCGCCCCGGCGCCGACCTCGACAGCATCATCGCCGCCAACCTGTTCGGCGTGGCCGGGGCCGCGCCCTCCGAGGCGGCCGCGGCCGCCGCCGCACGCGAGTCGCTGGCCGAGACGCGGCTGCCGCTGGTGCTGCACGGGGTGTTCGTGGCCGAAACCCCCGAGGAATCCACGGCCATCCTGGCGCGCAAGGGGCGCTCCGAGGAGCTGTACCACATCGGCGACAGGGTGCCGGGGAACGCGACCCTGGACACCGTCTATCTCGACCACGTGCTGCTGCGGCGCGGCCGGTCGCTGGAAAGGCTCACTTTTCCGAAAACGGCCGAGGGCCTGGCGATTCCGAGCCCCCGGGAGGAGACCGCCCCGTCCGGCTCGCTCAATGCGCGGGCGCTGCTGCGGGAAGCCGGCTCGTCCCCCGATGCCTCCTCACCCCCCCAACCGTCAACCGGCAACGCCGCGGAGGCTGCGCCCCGGGAGATGGCGGAAAGAGTCCGGGAAAGGCTGAAGGCCGACCCCCGGGCCGCCCTGGGGGAACTCGGGCTGACGCCGGTGGGCGGCGAGGCGGCCGCCGGGTACCGGCTCGACCGCCTTTCCCGTTCGCCCTATCTGCGCCAGACGGGCCTCAAGCCGGGCGACGTGATTCTCTCCATCAACGGGCAGCCCGTCGGCGATGTCGGGCGCGACCGGCTGGAACTCGACAACGTGCTCGCCCAGGGCTCCGCCCGCATCGAGGTGCAACGGGGCGAACGGCGCTTCTTCATCACGGCGTCTTTGCAGTAGCCGTAAAATCGGGGCCATGGTGAAAACCGCACGGATCATTGCCGCTACCGCCCTGCTCGGGCTGGCCCTGGCGCCGTTGGTGTTCCCGGCGGGAGCGGCAGCCGCGGCCGCGGCCGACCAGACCTGGACGATCAACATCAAGAACGCCGACATCCGCGAGTTCGTCACCCAGGTGGCGGAAATCACCGGCGAAACCTTCGTGGTCGATCCCCGGCTGAAAGGCGAGGTGACCGTGATTTCCAGCACCCCGCTGAATGCGGACGGAATCTACGAACTGTTCCTGTCGGTGCTGCGCGTGCACGGGTTCATCGCCAGCCCCTCGGGCGATGTGATCCGCATACAGCAGAGCGCCACCGGCAAGCAGACCCCGGGGCTCGACACTCAGTTGAGCCAGGTGGCGCCGGAAGAGCTGGTCACCCGGGTCATCGCCGCGCAGAACGTGGAGTCCACGGAACTGGTCAAGATACTGCGGCCGCTGATTCCCCAGTACGGGCACATCGCCGCCGTGGCCGAGCCAAACATCGTCATCATCAGCGACCACGCCGACAACATCCTGCGGCTGATGCGCATCATCGAGCAGATCGACGTTGCCGAAGAAGACGAGATCGTCGTGGTGCCTCTCCAGGAAGCCTGGGTCGAGACCGTGGTCGAACTGCTGGAACGGCTTGCCCCGAGCCAGATCGGCGGCAGCGCCAGCGGCCCGCAGAGCATCCAGATCATCGCCAACAAGCGCAACAACTCGCTCATCGTGCGCGGCAAGCCGCGGCCGGTGGCGGAGATCCTCAAGATCGTCGAGCTGATTGACAAGCCCGCCACCGCCACCGGCGGGGTGCGGGTGGTCTACCTGAAACATGCCGACGCGGTTGCCGTCGCGGAGGTGCTCAAGGGCACCCTGGACCAGCGCTCCTCGGACGGCGACGGCGAGCAGGCAGCCACCATCCAGGCCGACGAGTCGCTGAACGCCATCATCATCCGCGCCGCCCCCAGCGCCATGACGGAGATTCTCGACATCCTCGACCAGCTCGATATCCGGCGCACCCAGGTGCTCATCGAGGCCGCCGTGGTCGAGGTGCAGATGACCGATCAGCGCACCGTCGGCGCGGAAACCGCCGCCGCGGATGCCGGAGGACGAACATCGCCCATTGCCAGCTCCGCGCTGGACGGGGTGATCACCAACCTGATACAGAACCTGAGCGTGGACGGGGAAGGCAACCAGATCGACGCCGACGTGCTGGCGGGCCTGGCCAGCATATCCAGCCCCACGCTGGCCGTGGCCAGAATCGACCCGGAAGGGTTCTCCTTCGGCAGCATCATTACGGCGCTGGGCACCGCCAGCGACGCCAACCTGCTGTCCACGCCCAGCCTCATGACGCTCGACAACCAGGAGGCCAAGATCGTGGTCGGCAACGAAGTGCCGTTCCGCACCGGCTCGTTCACCACCCAGGCCGACGGTGCCAACAATCCGTTCACCACCGTGCAGCGGGAGGATGTCGGGCTGCAGCTCACCGTCACCCCGCATGTGCACGACGGCACATCCGTGCGCCTTGACATCTCCCAGCAGATCACCAACGTGGTCGACTCCCCCATCGGCGACGCCGGCTTCGCGGATGTCGTCACGTCGAAGCGGGAGATCGAGACCACCGTCCTCGCCGAAGACCGCCAGATCATCGTGCTCGGCGGCCTCATTCAGGACAACATCTCCGAATCCAGCAAGAAGGTGCCCGTGCTCGGCGACATCCCCGGCCTCGGGTTCTTTTTCCGCTCCTCGTCCAGAACCGCCACCAAGACCAACTTGTTGATATTCTTGCGGCCGACCATCATCAGGTCGCAGGAAGACGCCAATGATGCGACGGAGCGCAAGTACCGGGACATCTGGGAAGTGGAGATCACCTCGCCGGTGTCCGAACCCATGGATGCCCTGTTCGAGGGCACGTCCTCGCCGCCCTACCAGGAGGCGCCTCCAGCCCGGCCGGACTAGAATTCCGCGGCAAGACCCCCGGGGCGCACCCGGACTGGCGGGGCAGCCGCCCGGCAGGGCGCGCGGGGCCGGCTCCTAATGCTGCAAGGGCACGGTTACCGGTTTGCCCGCACCCTGATCCGGGCGATCGTGCGGCCTAGAATCGCCGGGGAACCTCCCCGCAACCTTGCGGCCGGTACGGTATTCGTGCTTCCCCAACGTTCTCTGTCCGATGTCGTGGTGCTCGACCTGATCTGCGCCCGTCACGGGTGGCCCGATCCGCGATCGGGCATAAGCCTGGACGATCTCGAGGAAAACCGGCGCACCATTTTCCTGAACCGCCCGGAAGGGCCCCTGCTGCGAAACACCATGCGCGCCGTGCCCGGGCGCCTCACCCGCCTGCTCGAGAGCCCCGCCGCCGCATCGAGCGACATCGAGTTCCGGCCGGTGCAGGTGTTCTGGGGCCGCACCACCAGCCGGCGGCGCTCGCTGATACGCACGCTCTTCTCCGAACACTGGGCCGCCACCTCGCGCCTCAAGCGCTTCGTCAACATGCTGGTTTCCCGCAATCACATCGTCGTCGACTTCGGCGAGCCCCTCGGCCTCGGCGATGCGGTGCAGGGCGACGGGCAACGGCGGGCGCGGCGCACCGCCCGCATCCTGCGGGTGCGGCTGCGCCAGCAGAAAGTGGCGGCGCTCGGGCCGGACTTCTCCCATCGCCGCACGCTGCTCGGCCAGGTGGTGGCAAGCCGCGCCGTGGCCGATGCGATCGAGGCGCAGTTGGACGCCTCGCGAGACGGCAGGAATCCGGAAAAGCTGCGGCAAAAGCTGCGGCAAAAGCTGCAGAACCGCGCGCACAGGGCCTCGATGAAAATGGCCTCGGACATGTCGTACCCGCTGGTCATGTTCATCCTGCGCCTGCTCTCCGCGTTCTGGCGGCGCATGTACGACGGCATCGAGGTGCATGGGCTCGGCCGCATCGCTTCCCTCGGCCGCACGCACACCCTGGTTTACGTGCCGAGCCATCGCAGCCACATCGACTACCTGATGCTTTCCCACCTGCTCTTTCAGCGCGGCCTGATGATTCCCCACATCGCCGCCGGCGAGAACATGAACATGCCCCTGGTCGGCAACCTGCTGCGCCAGGGGGGCGCGTTCTACATGCAGCGCAGCTTCCGTGGCGACCCGCTGCACGCCGCGCTCTTCTCGGAGTACCTCTATCAGGTGTACCGGCGCGGCCATTGCGTGGAGTTCTTCCCGGAAGGCAGCCGGACGCGCACCGGGCGGTTGCTGCCGGCGCGCATCGGCCTCCTGAAGATGTCCATCGCCCATTCCCGGCGCGGGCTGCCGCGGCCGCTGGCGTTCGTTCCGGTGTATTTCGGCTACGAGAAGCTCATCGAGTCGGCCTCCTACCTCGACGAGATGCGGGGCGCAGAAAAGAAGCGCGAATCGGTCGCCGACATCCTGGGAAGCCTCAGGCTGCTCCGGCAGCGCTTCGGGCGCGTCGAGGTCAACTTCGGCGAGCCCCTGCACCTGGACGATTGGCTGGAGGAACGGGCGCTTGCCGACGGCGCGGGAGCCGGCGGCACGGACGGACGGGCCGCCGGGGACGAACCGGCCGGGAACGACGCCGAACCGGAGCCGGCGGCGGAGGCGATCGACCTCGGGCGCGAGATCCTGATGCGCATCAACGATGCCGCCTCGGTCAATCCCGTCAACCTGGCGGCCCTGGTCATGCTCTGCGCCCCGCGCCTGGCGATCGCCGAGTCAACCCTTGCCGGCCAGATCGACTGCTACCTTGACCTGTTGCGCCGGGACGGGGCCAATCACGGCTTTCAGCTTACCGAACTGGACGGCGCCGCCGCCATCGCCCATCTCGCGCGGCTCGGCATGCTGAACCGCGAGCGGCACGATTTCGGCGAGGTGCTTACCCTGCAGCCGGTGGCGGCGGTCCAGATGACCTGGTATCGAAACAACGTCGCCCATGTGCTGGCCCTGCCCTCACTGATCGCCTGCCTGCTCGAGAAGCGCCGGCGGCCCCTTTCCCGCGAGGCGCTCAAGCGCATGGTCGAGTTGGTCTATCCCTACCTGGCCCGGGAACTGCACGGGCGTTTCGAACCCCCGGATACGGAGCGCTGGACGGGGCACCTGTTGCGATCCGGCCTCATCCGCGAACAGGACGGCCGCTTGGCGCCGCCACCCGCCCGATCCACGGAACACTACCGTCTGCACCTCCTGGCCGGCATTGCCCGGCCGATCCTGGAGCGGAACTACATCGTCCTCGGGCTCCTCGCCGAACCCGGGAAGCAGGCCCGAACCCGGGCCGAACTGCTGGAACGGAGCCAGCTCATCGCCCGCAGGGTGGCCCGGATGCACGGCATCAACGCCCCGGAATTTTTCGACGGGCGGGTTTTCGACGCCTTCGTCGACAAGCTGATCGAGGACGGCGCCGTTGTCGAGAACGCCGGCGGCAGGCTCGCCCGCACCCCCATCGTCGACGATGTGCTGCGCGGGTCGGAATCCGTGATCGACGCCGAGTACCGCTACGCGATTCTGGCCGATTGACAGGAGATCAAGGCCCCGCAACACCGCCGAACCTGCCGGCGCACAGGGTAAGCGGGCCAATCGGCGCCCCGGCCGGCGCACCGGGTACGCGCGCCGACCGGCGACCCCGCCCGGCTACCAGCCAAGCCCCACGGGAACGCCGGAAACCCATATGTGGCCCCACCACAACGCAACGAATAGGACCGCCGCCACCAGGGGCGCGACCCAGCCGATGTCCGCAAGGCCGAGCGACTGACGCCCCGAGGCGACCGCGGCAAAGGGCAGCAACGACGTGGCGTCGCGAAACGCCGTCCAGCCTTCCCCGAACACCTCCTGCTTGCGCCGGTCGATGAGCACCATGCCGAACCCCGAGATCAGCCCGAACGCACCGAAGAAGATCAGCGACGGCGGGTCGCCATTGGCCAGCAGGTGGCTCACCGACCAGATCAGGATGCCGCACTGCACCGGGTGACGGCTGATCTTGAGCACGCCGTCCACCGGCACCTCCGAACCGCTGTCGAGCACGACGCCCACCGTCGTGGGATTCCTGGTCATGACGCCGCCGATGACCAGCAGCAGCGCCAGCGGCATCAGCACCAGGGGCACCAGGCGCAACAGGTCGCCCGTCGGCCAGAGCAGCATTGCCGGCGTGGTCGCGTTGTACGCGCGGACCAGCAGCACCAGCAGCACGATGGAGACGACCGCATAGACCGCCACATAAGCTCTCTCGCCCATCGCCCTCACCAGGCGGTCGCGCAACCCGGTGCTGGTGACACCGAGATGCTGAAGCACGAACAGCGCCGCCAGCAGCGCCAGCCAGGTGAGTTCGTTCATGTCGTTCCCCTACCGATCGCAATGGGTGAATTCTAGCCCCAGTCGTTCACTCACGAACAGGTGCCGCCGGCGACGGGCCGATGCCGTCAGCCCGCCCGATACACGTCGAAACGAACCCGCCTGCCGCGGATTCGCCAACCTGGCGCCAATACCGGCTGTTCCCGGGCCCGCCGTTTGACCACCACCCTGTCGCGCGCCGCCCGCCTCGCCAATCGAACCAGACGAGGGAGCGGCGTTTCGCCTTGCCACGCCACATCCCGCAAGTACTGCATGTCCTTGCTCGGCAGAGCGGTCTTCCGCCGCGCCGGGAACATGGGGTCCAGATAGGCAACTTCGACCGACTTGGGATGGTTTTCGCACCACCGTTCGGCTTTCTCGCATACCACGGTTGCGGGCAGTTCGAGCCGGTTCACGAACTCGTCGAGCATGGCCCACACGATGGGAGCGCGTTCCACGAATGTAACGGTGCAACCACGCAGCGCAAGGGACAGGCCGTCGGTGCCCCAGCCCGCCATCAGGTCCACGACCGCCGGGCCGGCGGAGGCCGTACAGGCCCGGGCCAGAAGCGATGACTGACTGGAACGCGATTCGATGCCTCGGTAGTCGAGAGTCAGGCTGCCACGACTTCCGCGCAGAAGCGTCATACCCGATTCGTCGTACCAGAGGCGAAAGCCCGGCCCCTGCGGCGGCCCAGGGGTTTCGCGCAATTCGAGCATGCCGGCGTAGCGCTCGACGGACACGCCCCCGGAGTGGTACAGAACGGGTTTCACGCTTCGCTTGCCGAAGCGGTCATTCAGGAACCGGGATCGGATGGCGCAGGGGAAGCAGCGGCCCGGACACGCCGACCTGCCGATGCAGGCTTCCAGGGCGAGTCTCCGGCAACGTAGACCGGCAAGCCCGATTCAGGCGCCCCTCCACGGCCCGCGGCAAGCGCTTCCGCGCCCATCCTGGCAATCAACTCCGCGCTCACCGCCACGTCGGCGTAACAGACCGTCCGTGTCGGCAACCAGTCCGGCCTGTCGCCCACAAGCGTCCAGCCATCCAGGAGCTCAGACCAACCGGGATCGCTCGTCACAAGGCAGTCCGGCCGGCGAGTGTCGAGTTCGCCGTCTTCGAGGGAAAAGCCGGCGAGGTACCAGGCGTCCCGCCTCGAACGAATGCTTGAGATGACGCCCGCCTCCATCGGCACGCCACATTCCAGCGCCGCCCTCGCCAGCGCCAGGGTGGAGGAGACGGGAAGCATCCGCGCATCGGCCCCGTAGGCGATGGCCTGGGCGACCGAAGCCGCGATGCGGATACCGGTGAAGGAACCCGGCCCGCAGCCGAACGCGACCCCGTCGAGGTCTGCGGGCTCAAGCCCCGCCGCGTCCAGAACGCCATCCACCAGTTCCAGGATGTGCTCGTTGTGCGCCCTCTCCATCTTCCGTGTATCCTCCCGCGTTGCTCCATTGGCGACCACGGCCGCGGAACAGAGCGCGCGGGAAGTTTCAATGCCGAGAACGCGGGACATCGGGAACGCAGGCAGCTAACGGGGCCCCGCCCCAGGCTTACGGGCCGCCGGCCAACGGGTGCAATCTTGACGCAATTCGACAACCTTCATCCGCAATCGAGAGGTCCGGCCGGCACGATTGACGAGTCGTTCCGGCCGGCGACCCTTGCATTATAAAGCCACCGCTCCTCTCGACCTCGATGTCGCCCTGGCGCGCGTACTCGACCAGGTTGCCGCGTGCACGGAACCGGAACGCGTTACGGTCCGGAACGCCCACGGCAGGGTCGCGGCCGAACCGATTCGCTCCGCCACCGACCTGCCCCCCTTCGCGGCTTCCGCAATGGACGGTTACGCCTTCCATTGGCGGGCGGGCATCTCCTCTCTTGAGCTGGCCGGCGACAGCCTGGCCGGCCATCCTTTCGCGGGCAGCGTCCGGAAAGGCGAATGCGTGCGCATCATGACCGGCGCACCGCTGCCGGCGGGCTGCGACACCGTGGTGGTGCAGGAAGACTGCGACCGCGACGGCACCGAAATTCGAATCCGGGAGGTGCCGCGGCAAGGCGCCAACGTGCGCGAAGCGGGCGACGACCTGCGCCACGGCGATGTGCTCGTGGCGGCCGGCAAGCGCATCAGCCCATTCGACATCGGCACGCTCGCTGCATGCGGCTGTGCCACTGCCCCCGTCCGGGCCCGGCCCCGAGTGGCCGTATTCTCCACCGGGGACGAACTGCAACAGCCCGGCACGGCGCTGGAGTTCGGCAACATCTACGATTCGAACCGGTTCGCCGTCGAGGCGCTGCTGACACGCCTGCCCGTCGAGGTCGACAATCTCGGCGTGCTGGCCGACGACGCCCGCACCGTGGCCGCCTCGTTGACCGCCGCCGGCGAAACCGCCGACCTCATCCTCACCAGCGGCGGCGTTTCCGTCGGCGATGCCGACCACGTCAAGAGTACCGTCGAGGCGCTCGGCGAACTGAGCTTCTGGCGCCTGAACCTCAAGCCCGGCAAACCCCTCGCATTCGGCCGCATCGGCGGGGCCTTTTTTCTCGGGCTGCCCGGCAACCCCGTTTCCACCATTGTCACCTACCTTCTGATCGCGAGGCCCGCCATCGAAAAACTGTGCGGCATGCAGCCGTCGCAACCCGTGACCGTCGGCGCCGGGCTGACGGAGCCGATCAGGCACAAACCGGGCCGGGAGGAGTATCAGCGAGGCATCGCCACCGGAGCGGGGGACGACATCCGGGTACGGACCACCGGCGCCCAGGGCTCCAACCGGATGAGCACCTTCGCCGAGGCCAACTGCCTGATCAGGATTCCGAAGGGCAAGGGCAGCCTGAAATCCGGGGACCGCGTGGAGGTGTTGCCATTCGAGGGCCTGCTATAGGAAACCGGGCGCCGAGAGCAGGTATGCGGTACGGGTATCCGGCACGCCAAGCGGACGCGTTGTCGTGGAATTCAAGGGCGCAGGGGTGCTTTAAAGGTGCCGGATACCCGTACCGCACACCTACTCTCTCCCAGCGGTATTCTGTTCCTTGCGCGTCCTCGTCCCGGCGGGGCGAAAACTGCTAGGGAGTGCCTGGGTAGCTCCCCAGAATCGGCCCGTGCGGCTCGTACCCCATTAGCTTGCGGATGTGGTCCGGGTAGGTGTCGGCAATCTCGCGCGGGATGGCGAGGTAGTGATTCTCTTCCTGGCGCAGCCAGCCCAGGGAGTAGGTGTTGATGAGCCCCATGCGCGGTTCATCCGTGCCGTTGGCGCCGCCGCCGTGCAGCACCGAGCCCAAGTAGAGCAGCAGCGAGCCTTTCGGCATCGTGGCCTGCGCCGTGGGCACGGGCTCTTCCAGAACGCTGCGCGACGGGCCCTGGTGGGAGCCCGGCACGACGTGGGTCGCGCCGTTCTCCAGGGTGAAGTCGTCCAGCGCCCACATGGCGCTGACCTGCAGTTCCATGCCCTGGATGCTGATCGGGTAGATGCCGTCGTCGCGGTGCAGACGCTGTACCGTCTCTCCGGGCAGGATCTCGATGGCGGTGCAACTGCCGATCCGGTAGTTGATGCAATGCGGCAGGAGGATCTCATCGATGACCGCCAGGGTTAACGGTTCGCCGATGAGGTCGGCCGACGCCCGGGAACGGCCCAGGATCTCGCTCAGCCGCAGGGTCTTGTAGCCTTCGAAATCCGCGAAGTACTCGTGCCCGAACCGGTCGAAGTGCGGCCGCAGCTCCGCGGCGACCCGGTCCGCGATTTCATCCGAGACGCAATTCTCGACGATGGCCGAACCGGTCTCATTCAGCGCTGCCGCGATGTCGGCCACCGGATCGTCGCGGGTGAACCGGCGCATGCGTCCGCATCCGCCGTTGGCCGACTCGATCAGCATGCCCAACTGCATGGCGACGCGCTGGCTGCCCACCAGGGCCAGGCGCCCGCGGTAGTAGGCCTGAACCGGATCGGTGCGGCCCCTGCAGATCTCCTCGAAGACATCGAGGCTCGTGGTCAGCACGTTGTCGGCGGGCGCGTCTTCGCGGGAAACCTCCGATCCATTGATGCAGACGACCCCGTCGCCGCCGAGATCGACCTTGAGCGGGGCGCTCAAGCCTTCGCCGGCGACCGATCGCTCGACGATCCCGACGAGTTCATCAATGTGAATGCCCACGGGCGTTCTCCCTGAATTGCGACACTCGCGCCGGGGCTGCTAGTCTGCCGGACCACACAAGCCCAAACACCCCGGGTGGCTCCTGCGATTGTACTGCATCGCTCCGGCGAACCGTCTGCCCGGGCAACGCGCCGGGCGCTCCCAGAGAGGCGGCATCGAACATTGACGGACTATGATGCAATCGTCATCGGCGCGGGCCACAACGGCCTCGCCTGCGCCGGCTACCTGGCCCGCTCGGGCCTGAGCGTGAAGGTACTCGAACGCCGCCCGGTGGTCGGCGGCGCCGCGGTCACCGAGGAATTTCACCCGGGCTTCCGGAATTCCGTCTACGCCTACGCGGTGAGCCTGCTGCACCCGGAAGTCATCCGCGACCTGGAACTGCACCGCCACGGCCTCGAGATCATCGAGCGGCCTTCAGGCACCCTCAGCCTGCTGGAGGACGACCACCTGCTCCTCTCCCGGGACCCGGACCAGGCGCGGCGGGAAATCGCCCGGTTCTCCCCCGCCGACGCTGCATGCTTCGACGAGTACGACGAGCACATCTCGGCCGTGGCCCTGACGCTGCGCGAACTCGCCGTGCACACGCCACCGGACCTCAGCGGTGGTTGGCGCAACGCCCTGCGGCTGCTACGCACCGGCAATACCCTGAGAAAGCTCGGCCGCCGCCAGCGAACCGACCTGGCCGAGCTCATGACGAAGTCGCTCGGAGACTACCTGGATAGCTGGTTCGAGTCCGATGCCCTGAAAGGCATCCTCGGCCTCGAATGCGTCATCGGCAACTTCGTCGACCCCTACCAGGCCGGAACGGCCTACGTCCTGCTGCACCACGCATTCGGAGAAGTGAACGGACGCACCGGCGCCTGGGGCCACGCGAAAGGCGGCATGGGCGCCATCACCCAAGCCATGGCAGCCTTCGCACGGGAACAGGGCGCCGACATCGAAACCGACGCTCCGGGACGCGGACGCCGCCCAGTGACAAACGCTCTTCAAGCGTTCAGGCGACGTTGTTCCGCAACGCCTCGAAAACCTTCTTCCCGACCTCGGCCACGGCGCCAAGCCCATCCACCTCTATGTAACGAAGCCCGCCATTGCCGCCGCCGCGTCCGGAGCGCGCCTTGTAGAACTCAACCAGCGGATGCGTCTGGTCCCGGTACACCGCAAGCCGGTCGAGTACGGTTTCCTCCCGGTCATCGTCCCGCTGCAGCAACGGCTCGCCGGTCTCGTCGTCGCGATCCGGCACCCTGGGCGGATTGAATTCCACGTGGTAGACACGGCCGCTTCCCGGATGCACCCGGCGCCCGCTCATGCGCTTGACCACCTCCGCGTCCGGAATCGTGATCTCAATCACGGCATCGATGGCGACTTGTGCCGCTTCCAGCGCCTCCGCCTGGGCGATGGTTCGGGGAAAGCCGTCGAACAGGAAGCCGTTCGCGCAGTCGGCCTTGGCGATGCGCTCCTCCACCAGCCGGATGATGATGTCGTCGGAAACCAGGTCGCCCCGATCCATCACCGCCCGTACGCGCATGCCCAGTTCGGTGCCGCCGCGGATCGCGGCGCGCAGCATGTCGCCGGTGGAGATCTGCGGTATGCCGAACGCCGAGCAGATCGCCTTCGCCTGCGTACCCTTTCCCGCGCCCGGCGGCCCCAGCAATACCAGCTTCATGCCTTGCTTTCTACTTCGGCGATGCGACGCACCCTGTGGAGCCCGCGAACCTCGCGCAACCGGTTGACCAGGCTCGCCACCGCGGCCAGGTCGTCCAGGTCCAGTTCCAGCGTGAGCGCGGCGGTGCCGCTGGCGGCGTCGGCGCGCCCCGAGGTGGCGACCAGGGAAAGGCCCCGGGCGCTCAGCACGTTCGTGACGTCGTGCCACAGCCCTTCCCGGTCTTCCGCCTCGATCTCCAGAACCTGGCGCCCGGCGCTATTGCCCCCCATTTCGTTGCCCCCCGCCGCCTCCCGCGCCGGTTCGGACTGAGCCGACGAGCCCTGCCGGCATTCCAGGTATCGGCGCACGAGTTCGAGAAGCTGCAGGTCGCCCGCTCCGAAAGCGAAATACAGCGCATCGGCGCTGTCGAGATCGAATGCCGCCGCCAGAGCGTCCATATCCCCCGATTCGGGAGCGGGCAATCCGAGACTGTCGACCATCGCTTCGAAGTCGCGCCGGCCTTCCGCCACGTTTACCGCCTTCTCGCGCATGCGCAACCAGAGGCGAATCTTGCTTCTGGCCCGCGCCGTGCGCACGTAGCCCAGGTCTCCATCGAGCCAGGCGCGCCGGGGCCTGGCCCGGGATTCCCGGTGTATCTGCACGAGCTGGCCGGTCTTCAGCGGCGTGTTGAGCGGCACGCGCCGCCCGTCGACCCGCGCCCCGGCGCAGTGATGGCCGATTTCGGTGTGTACCCGATAGGCGAAATCGAGCGGCGTGGCGCCGGCGGAGAGATCGACCACGTGGCCCTTGGGCGTGTGGACGAAAATCCGCTCTTCCTGCATTTCCTCCGTCAACTGGTCGGCCAGCGTGCCGCCGAGGGAATCCTGCCAGGCGAGCACCTCGCGCAACCAGGCCACCTTCTCGGCGTAGAAGCCGTCCTCGGTGTCGCCGCCCTTGTACGTCCAGTGTGCGCAGACACCGAGTTCGGCGTCCTCGTGCATTTCCGTGGTGCGAATCTGAACCTCGAAGACCTCCCCGGCATCCCCCACCACGGCGGTATGTATCGACCGGTAGCCATTCTCCTTCGGCGCGGCGATATAGTCGTCGAATTCCCGGCGAACGTGCCGCCAGCGCATGTGGATGGAACCGAGCGCGCTGTAACACTCGGCGATGTCTCCCACGATGACCCGCACGGCGAGCACGTCGTAGACTTCATCGAAGGGGATGTGCTTGGCGTGCATCTTCCGCCAGATGCTGTAGATGTGCTTGGCCCGGCCCTCGACCACGGCCTCGATGCCGCGTTCGGCGAACATCTCCTCAAGATCGCGGACGATCCGGTTGACCTTGGCTTCGCGCTCCACGCGCCGGCCGTCGAGTTGCCGGGCGATGCGCTTGTAGGCATCGGACTCCAGGTAGCGCAGCGACAGGTCCTCCAGTTCCCATTTCAGCCGCCGGATGCCCAGCCGGTCGGCCAGGGGCACGAACACCGTCATGGCTTCGGTGGCGATGCGGGTCTTGCGTTCCTCGAAGCTGTTCTTGGCGAGGCGGAGCGCCACCACCCGCTCGGCGAGCTTGAGCACCGCGACCCGCACATCGTCGATCAGGGCCACCAGCATGCGGCGGATATTCGCGGTCTGGTCCGTCGATTCGCTCGCCAGCATGCGGGAACTGGTCAGGTCGAGCAGGCTGATGTCGGCCATGCCGTTCACCGCGGTGAAGAGGTCTGCGCCTTCCTGGCCAATCGCCTCGGCCAGTTGCTCATCGTAGATGAGGCCGCGCCGCGCCGGGCGGTAGTAGAGCGCCGCCAGCACCGATGCGGTGTCCATCTGCATGCTGGCGACCAGTTCGGCCAGTTCCAGGCCGCTCGGCAGATGGTCGCCGCCGACGCCGTCGCGCAACCGCGTCGCCGCCGCGAGCATGGGGCCCGCGTCCAAGTGCTCACGGCCCCGGCACAGGCTGTCGACCCAGGCGTTCAGGTCGACCCTGCCGTCGTTGTCGACGGCCATGTCGGCGCGTGCGCCGGCGCGCATTTCTCACCAGGCTCCCAAAACAGCAAGACCCGCGATTTTACCGTTCGCGCCCTGGAAACTCACTTTTCCGCGCCATGGCGGCCGGCCGACGATGCCGGGCGAAGCAGGCGGCGGCTGAGTAGCGGCGCCGGGCCGAGGTGGGCCGCAATCGCCTCGCGGAACAGGCGGCGCGCGTTCGTGCGTGTTTCCGCATCGGCATAGTCGGCGCGGGCTATGTCGATCAGCGTCCGGCCCGGGTATCCCTCGCCTGCCGCCGAGCGCACGAACCCGGTCTCCGGCTCGAGCCGGTAGAAGGCGGTTGCATCGATCGATGCCCCGCTTGCCGCATCGCGGGTGAACTCGTAACCGTACCCGAGTTCTTCGAGCAGCAGCTTTTCGAACTGGCGCAGGCCCGAAGCGACCGCGGCGCCGTCCGGTGCCTCGCCAATGCGGCGCAACACCCACTGCACGCCCCCGTAAAGCCGGCCGTGGGGCTCCCACTCCCGGGTCAGCCGCATGACCAGTTCCGCCACGTAGTAGGCCGACGCCACGTCATTGCCGGTGAGCCAGCGGCCCTGTACCACATCGTAGCGGGTGAGGGTCATCAGGCTTCCGCGCCCCCGCCAACTGACCGTTCCCTCGTAGAACGGCTGCAGGCCGTGGCCCCGCTTCGCGTTGCGCCTGCCCCTGGCCACCACGGCGACGCGCCCGTGGTCGCGGGTGAACAGATTGACCAGCAGGCTGGTTTCCCGATAGGCGCGCGCGTGCAGCACGATGGCGGGCTGGTCGGTCGCCGCGGGGTGCATGGATCAGCCGCCGTCCCGGCCCCGATCGCCGTCGCGGGCGCATCGGTCACTCATAACCCATCCGCGCAAGATGCGCCCGGTCGTCCGTCCACCCGGTGCGGACCTTGACCCAGAGATGCAGCATGACCTTGCGCCCGAGCATCTTCTCGATGTCCCTCCTGGCGTCGCTGCCGATGGATTTCAGCATGCCGCCGTCCCTGCCGATGACAATGCGCTTCTGCCCGGCGCGCTCCACGAAAACCTCGGCGCGAATCTCCACCAGGTCCGGCCCGGCATCGAACGACTCGACGACCACGGCCGCGCGGTGCGGCAGCTCGTCGCCAAGGCGCCGCACCAGCTTTTCCCGGACGATCTCGCCGACGAGGAATCGCTCGCTGCGATCGGTCACCTGGTCGGCCGGAAAGAGGTGCGGCTGTTCCGGCAGGCGGGCAAAGACGGCATTGCGAAACGCCGCGACGCCGTCCCGCTTGAGGGCCGATATCGGCAGGATCTCCGAGAAGGTTTCCAGCCCCGCCAACCGGTCGATGACGGGCAGCACCGCCGTTCTTTCCGGCAACAGGTCGATCTTGTTGATCGCGGCGAAAGCCGGCGTGCCGGAACGCCGAACGTGGCGCAGCACCAGGTCGTCTTCGGCGGTCCAGCGGCCCCGGTCCACCAGCATGACCACGAGGTTAACGTCCGCCACCACGGAAGCGGCGGCGCGGACCATGCGGCGATTCATCTCCCGGGCGGCGCCCGCGTGAATGCCCGGGGTGTCGACGTAGATCGCCTGGCGGGCGCCGTCGGTATCGATTCCGAGCAGGTTGTGACGGGTGGTCTGTGGCTTGCGCGAGGTAATGCTGATCTTCTGGCTGAGCACCACGTTGAGCAGCGTGGACTTGCCCACGTTGGGCCGGCCGAGAATTGCCACGTAGCCGCAGCGTTGCGGTGCGCCGGTCACGGGCCGCCGGGCCAATGCCCGAACGCGTGAAACTCAGAGCCCACGGCGTTCCACCTCGCCGATCATGAGGGCCGCCGCCCGCATCTCGGCTTCCTTGCGGTTCTGCCCGGTGGCAGAAACCGACACCTCCAGTTCCCCCAGTTCGCAGGCGACGTTGAACACCTGGTCGTGCTGCCGGCCCGCAATCTCGAGGGTGCGGTATTCCGGCAGCTTGAGCCCGCGTGCCTGCAGGCGCTCTTGAAGATCGCTCTTCGGGTCTTTCCGCACCCGCTCGGCAAGATTCTCCAGGCGGTCGTGGAAAAGGTGCATGATCAGGGCCCGGGCCGCTTCGATGCCGCCGTCTTCGTGCACCGCCCCGATCAGCGCTTCCAGCGCATCGGCCAGTATCGAAGCCCGTTGGCGCGCACCGGACCGGCGCTCCCCCACGCCGAGCAGGAGGCAGGCGCCCACATCGACCTCCCGCGCCACCTCCACCAGCGTCTCCCGCCGGATCAGTGATGCCCGCAGCAGGGTGAGCGAGTCTTCCCGGTCATCGCGCCGCGTTCTGTGCAGATACTCCCCAACCACGTAACCGAGCACCGCATCGCCCAGGAACTCCAGGCGCTCGTTGTGATCGGGGGATGCGCTCCTGTGCGTGAGCGCGCGCACAAGCAGCGCCCGGTCCTCGAACCCGTACTGGAGCTTTTTCTGGAGCGCCGTCAGATCCAACGGTTGCGCTCGAACGTGGGCCAGTTCAGCCCCGGCGCCTTGTGTACCCAGATCGCCACCGCCTTGCCGACGATCTTCGCCTCCGAGACGTACTTCCAGCGGCGGCTGTCGTCACTGCGGTCGCGGTTGTCGCCCATGACGAAATACGAATCCTCCGGCACCACCCACTCCCGGGACCTCTCCTCGGTGGGATAGCGGTAGGTGGTGTGCGGATCCTCATCGAAAGCCTCCTGGTATTCACGCACCGGCACGGCGTTGCGGCCGATCATGTCGTGAAACTCCCGGACGAACTCGTATCGCGCCCGCTCCCCGTTTATATACAGCGCCTTGTTCTCGTAGCGGATATGATCCCCCGGCAGCCCGATCACCCGCTTGATGAAATAACGCGAGTCGTGGGGCGGAATGAAAACCATGATGTCCCCCCGCTCCGGCTCCCCCACCTCCACAATCTTCGTTCCCAGCACCGGCAGCCGAATGCCGTAGGCGTACTTGTTCACCAGGATGAAGTCACCCACCTCCAGCGTGGGCACCATGGACTCGGACGGAATCTGGTAGGGCTCGCCCAGAAAACTGCGCATCGCCAGCACGAACACCAGCACCGGAAAGAACGACCGGGCATACTCCACCAGCGTCGGCGCTGACTGGCCCTCCTCGCGGCGGGGCTTCAACACAAAAACGTCAAAAAGCCAGATGCCGCCGCTGATCAGCACCGCCCAGGTCAGCAACAACGGATAATCGATGTCCATCTCAGCGTTCCACCGCGTAAAACCCTGACATCACTTATGGTCGAGTTTCAGCGCCGCCAGAAAGGCTTCCTTCGGCACCTCCACACTGCCCACCTGCTTCATCCGTTTCTTGCCGGCCTTCTGTTTCTCAAGCAGCTTCTTCTTCCGCGTCACATCGCCCCCGTAGCACTTCGCCGTCACGTTCTTGCGCAACGCCTTCACCGTCCGGCGCGCGATGATCTGCCCGCCGATGGCCGCCTGTATGGCCACGGCGAACATCTGCCTGGGAATCAGTTCCCGCATCTTCTCCACGAGTTGCCTG
>CAZWZH010000004.1:0-5709 GCA_964638775.1 uncultured Pseudomonadales bacterium
CCGGCATCGGCAGGGTCTTCCATGCCTCGCTTTCAACCTCGCCGCCGTGGCCGACGCCGGCATGGCGTCACGCAGCCTCCCTGTGCTGCGCATGATGCGGGCCACCGGCATGCCGCCGGTAAGCAGCGACTGCGCCATCGCCAATCTCGACTTCGCGATGCGCTCGATGGCCGACGGGGATCATCTGGTCACCGCCATGTTCCGGCGGCATGCCGGTGGCCCGCATCATGCGCAGCACAGGGAGGCTGCGTGACGCCATGCCGGCGTCGGCCACGGCGGCGAGGTTGAAAGCGAGGCATGGAAGACCCTGCCGATGCCGGACCACGGCCAAGCTGTCCAGAAACGCATTGGCCGCGCTGTAGTTGACCTGACCGGGATTGCCGAACGTGGCAGCCGTGGACGAGAACAGGACAAAGTGATCCAGCGCGAGGCCGGCGGTGGCCCGGTGAAGATGCAGCGCGCCGTCGGCCTTGGGCGCGAATACGCCGGCCATGGACTCCGGCGAGATGTCGTCGAAGAACCGGTCGTCCAGGACGCCGGCGAGGTGGAAGACGCCTTTCAGCGGTCTTTCCAATTGGGCGATGCAGTTCCGGACGTCCTCCTCCACGGACACGTCGCCCGGAATGATGTCGAATTCGATCTCCAGGTCCGTATTGGCGAGCGAGCTCGAATCGCGGATCCATTCGGCGGTTCGGCGGCGGGCGGGGTCGCGATCGAGAAGCGTGACATGGCGCGCGCCCGCAAACGCCAGATAAGGCAGCAGCCGCAGCCCGAATCCGCCCAGGCCGCCGGTCACCAGGTAGGTGGCGTCGGGGTCGAGCAGCGGCCTCGCATCGGCGACCGTGAATTCGGAATCGCCCGGGCCGGACGGCGCCTTCAGCACGAGTTTCCCCTGATGCTGGCCGGTGGTCATCAGCCGGAGCGCCTTGGCATAGTCCCGGTACGGGAACCCGGTAACCGGTATGGCGGGCAATTCGCCCTGGTCAATGAGGTCCAGGCAGGCCGCCGACAGCTCGCGCGAGAGGATCGGATCGTCGAGCATGAGGCGATCGACGTCAATGGCGGCAAACCGAAGGTTCTTCCGCAACAGCCTGAGACCGAGCGCGTTGTCGGCATAGATGTCCACCTTTCCGATCTCGCAGTGCCAGCCGCCCGGTCGCAAGGCCTGGAGGCACAGCTCGATGTGATGGCCGGCGAGAGAGTTCAGCACCACGTCCACCCCTTCGCCCCCGGTTGCCGCCATCAATTCGTCATGCCAGTCGAAGCTGTGCGAGTCGAACGCCCCTCGCACGCCCATTTCCTGTAATTGGTTCCGCTTGGCCTCGCTGCCGGCGGTGGCGTAAATCTCGGCCCCGGCTCGCTCGGCGAGCGCGATGGCCGCCTGTCCCACGCCACCCAGGGCCGAGTGGATCAGGACGCGCTGGCCGCGGCGCAGCCGGGCCAGGTGGATCAGTGCATAGTATGCGGTGACGTAGACCGACAGGGACGACGCAGCCTCTTCCATGCTCAGGCGCCCGGGTTTCGCGAAGACCAGGTGTTCGTTGACCACGACACGGTTGGCGATGCAGCCGCCCTGTATGAAGGCAACCTCGTCGCCGGCGCTGCAATGGCGCACGTCAGGTCCGGTGCGGCGCACGACCCCGCTCGCTTCCATGCCGACCTCGCGACCGAGCGCAGAGCGTTCGTAGGCGAGCGCCGGCAGCAGCCCCAGCGTGACCATGACGTCCCGAAAGTTGAGCGCCGCCGCCGCCACGTCGATCTCCACGTCGCGCGGTCCGAGCGCCGGAAGCTGGCAAGTCTTCATCTCCAGGCCGGAAATCTGGCCTGCATTGTCAAGTGTCAGACGGTACGCCGGCTCCGTGCCGGCCGGCACACGGACATGGCGTTCCCGGATACTGACGAGCCTCGGCGCCCAAAGGCGCTGTTGACGGATTGCCAGTTCGCGTTCGCGGAGGTCGCAACGGGCGAGCCAGGCAAGCGTTTCCAGGTCCCCGGCATCGCCCACGTCAACCAGGCGAAAGTCAATCCCGGCCTCTTCGCCGATCTCGATGGCCATGCTCCGGACGGCCCCCCATAACGCGCTCCCCCTTGGGTCCTCCACGTCGTGGACGGCGCGGCGGGTTACCACGGTCAGTCGGCATCGGCTGCTGGCATGTTCGATCCGGTAGGGAACCAGGGCCTGGACAAAGGCGATGAAGCGCGTTGTCACCATTTCCCCCGTCGGGTCCTCCGGGTCCGTGCCGCAGAAAAAGTCGATGGCCTGCAAATCGGCCGAGTGCGGCCATTCATCGAGCGAGAGGTACCCGCCGGAGATCAGGACCTCTCCTGGAACGAAATGCACCCGTTCGGGGGAATCGAGACGAGCCGCCCAATCCGATGCAACGCTGTCCGTCTCTCCCAGCACCCATCGGGTGGCGGTGAGCTCCGGCGCGCCGGAGGCATCCGCGAAGGATTGGGGCGCCTGCAGCAGTGTGGTTCGCCGGCCGGCGCGAACCATGGTCCAGCCGGCCGCCGGTGAGATGGTGTCGTCTTCCTGATGATGCACCAGCGCCAGACCGCCCGCCACCGTCAGCCGGTGCGCCAATGCCCAATCCTCCGGACAGTAGGTCGCCGCTTCGCGGTGCAGCAAAAGAAGTTCGGCGGCGCCCGCCCGTAGCAGGCCCTTGTCCAGTGACGGCGGATCGGCAAGATCGAGCCACTCGAAACGCAGCGCCGCGTCGTGTGCGTGGAATTCATCGTAGTGTTCCCTCGCCCGCTCCGGGGTTTCGCTGACCAGCCAGTACTCGGTCTGGGCGTCCCCGCGGCCGAGTTCGTCCAGGCATTCATTGAGGGCGGTCTCGTCCGATTCCCGGTAGCCGGCAATTTCAAGCACACGGCAGGAGCGGGGCATGCCCGATAAGGAACGCTGCATCGCCGCGATCAGTTCCGCCGGCCCGATCTCGCCAGATGGCAGCAATTCGGCCAGTGCCGGGCCATCGGGGATGAACTTCGGCTGCCAGGAGACCACGTGCTTGCTGTCCAGAACGTCGTTCCAGCGCGGATTGGACGTAAAGTACGTGTACTTGCCTATATAGGCGACCAATTCACCGGTGTCGCCGTCGTAGAAGCCGATGCTGCCGCCCGAGCGCTCACCGAGGTGCACCGAGTACTGCCCCCGTTCGTTCACGTCGAGCCAATCCTCTTCAGGCTTGGTCACGTGGCAGGTGATTCGCGGTCCGCTCGGCGGCTTGAGGAAGGTCACGTCCTCGGCGCGGCGGGGCACCGCGAAGAGATCGGCCCACTTGAGGAGATTGAACAGGAAAATCTGCAATCCTCCGTCGAACAGCGGGGGACACGAGACGTAGCCCTCGGCCTTGCCGGACGTCCACAGCGCCTCGTCCATCTCGATGTCGACGAGATAGGCCCGGGTGACGGTGTCGACCAGCACCCGCTGGATTGTCTGGAAGTGGGGACCATACTGGAACGTCTCGCTAAGGACGGCGTCGAGGCGTTCGTAGAAGTCGCGTTCGTCGGCGACGACCGAAGGCGCGAACCGGCTCCGGTCGAGGTCCGCCAACCGCGTCGGCACCGTCACCGGATGGTTGGCATCGGTCCGCCGGACCTTGCCCCGGCAATGCAGCTCGCTCTTGGCATCTACATCGTAGGGCCGGGACGAAATGGAGAAGGTGTACGTGTCCGGCGAATTGGCAACCGGGTGGAGAGCGGTCTGCAGACGCACGGGAATCTTGGGGATGGGACAGGGCTGGAGAAATTCAAGTACTTCGATGTGGACGGGGACACCGTCAAGGGCTTCCAGGACCAGCTCGAGGTAGCCGGCCGCGGGCATGATAGCCGCATGATGGACGCGGTGGTCCGCCATCCAGGGAAAGTCGCGCTCCGACAGCCGTGCCTCGAACAGCATGTCACCGGAGGCCACCTTGTGGCCAACCAGCGGACCATGTGAGTATTGCCCCTGGCGAACGAACATCTCGTCATCGCACATGACATCCATCGTCGCCCGGTCGTCCCTGGGATGCCCGGGCAGCAGATGCGCGATGGGCTCCGGGCGTGGGTACTGCGCCGCGAAGTCCAGCGCCACGCCGGCCCGGAACAGGCCTCCCAAGGCTTCGCGGGCGCCGAGACAGGCACCCGAGTCCCGCATGAGCGTCGGGATGCAGGCCGGCGCCGGATCGGCGGCCTCGAGGCACTGCGCGATCATGGGTTGCAGGGCGCCGTGCGGCGCGACCTCCAGAACCGCGCCCGGCTGTAGATCGCGCTGGACGGTTTCCATCGCCGCGGAGAAGCGCACGGTCCGGCGGATGTTCGACCACCAGTATTCCGCGTCCAGCCGCTCCTCCCGCGCGCCGGTTACCGACGACACGAACGGCACCTCGGCGTTGAATTCGCGTCCGTCCAGGAACGCCAGGTCTTTCAGTGCATCGTCCCGGAGCGGGTCCATGGCGCTCGAGTGAAAGGCTATGTTTCCCGGCAGCAGCTGAAACTGCAAATTGCGTTCGTCAAGTTCTTCCATGATCGGCTGCAGCGCCGCCTCATGGCCGCAGATTACGGTGCTGGCCGGCGCATTCTCGCAGGCTATCTCGACACCGGCGAGCGACCCATTCCCGGATCGGGCGGATGCTTGCAAGGTTTCCAGCAGGTCCTCCACGCCGGCGCGGTCGAGGCCGACGGCAAGCATGCGCCCGGAGCCGGCGGTGCGCTGCTGGAGCCTGGCGCGATGAAACACAAGGCGGGTGGCATCCGCCAGCGAGAGCGCCCCGCTCGCGTAGGCCGCCGCGACCTCTCCCGAACTGTGTCCGACCACGCAATCGGGATGGACGCCCCAAGTCTTGAACCACTCCGCGAGGGCGCACTGCAGCATGAAGATCACGGGCTGGGCAAGCTGTACCTCGTCCAGTTCCTCCTGCGTGGCATTGAAGCACGCTTCGCGCAGGGAGACGTCCGAGTGCTCGCGCCAATGTTCCTCGATGGCGTCGACGACGCGGCGGAACACGGGATCGGCTTGGTAGAGATCACGCCCGCAACCCGCCCACTGCGTGCCCTGTCCGGAGAATACCATGAGCAGCCGGGGCGCCTCGTCATCCACCGTAGCGACCGGCGAAGGGTCTTCCACGAAAGCATCCAGCGCCTCGATCAGCGCCTCCCGGTTGGGCACGGCAAATGCGGTGCGGGCCGCGAAGTGGGTGCGCCGCCGGCTGAGGTTGCCGGCCAGGGTATAGAGATCGGCCTCCCGTTCGTCGACCGCACGGCGCAACTCCCGCGCGCTCTCGGTCAGACCGTCGGGCGTGCGTGCGGACAGCGGGACCATGAAACCAGACTCGGGCGCCAGCGGCACCGACCAGATCCGCGGCTCCTGCGGACGATATTCCCGGACCACGCAGTGCCCGTTCGCTCCTCCGAAGCCGAAGGAATTGATGCCGACCCTGACGGGGCGATCAGGGAAGGGCTCGCACGCCGTCTGCACCTGCATGGGACAGCTCTCGAAGTCGATCTCCGGATTGGGCACCAGGAAGTTCCGGGAGATCGGCGCAAACGTGCGCCGCTCCATCATCACGAGCACTTTCAAGAGGGCGCAGTGGAATGCCGCGGCTTCCATGTGCCCCACGTTGCTCTTCACACTGGCCAGACGGAGCGGCTCGGCGCGTTCAAAGCCGCCGAACGCCTCGGAGATCGCGTTCCCTTCGATGCGGTCGCCGACCACGGTGCCGGTCG
>CAZWZH010000005.1:0-36299 GCA_964638775.1 uncultured Pseudomonadales bacterium
TAGGAGGCAAACAGGCTCACGTTCTCGTTGACCACGAACTGCGCCTCGAGCTCGACGCCCCAGTAGACCGCCTTTGCCACATTGCTGAACACGGTAGCGACCGTCTTGGTGTCCGGGTCGAGCTGAACGGCCTGCTCCTGCTTGTCATCGAAGTCGTTATAGAAGAAGGTGCCGTTGAGTTGCAGCCTGTTGTCCAGGATCTGGCTCTTGACACCGGCCTCCCAGGAATTGGCGAATTCCGGGTCGTACTGGTCGCGCTCGAAATCCCGGGTGTTCTGGTTGACGCCGAAGAAGCCGCCGGAGTGGAAACCTTCGGAGTAGGAAGCGTAGAACAGGATGTCGTCCCATTGATAGGAAACGCCGAACTTGGGCGAGATCTCGTCCCATTTCTGGCTGAGGTCGGCAAAGGCCGGATGGTTGTGCACATAGGCACGGGACACGGGAGCGAGATAGGACTGCGCGCCGACGAAGTCCTTCTTCTCCTCGGTCCAGCGCAAGCCGACCGTAAGATTCAGGTTGGGCATGACTTCGTAGTCCGCCTGGGCGAAAAAGGCGATCGACTTGGTCACCTGGTCCTCATACAGCAACTGGGTCAACTCCGGCCCCTGCCAACCGGGGTCGTCGGCGGGCGCGCCCGTATCGCATGCGATCGGCGCAAAGGCTCCCGCCCAACAGAGCCCCAGCAGGAACGGGTTGCTGACGACGCCGCCAAACAGCGAATACCAGAACGAACCCCCGGTCACCCAGTCCTGTTCGAACTCGCTGCGCCAATAATAGGCGCCGCCGACGAGAGAGAGCCGTTCATTGGTGAATTCCACCCGCAGTTCCTGGCTGAACTGCTCGTAGTCGTTGTCCCGCTCGATGGTGATGTAGTTGCCCTTGGCGCCATCGAAGTCGATCAGGCGGTCTTCCACCATTTCCCGGTATCCGGTTACCGACACCACGCGCAACTGATCGTTCAGATCGAAATTCATGTTGAGCGTGTAGGCATCCACGTCGAAGGACGCCGGGCCGTTGAAATCCATTGTGGTCTCTTTGCCGGCAATCGACAGGTCGGTGCGGCATTCGGTGTGTCCCCCGTAGCATCCCAGGTGCCCATAGGAAAGGTCGGGCGAAGCAGCGTCATTTGGCGGTTCGGCGAGGCCCGGAGGAAGATTGTATCCGTGGGTAGGCGTGCGTATGTCGGAGTCATCGGTATACGTCTCGACGGTGAACAGCGCTTCGAACCGGTCGTTGGGGGTGGCCAAAAGCGTCAGTCCGTAGTTGGCGTAGTCCTTTCGCGGAAAGTCGTCCTGCAGATTGGTGTTGTACAGAAAGCCATCACCCTCGATGGTCGTATAGAAAATCTTGGCCGCCAGCGTGTCTTCGAAAACCGGAGCATTGACCACAGCCCGCAACTCCCGCTGGCCCCATTTGCCAACAGTGCCCTTTATGCGGGCGCCGATTTCGCCCGTCGGCCGGCTGCGGACCACATTGACTACGCCGCCCACCGTGTTCTTGCCGAACAGGGTGCCTTGCGGGCCGCGCAGTATCTCGATGCGCTCCAGATCGAAGTTCTCGATAACCTGCCCGGATAGCGTTCCCAGAAAGATACCGTCAATCGTTACGGCGATCGGGGAGTCGAGAGAGTTGTCGTCGGTCCGCGTAGGGCTGATGCCGCGAATGGTAATCGACGCACCGCCCGTGCGACCCGGATCGGAGTCGATTTGAACATTTGGAGCGAAGCCATTGACATCCGAGAGGTCGCGAATGCTCGAATTGCGCAACTCGCCTGACAGTGCGGTAATCGCCACCGGCACCTCCTGCACCGACTCTTCGCGTTTCCGTGCGGTTACGATGATTTCCTCGAGCACTGCACCGGAGGACGCACTCTCTTCCGATTCCGCAACCACAATTGTCGACGCACCGAGCCCAAAAACCGCGACCAATCCCACAGTCGCAGGCGACATCAACACCTTGCCAAGTTTCAACATGAATAATTCTCCCTTTGCTTGCGAGACCTCTCCAGAGGAGAGCCGGCGAACTTCAACTGCCGCCAGCGATAATATAACGTGTTTCCCATGTGTTCCAGCACCGGTGCGGTGGATGCGGCACTCACCCGGCAGATGATAAACTACTGGCTGCGGTACGCGGCCGCGGGCGACCCGAACCACGACGGCGCCCCGCCCCGGCCCCGCTGGACAGGCGGCGGCAAGGCCCTGATACTGGATGCGGAGATACGCCCCGAACCGCTCGACACCCGGCTGTGTGCGCTGCTGGACGGCGGGTGACGGCATCCGCGAGGCCATGCAGCCCCAACCGCAAATCGACAAGGTTATCTTCGGCGCCAGCGCCGGACTCATCGCCGCCGCCTGCATTCCCATCGTACTCATGCCCGAGCGGGCATCGGACGCGGTGTCCGATACCTACGACTTCATCGCCGGCAACTTCGGCCTCCTCTACCAATGGATGACGCTGGCTGCGGCGGTGATACTGGGCGTGCTGGCGCTCGGCAAGTACGGCAAGAAGCGGCTGGGAGGCGCCGATGCCCGGCCCGCCTACTCGAACATTTCCTGGATGGGAATGCTGTTCTGTGCCGGCATCGGCGGGGGCCTCCTGTACTGGTCGCCCATCGAATGGGCCTATTACCTCGACACGCCGCCATTCGGCCTGGATTCCGAATCCGCCGAAGCGCGGGAATGGGCCGCCACCTACGGCATCTTCCACTGGGGCTTTTCCGCCTGGTGCATCTATTGCCTGCCGACCGTGGCGATCGCCTACCCGTACTACCAGCGCAGGATTCCGCAACTGCGCCTCTCCACTTCCCTGGCCGGGCTCGCCGGCAACGACATCGCCCAGCGCCCGCTCGGCCGCGCCGTGGACTTCGTGTTCGTCATCGCCCTGATCGGTGGCGCCGGAACCTCCCTCGGGCTTGCGACCCCGATGATCGGGGCCTGCATCAGCGCACTGTTCGGCATCGCGGAATCCGGCGCCCTTGACGTATCGGTTGCCCTCATCGCGGTAGCGATGTTCGCATTCAGCGTCTACATGGGCCTCGACAAGGGCATCAAGCGCTTCAGCGACGTCAATGTCGGCATTGCCGGCCTCTTCGCAGCCTTTGTCCTGCTTGCCGGCCCGACCCTATTTTCCCTGAAGCTCGGCACCAACAGCCTCGGTCTCATGACGCAGGACTTCATCCGGCTGAATACCTGGACGGATCCGATACTGGAGACCGGTTTCGTCGAGGACTGGAGCATTTTCTATTGGGCCTGGTGGCTGGCCTACGGCCCCTACGTGGGTATTTTCGTCACCCGCATCTCCCGGGGCCGCACGCTCAGGCAACTGATCTTCGGAATGGTGGGATTCGGCACACTGGGCTGCGCCCTCTTCTACATTGCGCTCGGCAACACCGCCATGTGGATGGACATGGAAGGGCTGGTGCCGGTGCAGGAACTGGTTGCCGCCGGCCGCGCGGACACCGCCATCGCAGCCATCGTGCAGGCCCTGCCGCTGCAGCCCCTGCCGCTGCTCGCATTCGTCGTGATGGCGTTCATATTCGTCGCCACCACCTACGATTCCGCTTCCTATTCCATCGCCGCCGCGGCAACCCGGCGTCTGCCCGCCGGGGCCAACCCGCAGCGCTGGCACCGGGTGTTCTGGGCCTTCGCCCTGATGGTGCTGCCCCTGGCGCTGATGCTGATCGGCGGCCTGCGCGCCGTGCAGTCCGCGGTGCTGGTGGTTTCCCTCCCCGTGCTGGCCATCGCCGTGGCGATGACCATCGCCCTGTTCGTCGCGCTTCGGGACGACTCAACGACACCCGCCTGACGCACCAGAAAAAACGACGCACACCCAGGTTCTGCACCGTCGTGGTGCGCAACGGATCGCGAAACGAGGCACTTGAACCCAATGCAGCGCAACGGCGCTGTTCTGGCTCGATCTTTGCAGCGTAGTCGCGCAATCGGGCTGGTGGCCGTCGTTTCAGACCGGAATGCCGGCGCCAGGAGCCCGCTGAAGATGGGCGCCCAATGCATTGGCTGATTGCCACAGACCTGGACGGCACGCTGCTCGACGATGGCTATCCTCTCGAGGCAGCGGCTGCGGCTATCGATGCGCTGTTCGAGCTTGCTCCCGTAGCGGACGGCAGGGCCACGCTGCAGGCGGTGCTGGCGACGAGCAAAACCCTGGCGGAGTGCATGCGGCTCGTCGACCGCTGCGCGAGCCACCCCATCATCGCCTTCGAAAACGGCGCGGGGCTGGCCTGGCCAACCGCGGCCTGCACGCGCCGGGGCAAATCCCGCCGGAACGGATACGAGATCGAGAGCGCTGCAATGGACTACGGCCGGATTCGCGCGCACCTGCTCGAGCTCCGTGCAAAACCCGCGTACCGGTTCCGCGGATTCGGGGACATGCCTGCGGCCGAGATAGCAGCCCGCACCGGCCTCGATGAGGACTCCGCAGCGGCCGCCAGGCAGCGCATGGCCTCGGAGCCGCTGGTCTGGCAGGGAGCGCCCGCGGTGTTGCCGTCGTTCGCGAGGGACCTCAACGAACTCGGGCTGAAGCTTGCCCCCGGCGGCAGGTTCCACCACGCCACCGGAAGCCGCGACAAGGCCGGGGCCGTAGCGGCAATCCGGAAACATTACGTACGGGGCCGGCACGACAGCGTTGTTACCCTGGCTTGCGGCGATGCACCCAACGACGCGGAGATGATGCTTGCCGCCGACTATGCCCTGGTCTTTCCGGGTCGGAACGGAGGCTACGCCCTGTCGGCAAACGCCGCTGTTTTTCACGCCCCCAACGCGGGCCCCGCCGCCTGGCTGGAACGCGTTTCCCACATCGTCGAATCGAAGTCCCCCCGGATTGAATGCAAATGAGCGACTTTTTCCAGAACGGCATCATCACCACGCTGCATAACCTGTGCGACCAGCCCGTCGAGGTACTGGAGTCGCAGCTCTGCGGGTTCGCCGCGGAACGCCCGATGGCGCTCGTGCTCCCGTGCCTCTATTCCGAGCTCGGGAAACCGGCGCTGGCGAACATCGTCGGCGAACTGGCGCAGGTCCCCTACCTGGCGGAAATCGTCATCGGGCTCGACACGGCAAGCGCAACGGAATATCGCCACGCGCTCGACTACTTCTCCGTGCTTCCCCAGCCGCACCACGTTCTCTGGAACGACGGGCCGAGGCTGAAGGCGGTGCAGGGCAAGCTGGGCGCCGAGGGGCTGGCGCCCCGCGAGCGGGGCAAGGGCGCCAACGTCTGGTACTGCATCGGCTTCGTTCAGGCGCTCGCAAGTACCAGGGCCGTGGCCCTGCACGACTGCGACATCACCACCTACGACCGCGGCATGCTGGCGCGGCTCATCTACCCGGTCGCCAATCCCGATTTCGGCTACCAGTTCTGCAAAGGCTATTACGCGCGCGTCGCCAGCGGGAAGCTGAACGGGCGCGTTTGCCGGCTGCTGGTCTCGCCACTGATACGCACCATGAAGCAGCTTACCGGCGGGCATCCTTACCTCGACTACCTGGACAGCTTCCGCTATCCCCTGGCCGGCGAGTTCGCCATGCAGTCCGGCGTGCTGGACGGGCTGCGCATCCCCTCCGACTGGAGCCTGGAGGTGGGCCTGCTCTCGGAGATGTACCGCAACTACGCCACCAACCGCATCTGCCAGGTCGAAGTCGCCGACAGCTACGATCACAAGCACCAGGACCTGTCGCCAGACGATGCCGGCCGCGGCCTCTCGCGCATGAGCCTCGACATCGCCAAGGCGGTGTTCAAGAAACTGGCGACCTACGGGGTGGTCTTCGACACGGGGACGATACGAACGGCCAAGGCCTGCTACTACCGGATCGCCCTCGACCTCATCGAGTCATACGCCAATGACGCCGCCATGAACGGCCTCAGCCTCGACCGCCACGCCGAGGAACAGGCGGTGGAACTCTTCGCCACGAATATTCTCAAGGCCGGTTCGTCGTACCTCGAAGGGGGTGAAGAGATCCCCTTCCTGCCATCCTGGCACCGGGTGACCAGCGTCTACCCGGCCGTGTACAGCGACCTGCTCGACGCCGTCAGGGACGACCGCAGACAGTTTCCGACCGCCCCTCATGCGAGAATCGCGTGAGAGCCGCACCCCACCTCCAGAGGATTACGCCAACAACGTTTTGACGAGAATGCCCGCGACGCCGGCCACCAGAATCCACAACAACCGCGTGATCGTCTCGAGCTTGGTCTCGACGACGGCCAACCTGGTCTCAACGGCGCCCACGCGGCGCTCGAGCGCCTCGATACGATCCTGCAGCTTCTCGTTCATCACCGAGCGGGCGGCCCTTTTCGCTTTTTCTTCGCTGATGTTGCCCTCGATCAGGGCATCGTACAACTCCTTGTTGATGGCAATCATCCGTTCTACCGCACAAGGGTTTCAATCCGGTCGAGAATAGGCTTCCAGCCCGCGCGTATCTGTAGGCTGCCTCTCAATGCGATGTGAGAGATGTCCCCGGGACAAATCCATCAATCGGTCAAATCGAGCCAAAGCACCTGATAGGGGCTAAGATCGAGGCTACCTGCTATACGCACGGACGCTCCGCCGAGCAAATCGTCGTAAGTACCTGGCACAATGCCCAGACCGGCACGCGAAAGGCGCTGCGTGTGCCCGACGACCGATGCGACAACCAGTATCCGCTGGCGCGCCCCTTCGCGCCGCATGACGAACGCACCTTCCGGACTCTCTAGAACCTTCTGGGCCGCTTGCGGGCTGAAAGCTTCCTGAGCATTACGCAACGTAATGATCCGCTTGAAGTAATCGAGCGCCCTTGCCTGCGCGGAGGCTGGGTCGGCCAGGCGCTCTTCGAGGTCCCTCAATCGCCATCGGCCCCGATTGATCGAGCGGGTTCGTCCGGTCTCTTCCACGAGGTCGAGATCGTTGGGGGTGGCGAGCAGGCTGTGGATGTAGACGGCCGGTGCGCCCTGAAAGCTCAGCAACAGGGCGTGCGCCGCCAGATAGGCAGGCAGGTCCTCAGGCCGTCCGCCGAAAGCGGAAAACGGCGCGATGTTGATCTCGTAGGGTTGCAACGCCTTACCGGATTCCCGGCGAGATGCCTGGCGCAGGGTGACGAAGCCTCCGCGCTCATGCATCCGTTTCACCAGCCGCGCTACCTCGCCCTCCGGTATCAGCCCTTCCAGGGGCCTCAGCCCGATCCCGTCGTGCGAGGCGAAGACGTTGACGTAGGTGCAGCCGTCCGGCGGCGGCGCAAGCCTCGCCGCCCAGGCCGTCAGGTAGCCCGCATCGCCGAAGACGTAGCTGTAAAGGAGCAGCGGCGACAGGCTGAACTGATAGATCATGTGCGCCTCGTCCCCGTCGCCGAAATAGCTGACGTTTTCCTCGTGCGGGACATTGGTTTCCGTGATGAGCCGTACGCCGGTACGCGCATAGTCGAGTAACAGGCGCAGGATCTTCACCACCGCGTGGGTCTCCGGCAGGCTCATGCAGCTCGTGCCCAGCCGCTTCCAGAGAAACGCTATCGCGTCCAGCCGGATGAGTCGGGCGCCCCGGGCCACGTAGAAGAAGAGTATGTCGACGAATTCGCGCAGTACCGCCGGATTGGTGAAATTCAGGTCGATCTGGTCGTCGCTGAAGGTGTTCCAGACATGACGTATCCCCCCGTAGGTGTGCACCGCGGAGACCAGCGGGGTCGTTCTCGGCCGGACCACGGTGCTGGTATCGGATTCCTCGGGCAGCGTGATGAAGTAACGCTGGCCCGGTTCGCGGCCGCCGATGAAATCCGCGAACCACAGGCTCTCCCGGGAACAGTGGTTGATCACGAGGTCGAACATGACATCGAAGCGGCCGGACAATCGGCGCACATCGTCCCAACCGCCGAGGCGGTGGTCGACGCGCCGGTAGTCGATGACGGCAAAACCGTCGTCCGACGACGAGGGGAAGAACGGCAGGATGTGCAGGCGCCCGAATACGCCGTCGACGTGCTTGTCCAGGAACTGTCCCAGCGTCACGAGCGGCGCTTCGTTCTCCGCGAATACGGTGTCGGCGTAGACGATCAGCATGCAGTCGCTGCGCGCCGCAGCCGGGCGGGCGGACCGGGACAGGGCCAGGCCGAGCAACTCCCTCGTCAGCCCGCCCACCTCGTCAGGGCGGTAGAGCAGGGCCAGTTGCGAGGCGATTCGACGTTCAAAGCGGGCGCTGCGGTCAGGATGCTCACGGATCGCTCCAGGCTGGTTTTCCTGTTCCTGCACCTCAGATTGCACGATTGACAATTTCCCAGGTTTCTCCATACCGGCCAGCGGCCGACACTTGACCCCACTTCCATCCGGGATGCAACATCCCCGACAGCCGTGACCTGGAGCGCACGAGGCCACGACGCGCACAAGACAGCTAGCGGCGAACGCCGCGACAGTACCGGTGCACAGCAATGGATCTTCAGCAAATCTGCGAGAGCGTCATCACGGAAACCGAGGCGGTTCTGAACTGCCTGGTTTTCGACCTCGACGGTGGCCGCACCCTGGCCTCGGCCGGCCGCGCCGGCTCCGCCCTCGCGCAGTCCGATATCGACGCCGCGCTCATCACCGGCAAAGAGCTATTTCGGGGCAAGTACGTCGAACAATTCGTACAATCCCTGGCAACCGGCCTGATCGCGACACGTGGTTTCGTGCGTGAGGTGCAGATCACCAACGCTCACAACTACCAGTTCATGGCTGCCGTTCCGGGCCGCGACGATGCCGTCTTGGTGGTGTTCACCGAGAAAACCCTGACCCTCGGCCTGGGCTGGATGGCCGTCCACCAGACCCAGGACCTGCTGGCGGAGTCACTCGGGGTCGAACCCCGCGTGCACGACGAGCAGACCGGTTCCGGTCAGGCGCCTGCCGCGCCGGAGCCGCCCACCGAAGCGGCGGTGGACCCCAAACCGGTACCGCCGCCGAGCGAAGAGGCTGAGCCGGAACCCCTGCCCAACCCGCTGGCGAAGCGATGGACAGCCAGGAACAGGAAGGATTGACAGCCAGGAACAGGAAGGATTGACAGCCGCGCGCAACCGATACTGAACGCCGGGGCGGAAAGCCGCGCTTTGCTATTCGGGCCGGTCGGCGGCGCGTTCGTCGTGCAGGTTGCCGAGGTGATCCAGGGCCTGGCGCATGGCCATCCACCCCAATCCGAGATTCGAGTCCCCGCGGTTGGTGACAAGCACGAGCAGGACCCTGTCGTCGCCCGGCACCAGCGACATGAAGTTGTAGGTGAGTTCGGTGGTGACCTGAATCTGCCGCGGGTCCGTTGCCGCGCCAGGGCCGGCTTTTTCCCCTGACTCCGGTTCGGACCCGCCCCCGGCACTGCCGCTGAAACACGCCACCGCCGCCGCGGAAATCATCTCCAGCGCCGTGGTGGTCACCAGCGAATCGGACCGGGCGCAGAGCGCCAGCGGCAGCCCCGTCGCAAGGTCGACCAGCGCACAACCGAGGGCGCCGTCCATGCGCTCGACAATCTGCTCGCAGACGTCGCTGGATTCAAACCGCCACATTCGCCCCACCTGTCACAGCGATGCTCCCTGCCCCTCCCAGAACGGCGCCCGCAGCTCCCGCTTCAGGATCTTGCCCGAACCGGTCTTGGGAATCTCGCCGGTGAAAGTCACCGACCGGGGAATCTTGTACCCCGCAAGGTGATCCCGCGCGAACGCCTGAAGCGCGGCGGTGTCGACATCCGACCCTTCCCGGCCGACCACCACGGCATGCACGCTCTCTCCCCACTCCTCGCTCGGGATGCCGAACACCGCTGCCTCCAGAACATCGGGATGCATTTCGAGGGCGTGCTCCACCTCGGCGGGATAGATGTTCACCCCGCCGGAAATGATCATGTCCTTCTTGCGGTCGCAAATGTAGAAGAAGCCGTCCTCGTCGAAGTAGGCCACATCGCCCACGGTGTGCCAGTCGTCCCGCCTGTCTTCCATGAACTTGTCGTGGGCCTTGTGATAGGTGGTGAACTGTCCCTCGGTCCTGACGTACAGCTCGCCCGGCTCGCGCACCGCCTCGACCACGCTGCCGTCGTCGCGGAACAACCGGATCTCGACGCCGGGCGCCGGCCGCCCGCAAGACCCCGGTTTGCTGCGTTGAAACTCCGGGGTCATGATCGTGTTGACGCCCAGTTCCGTGGAGCCGTACACCTCGAACAGGGAGTCCTCGGGGAACCGCTCCAGGTAGGCCAGTTTCAGGGCATAGGACCAGGGCGCCGCATTGGCGATCATGATGCGCAGCCGGTCGCACCGGTATCGCCCGATGATATCGTCGGGAAGCTGGCAGATGCGCCGTATCGGTGTGGGCGCGGAGAAGGTGCAGGTCACCTCGTAGGTGTCGAGCAGCCTCAGCCAGTCTTCGGCGTCGAAGCTGCGCTGCACCACCGCGGTGTTGCCAAGCATATGCGCCAGCGCCAGGAAACCGCCCGGCCCGGAGTGGTACAGGGGGCCCGTGGTGAGATAGACATCGTCGGGCCGCCAGCGGTACAGCTTCATCATCGCTTCCAGAAGCGCCGGGTCGCCGGCGCCGCCGGCGCGCACCGCACCCTTGGGTTTCCCCGTGGTGCCGGAGGTATAGATCATCGTGCCTGCTGCGGACGGGTCCGCGTCCACCTCCACCGGCCCCGCATCGGCTCCGGCGAGCAGGGGCGCCGCCTCTAGCTGGCCCGCCTCCGCCGCCCCGTCATAGACAATTGCCTGCGCGACGTTCGGCGTCTCCGGGCGGATTTTCGCGAACAGCGGTGCGAACTCCGCATCCACAAGCACAACTTTCGCATCGGAGTTGTGCACGACGTAAGCCGCCTCCTCCGCGGTGAGCCGATAGTTCAGCGGCACCGAAATGGCCCCCACCTTGCGCGCCGCATGGCCGCACGCCACCGGCCAGTGGGAGTTGCGCCCGCACCACATGACCCTGTCTCCGGAGTCGACGCCGTATTCGAGGAAGACGTTCGCCAGGCGATTGGCGTTGGCTTCCAGTTCGGCGAAGCTCCAGCGGATCAGATCCCCGTCGGGCCGGTCATCGATCAGTGCCGGTTTGTCGCCCAGTCGAATCGCCAGATCGGTCAGCATGTCCGGCATTTTTTCAAGTCCCTCCGTGTCAACACCCCGAAACGGCCGCCAGAATCCGGCCTGTGCGCCGCCGCGTCAAGGTGCCGGCAAATCAGATCGCCGTCATTCCCGCGTCGACCGTGAACTCGGCGCCGGTGACGTAGTTCGACTCGTCGGACGCCAGGTACAGTATGCAATTTGCGATGTCCTGGGGTTCGCCCATTCGGCCGAGGGGAACCTGCTCCCGCGGCAACTCTCCTGGCCCGGTACCGGCGCCGGCCTGGGCTTGCATGTTGGTCCAGATGAAACCAGGGTGCACCGAATTGCAACGGATGTTGTCCGGTGCGCCCTCGACCGCCAGTGTTTTCGACATGATACGCACCCCGCCCTTGGCCGCTCCGTATGCGGAACAGGTGGCGAGTCCCACCAGCCCCGCCACGGAGGAGAGGTTGACGATGGAGCCGCCGCCCGATTCGCGCATGGCCGCCATCCCGTACTTGCAGCCCAGGAAAACACTGGTCAGGTTCACGTCAATCTGCCGGTTCCAGTCGGCCAGCGTCATCTCGGCAATGGGCATCAGCACGGCGATGCCGGCATTGTTGACCAGGACATCAAGACGGCCGAATTCATCCAGGGTGCGGGCGATGGCCGCCTGCCACTGCGCCTCGCTGGTGACATCCTGGTGCAGCGCGAGCGCTTGACCTCCAGCGTCCCGAATCGCTGCCGCGCAACGCTCGGCACCCGACTCATCGATATCGGTGACCACCAGCCTGGCGCCCTCGGCGCCCAGCGTGAGCGCCGTCGTGTACCCCAGACCGGGGTCTGACGCCGCCCCGGTCACAAGCGCGATCTTGTCCTGTACTCTTCCCATTTTTCCTCCAGCGATTGGCTAATCGTTTCGAATCGGTTAAAACAGTCATTTTAGACGGTAACCAGCGGACGGGGGGACCCATGCCGACAAGCATCGCCGACCAGGTGCCCATCGCCGAGGGCCTGTTCACCTGGCCTTCCAACGACCCGCGGCTTCTCGGCAGCAAATGCCGCGATTGCGGCGTGGTCACCTTCCCCGCCCAGTCGGGCTGTCCGGCCTGCTGTGGCCAGGACACCGAGACCCTGGAGCTCGAGCGCCAGGGCAAGCTCTGGACCTGGACGATTCAGGGCTTTTTGCCCAACCGGCCGCCCTATGAAGGGCCCGAGACTCCAGAGACCTTCCGGCCATTCGGCGTGGGTTACGTCGAGTTGCCGGGCCAGGTGCGCGTCGAAGCGCGCCTGCAGACTGAAGACCTGTCCAAACTTCGCATCGGCATGGACATGGACCTGGTGGTCGAAAAATATATTGAACGGGACGGCAGGGACATCATTGCCTTTTTCTTCCGTCCCTCCGACGAAACCTGATCGAACGCAACCAGACAGCTTGAGGAGCCAGCGCGTGGACGTAGCAATCATCGGAATCGGCATTCATCCCTTCGGTCGTACCGAAGGCGTCACCGGCCTGGAACAGGGCACCCACGCCGCGCGGCAGGCACTGGCGGACACGGGGCTCGACTGGAGCGACATGCAGTTCGCCTACGGCGGCTCGTCGGCCGCGGGCGCCGCCGACACCATGGTCTCCAAGCTCGGGTTGACGGGCCTGCAGTTCATCAACGTCTCCAACGGCTGCGCCACCGGGGGCAGCGCCCTGCAGTCGGCCTACATGGCCATACAGTCCGGCATGTTCGACATGGGCATGGCGGTGGGTTTCGACAAGCACCCGCGGGGGGCGTTCACCATCAATCCCGAGGGCAGCGGCCTCGGCAAGTGGTACGGCGATATCGGCATGGCGCTCACCCCGCAGTTCTTCGGCATGAAGATCCAGCGCTACATGCACGACTACGATATCACCGAGGATGCGCTGGTGCGGGTCGCGGTCAAGAATTACAGGAACGGATCGAAAAACCCCAACGCGTGGCGGCGCAAGCCATTCAGCTACGAAGACGTGGCGGAATCCATGATGGTCTGTCATCCGCTGCGCAAGTACATGTTCTGCTCCCCCGCCGAGGGCGCCTGCGCCATGATCCTGTGCCGCGCCGACAAGGCCCGCCAGTACACCTCCAGGCCGGTTTTCCTGAAGGCCGTGGCCGTCAAGACCCGGCAGTTCGGCTCGTTCGAGGTGTTCTCCCAGTCCCAGGCCCTCGACCGCGCTCCGGCGCCCACGGTCCAGGCTTCCAGGGCGGCCTTCGAGATGGCAGGCGTCGGCCCGGAAGACATCGATGTGGCGCAACTCCAGGATACGGAATCCGGCGCAGAGATCATGCACATGGCCGAAAACGGCTTCTGCGCCGACGGCGACCAGGAGAAGTGGCTCCAGGAAGGCTACACCGAGATCGACGGCAAGCTGCCCGTCAACACCGACGGCGGCTGCATGGCCAACGGCGAGCCCGTGGGCGCCTCAGGCCTGCGCCAGGTCTACGAGATCTGCCTGCAGCTCCGCGGCGAGGCGGGCGAACGGCAGGTCCCAGACAACCCGAGCACCGGCTACACCCATGTCTACGGGGCGCCGGGGCTGAGCGGGGTGACTGTACTGACGAACTGAGGCGGAGCCTTTACCAGGATCTGTGGTCGGCGGGCGAGGCGCTCTCACAGTTCCCAGGTCAGTTCGGCGCCCCAGGTTCGCGGCGGGGTGAGATAATACCAGCGGTGCCCGAGCGCGGACGCCCCCAGGTGGAAATAGACCTCGTCGGTCAGGTTGCGCCCGAACAGCGCCAGCTTCCAGCGTCCCGGTGCGTCCATGAACGTCACGCTCGCATCCACCAGCGAATACGCCTTCGCCTCGGTGGTGTTCCGGTCGTCCGTCCAGACCTCGGACACGTACGACCAGGAGGCGCGCCAGATGAGCGCATTCCCGCCGGGCAGGTGCATGTCGTAGGTTGCGGACAGGTTCGCGGTGACGTCCGGCGCCATCGTGAATCCGAGGCTGCCGGCGGGCTTGCCGGTCGTCCGGGTGACGGCTTCGAACTCGTCGTAACGGGCGTCCAGCAATCCGGCGGAGACCTCGAACACCCAGCGTTCGTCCGGGGCCAGCATCGCCTCGATCTCCAGCCCCCGAATGGTTGCCCGGGCCGCGTTGAGAATCTCCTGCACGCCGGCTTCGTCGACGATGGTTCGCTGCAGGTCGTCGTAGTCGTTGTGGAACAGTGAAACGTTCAATCGCGCATGGCCGTCGAGCAGCGTGGACTTCAGGCCGATCTCGAAGGCGTCCACCACTTCTTCGTCGTAGGGCCCGGGCGTCGACTGAGGTGTGGCGGTGACGTAGCTCAGATCCGTAAAGCGCACGTTGTAGCCGCCGCTGCGGAACCCGCGGCTGTAGCTGGCGAACGCCAGCACATCGTCGCTCCAGTCCCAGGCGAGGCCGACCCGGGGCGAGAAGTTGCTCCAGTCCTCGCCATCCGCCAGCACAGTCCGGCAGTCGCGGAGCTGCGGCCTGCCGGTCTCGAAGGGAGCGCCCCGGGTCGCACAGTCGCCGGTCGCGGCGGGGTCTCCGATCAGGCCGATTTCGGCGTCCTTGTCCTCCCAGGTGTAGCGCCCGCCCAGGGTCAGCGTCAGGCGCTCGACGAGACCGATGTCGGCCTGGGCGAAGACTCCCTGGGTAGCGTGCTTCAGGCTTGAGGCGCCGCGCCGGTCGGTGACGTTGAGCAGAATGCGGCGTTCCGCGTAGGTATAGTCCTGTTCGAACAGGTACAGCCCCGCGGTCAGGCTGATACCCCAGAACGGATCGCCGCCCCACCGGAGTTCGGCACTGACCTGGTCCGACACCAGCCGCGACCCGTCCGCGAACAGGCCCCAGTTCTCCAGATATCCGGTCAGGTCAGCGGAAAAACGCTGTTCCAGGTCCCGGAAGCCGAACACCGCCGTCAGCTCTCCGTCCCAGAGTTCCCAGTTGGCTTCCAGCCCGGCATTCACCCACGCCAGATCGTTGTCGCCCTTGTCGTGCTGAGCGGTAGTTCGGGAATCGTAGGGATCCACGAGCGGCTCGCCCGCGAATTCGAAGGCCCGCACGCCAGCGCCGTCGCCCTGCGTCTTTCCGTACTCGACGATCAGGGCGGCGTCGAAAAGGCCCCGGCGCCAGGTCAGCGCGGGCCGTACCAGGAGAGACCTCGCGCTCCCCTGCCTGCCGGCGAACTTGCGGTTCTTCCAGTAGCCGTCGTGCTCCTCGTATTGAACGGCCAGCTTGCCTCCCCAGTCGTCGCCCAGCGGACCGCCGAAGGTGGCGGCCAGGCCGCGGCTGCCGTGGGAGCCCCCGGTGGCCCGCAGCTTTCCCTCGAACGACTCTCCCGGCCTTCTGGAGCGCATCGAAATGACTCCGGCCGTCGCGTTGCGCCCGAACAGGGTGCCCTGCGGCCCGCGCAGGACTTCGATGGCTTCCAGGTCGAACAGGTCGGTGATCACGCCGAAGATCGTGCCGTAGGAGATGCCGTCCATGACCACGCCGACGGCCGGGTCCGCGGAGGGAATGCTCTGGCCGACGGTTCCCATCCCGCGAATGACGAAATTGGCAACGCCTTTTATGGACGACACGGGCGCCAGATTGGCGTTGGGAACGTGCCGGCCGATATCCGTCAGGTCGACCGCGAACATGGCGTCGATCTTGTCCCCGGAAAAGGCCGACACGGACACGGGCACGTCCTGAACCGCCTCGGCGGTCGACTTCTTGCGAGCCGTGACCCTGATCTCCTCGATCAGCCCGCTCAGGTGGTCCGAGCGGGCGTGGCGCTGGCCCTCGTGACCCGGGCGCTCCCGGGGTGCGGAATGTCCCTCGTCGCCATGCGGCCCCTCGCTCTCCGCGCCCACAGGCACTGCGAGCGCCAGCGAGAGAGCCGTCAGCACCCACCAACCGCAGGCGATCCGCGCGAACGCTCGCCCGGCCAATCGTTTCATTTCAGGCTCCGGCAGGGGGCAATCACTCCTACAACCTTCCGCGGTCAAGCAACCGATGGATGGCATGGGCGACGCCCGCTTCGGTGTTTGCCTTGCTGACGTATGTGGCTTCCGACTTCGTGGCGGTATCGGCCTGCCCCATGGCCACTGAGGCGCCTGCCAGCCGGAACATGTCCACATCGTTCTCGGCATCGCCGAAGGCAACGACGGCCGCGGGGTCGAGACCCATGTGAGCGCAGGCCGCTTCGAGCGCCGCTCCCTTGGTGGCGTCCCTGGCCGTGAGGGTGAGAATGATCTTGCCGGTGGGGCCGATCGAGTCCAGCACGGCGACCGTATCGCGGAACGGCGCCTCGAGTTCCCGGCGTATGCGTTCGCTGCAGCGGCTGCCCTGAATCGCCGCGATTCTGGGGACGTTGCCGTTCATCAGCCGCAGCCTGTCCGTCCAGCGCATCTCCGGTGCGAGGAACCGCTGCTCGGGCCGTCCGTCCATCTTGATCTCGACGTCGTCGTTGAGCGTCACCGTGGCAATGCACCGTTCTTCGTTGCAGATGGCGTAGAGCGCTTCGACGAAATCCACGGGCAGCCGCCGGTCGAATACGTCGCCGGGCAGCGCCGGGTCGAAGACCTGGGCTCCGGAACAGGCGATCACAGGCCCATCGATGCCGAGCCGCTTGCCGAGATCGAGCGCGTAATGCGACCAGCGGGCGGTCGCGATGATGACCTCGAGACCCTCATCGAGCGCCGCGCGCACCGCATTCGCGTTGGCCTCCGGAACTTCGTCCCCCACCAGCAGGGTGCCGTCCAGATCGATGGCCAGTGCCGAATATTGCATGTTTGGTACGCCAGTAGAGTGGAAAGAGGTGACGCCCCACACGGGGACGGAGTTCGAATCAAAGAAAACGCAGCCAGCTAACGGGACTTGTCGCCGCCGGAATTCGGCTCGTCGACTTCCTCGGCCGGGGGCTCCTGGCGTGGAGGCGGTGGCGATGGGGGCCAGCGCGGCTCGAACGCCTGGCGCATCAGGTTGAGCGGGTTCATCTCGTTGAGTTGCCTGAGATGGGTGCGCCACTGGTCCTGGTGGTCCAGGAAAGCCACGATGCTCTGCTCGATGTAGCGCCCCACCACGCCGCCCATGCGGTCCCCGTAGAACCGGATGAGGTTTTCGATCACGCGGTTGGTCAGCACGCTCTCGTGCCCCTCCGACTCCTGCTCAGCCAGGATCTGCAGCAGTACGGAGCGGGTGATGTCCTCGCCGCCCTTGCCGTCGACCACATGGATGCTCTCCCCGGCGACGATCAGCTTGCGCACGTCGTCGATGGTGACGTAGCGGCTCTCGGTGGTGTTGTAGAGGCGCCGGTTGGGGTATTTCTTGAGTTCGTGCATGTCATTTTTCCCGGACGTACAACCCCGGGGCGTCTTCCAGCGGCGGGTAGGTGCGGTTGCCCAGGGTATCCGGCGCATCCTTCTGTTCCGAATGGCCCTTGAGCCAGGAAACCCAGTGTTCCCGCCAGTTTCCGATCGTTTCTTCGCTTGCCTCCCACCACTGGTCCGGGTCGGCCGGCAGCGTCTCGCCCTGCCAGTAGCGCAAATGCCGGTTGTCTGGCCGAGCGCTGATGGTCTGGGTGTGATTCTGGCTGGTGAGGACGAACTCCACCCCTTCCCCGAACAGGTGCGCGCTTCGGTAGCAGGCCTGCCAGGGCGTGATGTGGTCCGTGGAGCCGGCCATGATGTAGACAGGGTAGCCGATGGAGGAAAGGTCCACCCGGTGCCCGAGCAGTTCGAGCGTACCCGCGGCCAGGAAATTCGCATGCCCCAGGTCGATCAGGTCGCACTGCAGTTCCGCCGGCACGCGGGTGTAGTCCATCGACCAGAACAGCAGCGGATGGGCCAGTGGGTCTTCGCCGCGGAAATAGTTGCTGCGCATGAAGCTGAACACGCTCTCGTCAAGTCGCAGCATGGCGAACATCTCCAGGATGTCCCGCTCCGTCATGCCGCCCTGGGCGCGGACGCGCTGTTTCTGGGCGATCACCGACTCGTCGGTGACGAACAGGGTGAAACCGCTGTCGCCGGGCTCGTTGTCGAGGATCGACACGAACAGCGACAGGGAACTGACCCAGTCGTCGCCCCGGGCGCGGAGCACGCCCGCTGCCGTCGCCGCGACGATGCCGCCCGCGCAGAGGCCGATCAGGTCGAGCTTGCGCTGGCGGGTGATGCTCCTGGTGATGCGAACCGCTTCGATCACGCCCTCGGTATAGGTCGCCAGCGACCAGTGGGCGTCCTCCCGGGAGGGATTCTTCCAGCTCATGGCGAACACCTGGATGCCGCTGTCAACCAACTGCCTGAACAGGCTGCGGCCCGGCGTCAGGTCCCCGAGATAGAAGCGGTTCACCTGGCTGAACACATAGAGCAGCGGTTTCTTGTGCACCTTCGGCGTGGTGGGCCCATACTGGATCAGCTCGAACAGCTCGTTCCTGAAAACCACTTTCCCCGGCGTCGCCGCCACGTCCTTCCCCAACTCGAATGCCTTGCGGTCCGCCACGGCGGGATAACCGTGGTTGTGCTGAAGGTCGTCGAAGAACTGCCGGATGCCCTTGACCACGCTGGCGCCGTTGGTCTCAACCGCCTTCTTGATGGCTTCCGGCGTGAACGGGTTGTTGACGGGCGCGTAGATGTCCTTGGCCGCGTCCATGAGGAATTCGGCCCGCTGCCGGTCTATGCCTTGCAGGCCCGATTTCTCCAGCCACTCGTCCAGCGTGCGGGTCCAGGCCACGTACGACTGCCGCACCCGCTTGAAGACCGGGTTTTCTTCCCAGGCGGGGTCCGCGAAGCGCGAGTCGGCGGGCAATTCCATGGTCTGGTTGCCGAACCAGATATTGGCAAGCTCCGCCTGGTAGCGCATCTGTGTCTCCAGCGCCAGGGCCGGATGGGCGCCCAGGTCCCTGGAGAACCGCTGCCAAGCCTCGGCAATGCTCTGCCGGTCGGCGCCCCACATGCTGCCGAGCGAGAGGCCTTCCATTCCCCCGCCGCCCTTCTCCGCATCGTTACTGACCGTATCGGCCATGACATTCTCCTGACTCGTTCCGGCGCGTCGTCGTTTGTAGTGTTGACAGGCCCTAATGTAAACTCCGCGCCGCTCACGGCTCCGGGCCATTGCAAATGGGGCAGGCGGGCTCTTGATTTCCCCGCCTGCACCGGTAAGCGGGATGCCTTGCCGGCGCCCGCCGCCGGCCAAGGAAGCGCCGCCGGCTGCAAGGTTGGCCGGACGCCGCCGGGCGCCATGATACTGTATCTGCCACCGGAATTTGCCGGCACGGCCGGCAAGGCGATGACATTGCCATGAAAATCAACGTGGAAGTGGATCTCACGCCCGAGGAACTGCGCCGTTTCATGGGCCTGCCGGACGTCGGCGCCGTGCAGAAGCAGTTGCTGGAACAGTTCACGCAGCGTGTTTCTGCATCGAACGAACAGCGGGACGAGTTTCTGCGCAACCTGTTGACCGGCGCCGTGGCGCCCTGGCAGAGCTTTTTCAACATGGTTTCGGGAACGGGCGCGCAACCGGGCGACCCGCGCGACAAGTAAGGGCCCGCCGCAAGCGGGACGAGAACTCGGAACGGGCGCCGCCCGCGGGCGGCGTTCGCAATGGATATGACTTGGGAAAACACCGACAACCTGCCGGGCGGAACGTTCCGGGGCTCCGGGGAGCCATCATGCGACTGAGCACGCAGGACGCATCGTTTCTGTATTCGGAGACGGCCAGCGGCCCCATGAACGGTGCCGGGCTCGCCGTTATCGAGGGCGAAGTGCCGTTCGAGACGGTTTATCGGCACATCGCCTCGCGCCTGCACCTGGTGCCGCGCTACCGCCAGCGCCTGGCAATCGTGCCGTTCAATCTCGCCCACCCCAAATGGGTGGACGACCCGGATTTCGACCTCGCCAATCACGTCAAGCGCCACCGGCTGCCGGAAGGCTCTACCCTCGACGGCGCCATCCGCGCCGCGCTCGACCTTAACGAGCCGCTGCTGCCGCGCGACAAGCCGCTGTGGCGGATGACCGTCATCGAGGGCGTCAAGAACCGCACCATACTCGCCCAGACCGGCCACCACGCCATGGTCGACGGCGCCTCCGGCGTCGACATCACGCTGGTGTTGTTCGACCTGCAGAAAGACGCGCCGGAGCCGGAACCGCAAGCCTGGCATCCCAAGCCCCTGCCCTCCCCGGTGGAACTCGCCACCGAAGCGGCGCTGGAGACGGTACACACCCTGTCCGGGGAGAACCCGTTCAAGGCGGCGAACTTCACCTCCGAGCGCGCTGAAATGCTGCGGCGCGCCACCGAGTCGATGACGCGGTTCCTGGCGGAGCCGGTACTGACCGCACCCTGGAACGCAGCGCCCGTCGGGCCGAAACGCCATTTCCTGTGGCGCAAGTACCCGTTCGGCGATTTCCGCCGCATTCGCTCCACCCTCGGGGGCACCATCAACGACGTGGTGCTTGCGGCGGTGACCGAAGCCGCCGCCCGCTACCTGCAGGCCCACGGCGAACGCACGTCGGGCCAGCACCTGCGCATCATGTGCCCCGTGAACGTACGCACCGAAGACGAGCGCGGCGCGCTCGGCAACCGCGTCTCCGCCATTTTCCCGGTGTTCGACGCCGAACCCACGGGCATGGCGGAGCGGCTGCACAAGGTGCGCTGGGAAACCGAGCAGATCAAGAACAACCGCGAAGCACAGGCCATGCAGTTGATGATGGAGTCCGCGCCGGCCATGCCGCCGGTGGCGATGGCGCCGGCCCTCCTGGTGGGAACCCCCTGGGACCCGACCGCAATCAGCGCCAACTTCCCCCTTCCGGTTCCGCCGGCCTTCGGTCCGCGCCCCCCCATGTTCGGCTTCAACTTCACCTGCACGAACGTCCCCGGCGTACAGACCGCGCAATACCTGGCCGGCCACCGCATACTCGACAACCTGGCTTTCCTGATGCTGGGCGGCACCCTGGGCTATGGGATCGTGATTACAAGCTACAACCAGAACATCTATTTCAATTTCATCTGCGACCGCCGCCTGATGCCCGACCTGGAACTCATGGCGAACGGCGTCGACGATGCTTTCGAAGAACTACTGGCCGCGGCGGAGCAGGCGAAATCCGCAGCGGCGATCTGACCGGCCACGGAGGATTCATGTCCGCCACACCAAGCATTGAAAACAACCTCGAGCGATACCCTCAGAAGGTCACGCTCACCGACGGGCGCAGGCTGGAACTGCGCGTGGTCGGCGCCGTCGACCGAGACGCCATCCTCGCATTCGCCCGCGGCCTCCCCGAGCAGGACCTTTTGTTCCTGCGCGTGGACATCACCAGGCCGGAGGCTGTCGACCGCTGGCTGGCCAATGTCGCCGAGGGCACCACGCTGTCACTCATCGCCTACGACGGCGACGCGATGGCCGGCTACGCAACGGTCGACCGCACCCCCGCCCGCTGGACGCGGCGCGTGGGCGAACTGCGGCTCACCGTGGGTCAGGGCTATCGCGGCCAGGGCCTCGGCCGCCACCTGAGCGCCAGGATCTTCGACATCGCCAAGAGCCTCGGCCTGAAGAAGCTCACGGCCAACATGACGCCCGACCAGCGCGGCGCCCAGGCCGCCTTCCAGCGCCTGGGATTCGTCGCCGAAGCCCTGCTCACCGACTTCGTGGAAGACCGGGAGGGCGGCCTGCACGACCTGGTCATGATGACTTTCGATGTGGACGGCCTCACCGACCACGCCGACCACTCGCTGCAGCTCTAGCCAGCGGCAAAAGTCCCGTGTGGCAATATGTGGTTTTTGCTGCATTGCATTAGCCACCAACAACCACCAAAAAAAGGGTTGCATCAAAAAATGCTGTGGTGCACAATAAGCATGTTTGTGCGATGCAGCATATTCGCTGACTCGATCATTGAAACCAATTGGAGGTAATCGATGAACCCGTTCGAACAACAGATGAAGCTTGGCCGCGAACTGATGGAACTCAATTCCGATTGGTTCAGGAAGCTCGCCGAGTTCGATTCCAAGAACTTCAGCGACTACGTTCAGTTCAATCAGGATTTCGCCGGCAGGCTGCCGGAGGTGAAGGACATCCAGAGTTTCGTCGACCTGCAGCGCGAGTACGGCGAGCAGCTCTGGAACGGCGCCCAGGAAGCCCTGAAATCCCGCGGCGAGATGCTGCGTGACGCGTTCAACGCCAACAATGAAACCATTCGTAGGGCGTTCAGCCCCGAAGCCGAAGAGAAGCCGCAGGCAAAGCGCTCCTCAACGAAGAGCAGCGCAACCAAGGCGGCCGCCTGAGCGGTAACGAATACCGCTTTCCTCCCCCTGCACACCCCCGGTAGCCGGAGACCTGCTCCAGTTACCGGGGGTTGTGCTTTATGTCACCCGCCAGTCGGGAAACCCTCCCGCCGGCACGAGGACGCGCAAGGAACAGAATCCCGCTGGGAGAGAGTAGGTGTGCGGTGCGGGCATCCGGCACCTTTAAAGCACCCCTGCACCCTCGAATTCCACCACAACGCGTCCGCTTGGCGTGCCGGATGCCCGTACCGCATACCTGCTCTCGGTGCCGAGTCACTGGCATTATGTCAAATAGAATATCTATTGAAATGAATGAGTTGAAAATCGTTTCATGAAAGCCGCTAACGAAACACCCCGATCTCAAATCGCGTAAACAAACGGACCAGGTATGCGGCCGTTCCCGCGCCCCCGTGACTCGGGGCAGTGCCCAATTAGCCTTGCTTCGAGAGAATCCGCTCGTGGAAATCGCGCATCGTCGTATACAGGCGTTCGGTCGCTTCCGGTACCGTCGTATTCGCCTCGAACCGGATGGGGTCGAGCACATGCGCCGCGACCGGGCCCGGCCGGGCCTCCCGCGTACCCGGCGGCCGGATCTGCTTGAGGCCCTCCAGATAGACCGGCACCACCGGCACCTTCGCTTCCAACGCCAGGATGGAGACGCCGTGCTTGAAGTGCGACAGGTGGCGGCCCCGTGCGCGCGTTCCCTCCGGAAACAGCATCAGGTTGGCTCCGTGCTTCAGCAGCCACTTCGGATACTCCAGGGTGCGCGACCCGCCGCCCCGCTGGATCGGATACAGACCCGTGACCAGCGACTGGTACCACGGCTGAAGCGTGACCTCCTTGCGCGCCTTCAGGAACCAGCGGTCGGCCGCCGCCCCGAAGAAGAGATTCGTACGGACTCGTAGCGGAATCGCCTTCATCAGGCAGTACTGGTCGAAGTGGCTCTGGTGATTGGCGACAACGATGCACGGCCCCCGGACCGAGGCGAACTTCCCCTTGCCGTAGACCCGGTGTTCCGTGAAGAAGCGCCAGGCCCAGCGCTGATAGACGTAGGGATACATCAGGAAACGCGCGAAGCGCGCCCACCACCGAACCTGCCAGCGATGCGGCCCGGCCGTCTGCGCCGACTGATTCAACAGGCGCTGGAAGAGCGGCAGATCGATTGCAGGCAAAATCTCCGTATCCGCCGTGGTACTCATTTCCTGAGCGAGAGTGGCCCGATACGCCTTGAAATTGTCCGGTGCTTCGACAACGAAGCACTGGTCCCACTCACCGAGCAGGCGATACCCCAACAGGATCTTCGCTTCCCAGCGCTCCAGGGCCTCGCAAACGCGCTCGACGGCACTCGGGCCTTCCGACTTCATGGCCTTCAGGCCCTCGGAGTGGTCCCGCATGAGAAGAACGTAGACGCCCAAGGTTCAGTCCGCGCTTTCCGGGGCGGCACCCTTCATCATGTTGATGTATCTCTCGATGGCAATGGCCGGAAACGTCGTGATCTTGATGGTTCCCCGGGAGCCGAGTTCCATGGAAAGGCGCGCCATGATCTCGTTCGACGGCGCCTCGATCACGTTGACGAAGTCGTAGCCGCCGAGCACGGCGTACTGGGCAACCACCCTTGCCCCCATGCTCTCGACTTCCTTGTTGACCTCGCCCAGGCGCTCCGGGCGTTCCTTGAGCGTCTTGCGCCCTTCGTCGGTGAGCGTGCTGAGCATGATGTATGTCGCCATCGATTGCCTCCTTGTCCATTTTCCCGGTCGATCCGGCAAGGCCGTCGCGGATCGGCACAGGTCACTGCCGGCCGGTGAATCTGCGCTCGCGCGGCTCGGACCGACGCAATCACGCGCCGGCAGTTTGCGCCGCACACACTCGGGGCGCAACCGACCCCCGGGAAGGGGGCCGATTGTTGACCCTGAAAAAACACTGCGCCACACTTCGTGACGAAACGATGACGGGAGTTCAGGTTGTCACTGTCCATCGATCCGGCACCGCGGCAACGCCCCGGGCCATCGAGAGCGAACTTCGCCTGGGAGTTGCCACGCCTCTTCTTTGAGGTCGGCCGTCTCGGGTTGTCCTGGCCGCTCCTGCTCCAGCAGGCGGCGCGCGGCGACGGGCATCCGGTCATGGTGCTTCCCGGCTTTCTCGGGGGCGACGATTCCACCCTCATCCTGCGCAGGTTTCTCACGCAACTCGGATACGTCTCCCTCCCCTGGCTGCACGGCCGCAATACCGGCAACCCGGCCCAGCTCGACGGGGCCATACTGCGCTTCTACCGGGCCCATCACGCCAGCGGTGAGAAGATCTCCCTGATCGGGCAGAGCCTGGGCGGTATCTATGCCCGGGAGATCGCCCGCAAGTTTCCCGATGCGGTGCGCAGCGTCATCACCCTGGGCAGCCCGTTCGCGGCCCAGGACGACGCCCACACCGCGAATCCGCTGGTAACCCGGCTGTTCGAGTCGCTGTCCGGCCACACGGCGGAGGAGATGCGCCGGCGCATGGGCGACCGCGACGACCCCAGGGCGCCCCTGGGCATTCCAAGCACCTCGGTCTACAGCAGGAGCGACGGTGTGGCGTACTGGAAGGCCTGCGTAGACCGGGAGAGCGAACTGTCGGAAAACGTCGAGGTGCGGGCCAGCCACACCGGCATGGCCATGAACCCGGATGTGCTGTATGTGATCGCCGATCGCCTGGCGCAGGACGCGCAAGCCTGGCAACCGTTCGACCGCACCCGGGGTTGCCGGCCCTGGGCCTATCCGGAGCCTTTCAGCGCCTGACCGCTATTCGCGCGGTCGGCCGCGATCTCCCGGTCGATTTCCGCCCTGGTTCTCAGGAAATCCAGCCCGCGCGACTCGGCGATACGCCGTACGTCATCGAACTCAGATTTCCAGCGCACCAGCCCGTCCGGCTGGGTGATGACCTTGATGCGCACGGGCCCGAAGCTGGTGTCTACGGTTTCGTTCTCCCGAGGCAGCGCGTGCTTGACGAACGGCAGCACGCGCAACCCGATCGTCGTGGAACGGTTCAGCACCGCGTCGATGAGAGCTTCCTGCACGTCCAGGCGGCAAAGTACCGACAGGCAGGTGCCCGGGCGTGACTTCTTCATGACGACGGGCGTCAGGTAGACATCGTCGGCGCCGAGTTCGAGCAGGTGGTCGAGTAGCGGTTCGAAGGCTTCCGGGCTCATGTCGTCGATGTTCGCCTCGATCTTGCAGTGCCGCGCGTCGGTCAGGGCGCCGGCCTCCAGTTCTCCGGCCAGCACGCGCAGCACGTTCGGCACCGCGAAATCCCGCGTGCCGATGCCGTAGCCCAGCGCCGTGGCGGTGAAGTTTGCCGGCGCCTCGAAACGGTCGACACTCGCCTTGAGGATGGCGGCGCCGGTCGGTGTGGTGCTCTCGCCGTCCACGCCGCCGTAAGAGCACGGCACGCCCTTGAGAATCTCCTGGGTTGCCGGTACCGGAACCGGCAGGCGGCCGTGGGCGCAATCGACGTAGCCGCCCCCCACTTCCACCGTGCCGCACAGCACCGTGTCAACATCGAGATAATCCAGGCAGATCGCCGCGGCGACCACGTCGACGATCGAGTCCACCGCGCCCACCTCGTGAAAGTGAACCCGCGCCACCGGAATACCGTGAATTTTCGCTTCCGCAATCGCGATCGCTTCGAAGATGCCAAGCGCCCGGTCCGAAACATCCCGGAGCAGGTCCGCTTTTCGAATCAGGGCCTGTATGTCGCTGTAATGCCGGTGATCCGGCTGCTTGACGCACTGGCGTACCTGGGCCCGAATGCCCGATATGCCCTGCTTGCTGTCCGGGCGAAAGGTCACCTCGAACTCTTCTGCGCAGGGTAGGCGGTTCAGGCTGTCGAGGATATGGTCCTCGGGCACGCCGAGATCCGCCATGGCACCGAGGTGCATGTCGCCGCTGATTCCGGCGTGACACTGATAGTAGAGAGCTTTCATCTCCCGCTGCCCCGGTTGCAGGGCGCAAGGGTGTTCGCGAGACGTACCCCGATTCCCGGACCCGTCGGCAGGCCAGGGACCCGATTCAATACGAAATCGACTGTTCGAGAACCACCCACCGGCCGCCCTGTACCTGTGACAGGGCACTCTCGGTGGCGCCCTTGTGATTCTCGGCGGAAAACGCGACCTTGTAGCCGAAGATGTCGGTGTAGTCCGTAATCGCCTCGACGCCGCTGAGCAGCGACTCGACGGTCAGGTCGGGGCCGGCATTCTTCAATGCCTGCACCACGAGGTCCGCGCCCCGGTAGCCTTCCATCGCCGGCAGGCCCGGCTCCACGTCGTACAGGGCCATGTAGCGGTCCCACCAGGCCTGTACCTCCGGCGATTTCTCGTCGTCGGGATAGAGCCTGGCCATGTGCACGAAGGCGTAGTAACCCTCGCCGCTCTCCTGGTCGGCGATCACCTGCCCGTAGGCGGCGTTGTTGCCCACCCAGGCGACACCGGTCCAGCCCATCTTGCGGGCCGTGTCCAGCACGAGGATGGTGTCCCGGTGCACCGTGCCCATCAGCACCAGGTCGCAACCGGCGTTCCTGAGCCTGAGCACCGCCCCGGTGAACTCGCTTTCCGTTGGCTTGTGCGCCGCCTCGGCAGCGATTTCCAGCCCCATTTCCCGGACCTGGTCTTCAACGGCATCCCGTATCTCGAGCCCGTAGTCGGTATCGTGATAGATGGCGCATACCGCAGACCTGCCCTCGCGTTCCACGAAGTACTTCACGGCCGCCCGCACCTCGTCGTAGTAGATGCCGTGCTGCGAGAACTTCATCGGGTGGAAGGGCTCGACCATCGCCCGGGCGCCGGAGACCGGGAACAGGTTGGGCACGCCCTGCTCGAACTGCTGCGGCATGACCGCGTTGTTGGTGGGCGTACCGACCGACAGGATCATGGCCAGGATGTTATCTCGGTTGATGAGCTTGTTGGCCGCCTGGATGGCTCGCGGCACCTGGTAGGAGGTGTCTTCCACCACGAAGCGGATCCGCCGCCCGTAGACGCCGCCCGCTTCGTTGGCCTCGTCGAGTCGCATGCGCGCCCCGTTGACCACGCCCACGCCCCAGATGGCGATCGGGCCCGACACATCCGTATAGGTACCGAGCACGATCTCGTCGTCGGTTACCCCGCGGGTCGCAACGGCGGCATCGTATTCCGGTTCGCCGCCCGAACAGCCGGCCAGCAGCAACGGCAAAGCCAGCAATGCGCTCTTCGCGACAACTGCTCTCATACGCAAAAGATCCAATACCGCACGTTATCCGATTCTACTTCGTCCGAATCCCCGAAACGAGGCGCGTGCGCTAGTACATCTGCGCGATCAGGTCCGCGTATTTCTCGTGAACGACCTTGCGCTTCAGCTTCTGGGTGGGGGTCAGCTCGTCGTCCTCGGGGTCGAGAAGCTGGTCGATCAGGCGGAACTTCTTGATGGTCTCCACGCGCGCGAACTTCGCGTTGACCCTTTCAACCTCTTCGCCGATCAGGTCCTGCACCTCGGTGGTGTGGCAGAGGCTCGTGTAGTTGGTGAACGGCACGTCGTTGTCCTGGGCGAACTTGGTGACGTTCTCGTGGTCGATCATGACCAGGCAGGTCAGGAAGGGGCGCCGGTCGCCGACGACCACCGCATCGGTGATGAAGGGCGAGAACTTGAGCTGGTTCTCGATTTCGCTCGGCGTGATGTTCTTGCCGCCGGCCGTGATGATGATGTCCTTCATCCGGTCGACGATGTAGACGTAGCCGTCCTCGTCGATTCGGCCCACGTCCCCCGTGTGCAGCCAGTCCTGCCGGATGGTCTCCGCCGTCTTCTCCGGCTTGTTCCAGTAGCCCTCGATGACGCCGGCGCTCCTGATGAGGATTTCGTTTTCTTCCGAGAGCGTCACCTCCACCTCGCGGTTGGATTTGCCGACACTGCCGATGCGGGACTGCCCGGGCAGGTTGGCGGTTGCCAGGCCGCTGCACTCCGTCTGCCCGTAGACCTCGTACATGGGCTTGTTCAGGGCCCAGAACCAGTCGATGAGTTCCGGAGCGATGGGCGCGGCGCCCGTCGACAGCCACCGGCAGCGTTCGATGCCGAGGAATATCCGGATGTTCTTGAACACCAGGAAGTCCAGCACCGGGTACGCCAGGGCCAGCGCCCAGGGCACGGGCTCCGCCGCCTTGAGATGTTGCGCGCGCCTGAGCCCGAGCTTGAGGGCCAGATCGTAAGCAAGACGCCCGAGCGCCGTACCGTCCTTCAGCTTGATGACAATCGTCGAGTGTTGCTTCTCCCAGACCCTGGGCACGGCGAACGCCACCGTCGGCGCCACCTCCTGCTGATCGTGCACGAAGGTTTCGGGTTCCTCCACCAGGTTGACCACACAGCCGGACGCGATGCCGCTGGAAATGTAGAACATGCGTCCGGCGATGTGGGCGAGCGGCAGGAAACCGAGCTGCTCGTCGGTATCGCGGAATCCGTAGATCTGCTGCATGTTGCGCATCATGAAGAGCATGTTGCGCTGGCTGATCATGGCGCCCTTGGGCGGGCCGGTGGTGCCGGAGGTGTAGGTAAGCACCATGAGGTCCTTCGGGCGGGCGGCATCGATCTCCCGGTTCCATGCATCCGGGTGTTCCTCACCATAGGCGCGTCCGAGCGCCAACAGGTCTTCATAGCTCAGGCACGCCTCGTCACGAAAGTTGCGCAACCCCTCCATGTCGAAGACGACGATCTTCTCCAGTGTCGGCGTACGCTCACGAACCTCGAGGATCTTGTCGAGCTGCTCCTCGTCCTCGGCGAAATAGAAGCGGGTGGAACTGTCGTTGACGAGGTATTCGACCTGCACCGGCGCATCCGTGGGATAGACGCCGTTGGTGACGCCGCCGATGCAGTTGATGCCGAGGTCGGTGAACACCCATTCCCGGCAGACCTCGGCGGCAACGGAGCAGACATCGCCGCGGTTCAGCCCCAGCGCCTTCAGCCCGAGCCCGACCAGGCGCGCCTGTTCGCCGTAGTCGGCCCAGGTGTATTCGTTCCAGATGCCGAAGTCCTTTTCCCTGAGCGCGACCGTCTCCGACCATTCGGCGACCCGCTTGCGGAACAACCGGGGCAGCGTATCGCAGCCATCGACGGTCTGTTCATTCATCGTCTCGTTCTCCTTCAAGCATCAGCGCCAGGTCTTGCGCTGCTTCCACCGGCGCCGGCCCCGCACGCCCTGGTCTTTCATCCCGAGGTAGAACTCCTGGATATCCGTTGCGTTCTTCAGCCGTTCGCAGGAATCCTCCATGACGATGCGGCCGAGTTCCATGACGTAGCCGTAGTCGGCGACATCCAGCGCCATTTTGGCGTTCTGTTCGACAAGCAGCACCGTTACCCGCTGTTCGGCGTTCAGGCGCGCAACGATCTCGGCGATCTCGTGCACGAGCTTCGGCGCCAGCCCCAGCGACGGCTCGTCCAGCAGCATGAGCCGGGGCCGCAGCATCAGGGCGCGGCCGATGGCCAGCATCTGCTGCTGCCCGCCCGACAGCACCTGGGCGGGCTGCCTGACGAACCCCTTCAGAACGGGGAAGTAGTCGTAGACCAGTTCCACATCCTCGTCGACTTTCCGGTCGTTGCGCGAGTAGGCGCCCATCCGCAGGTTTTCCTCGACGGTGAGGAACGGAAACACCTCGCGCCCCTCCGGGACGTGACCGATGCCGAGCCGCGCCACCCAGTCCGGGTCCCGCGCCTGAATGGGGCGGCCATCGAAGAATACGCTGCCTTTCTGCGGGTCCATGGCGCCGCTTACGGTCTTCAGCACCGTGGTCTTGCCCGCGCCGTTGGCCCCGAGCACGGTGACGATGCTCCCCTCCGGCACGCGCATGCTGATGCCGTGGATGGCGAGGATCGGCCCGTAGTAGGTCTCCACGTTGCGCAGTTCGAGCAGGTCCGCCATCGTCAGTCTCCGAGATAGGCCCGCAGCACTTCCGGGTGGTTCTGAACGGCGCCGGGCTCGCCGATGGCGATCGTCTGCCCGTCCGCCATGGCCAGTACCCGATCGGATGCGCTGGTGACCAGGTTCATGTCGTGCTCGACCATGATCACGGTGATGCCGAGTTCTTCGTTGATGTCCTCGAGCCAGAACGACAGGTCCTCGGTCTCCTCCGGATTGAGCCCGGAGGAAGGCTCGTCGAGCAGCAGGAGCTTCGGCTTCAGGCACAGGGCGCGTGCGATCTCCACCATCTTGCGCACGCCGTAGGGCAGCTCGCCGATCACCTTGTGCCGGTGGCTGCGCAGATCGAGCAGATCGATGACATCCTCGACCGCGTCGCGCAACTTCAGCTCCTGGCGCCGCACCGACGGCAGAAACAGCAGTTCGGAGAACAGGTTGCTGCGCCGGTGGATGTGGCAGCCGATCAGCAGGTTCTTGAGCACCGTTTCCTGCTCGAACAGTTCCGTGTTCTGGAAGGTGCGGGCGATGCCGAGTTCCGCGATCGCATGGGCGGGAACCCCGGTGATGTCGCGCCCGTCGAAGACGATCGAGCCGTGGTCCACATCGTGGATGCGGCTGACGAGATTGAAGATGGTGGTCTTGCCCGCGCCGTTGGGCCCGACGATGCTGAACACCTGCCCCGGTTCAACGGCGAACGAGACGTCCTGCACCGCCTTGACGCCGCCGAAACTCACCGAGATGCCGTTGGCGGCCAGCAGTGTCACTTCAGCCGCTCCGTGCGCAGATAGCTCTTCTGCCGCTTGTAGGTTGCGCGGCGGTACAGCGGGAACTGCTCGAAAAAGAGGCGGATCTTCCGCCAGCGCCCGTAGAGCCCGAGCGGCTCGTAGATCAGGAACAGGATCAGGATCAACCCGAAGATGCCCGGCTCCAGGCCCGGGATGTGCCCTATTTCGGGCGGAACGGCATCCCTGAACATCGCGATTCCCTGGGGCAACAGGCCGATGAACATGGCGCCGAATATGACCCCGTGCATGGACCCGAGGCCACCGACCACAACCATCAGCAGCAGTTGAATCGACATGATGATGGTGAACGCATCCGGCGCGAGGTAACTGATCTTGTGTGCGAACAACCCGCCCGCGAGCCCGGTGAACCCGGCCGAAATCGCAAAGGCGAGGCTCTTGGTGTAGGCGAGATGGATGCCCATGCTCTCCGCCGAGGTCTCCGAGTCCCGCACCGCCACCATGGCCCGCCCGGTGGGGCTGCGCAGCCAGTTGAGCGCCGCGATCAGGCAGAAAAAGAGCACCGCGAGACACAGGTAATAGAAAGCGGTGGGGGTCGACAGGTCGATGAGAAACTCGGCCTTGGGCACGGCCAGGCCCCGGTAACCGCCGGTCACCGACTCCCAGTGCCCCAGCACCTGTTCGACGATCATGGCGAACGCCAGGGTGGCGACCGCCAGATAGATCCCGGTCATGCGCAGGGCCGGAATGCCGACGATGCCGCCCACCACCGCCGTCAGGCCGGTCGCCGCGGCCAGGGCCAGAGGCAGCGGCCAACCATGGGAGAGAAGCCAGGCATGGGCATAGGCGCCGATGGCCAGAAAGGCCGCGTGGCCCAGGCTCACCTGGCCCGTGTAGCCCACCAGCAGCATCAGCCCGATGCCGGCTATGGCGTAGATGTACACCAGGGCCAACTCGCCGAGGTAGAACCGGCCCAGCACCAGGGGAGCGAGCAGCACGGCAAGCGCCAGCAGCCCGTACCACAACCACTGCCCCCGGTGCTCGAAGAGGTCGATGTCCTGGCCGTAGTGAGTTTTGCGGATGAAACGCACGTCGCCTCAAACCTTCTTTTGCTGCATCGTGGCGAACAGGCCTTCCGGCCGCACGATGAGCATGACCAGCAACAGCACGTAAGCGCTCAGCTCCGAGAACCCCGGCCACAGGTAGCGCCCCGCAAACTGCTCCACCAGCCCGATGAGCAGCCCGCCGATCAGCGCGCCCGGCAGGTTGCCGAAACCGCCGACGATGGCCGCGGCGAAGGCCTTGATGCCGATGAAGCCCATCAGGGGGTCGATCAGCGAGACCGGGGCCATCAGCACACCGGCAAAGGCCGAGATGACCGCCGAGAGCGCCCAGACCAGGGAGAAGACGCGCTTGACCGGAATGCCCACATAGAACGCCGCCAACTGGTTCTGGGACGCCGCCTGCATGGCGATGCCGAGGCGCGTGAACCGGAAGAACAGGTAGAGCAGCCCGCACAGCACCAGGGTGCCGCCCATGATGACCACGTTCTCCGCACCGATCACAAGATTGTCCCATTGCCAGACGATGCCCACGTACGGCAGGTCGAGCGCCCGGGGCTCGTTGCCCCAGATGGCGCCCGCCACGGCACGCAGCGCGAATCCGAGTCCGATGGTGAGCATCAGCACCGCGAAGTGGGGTTCGCCGATCATGGGCCGCAGCAGAACCCGTTCGAGCAGGGCTCCCACGACAGCCATGACGCCTACCGCGGCGAGCAGGCCCAGGGCAAAGGGCCAGTCAAGGAGGTTGATGAACACGACCGCCATGAAGGCGCCGATCATCATGATGTCGCCCTGGGCGAAGTTGACCATCTCGGTGGCCTTGTAGATGAGCACGAAGCCGAGCGCGATCAGGCCGTAGACACACCCTTGCGAAACGCCGCTGATCAGAAGCTGGACGACCTCCACCGGCAGACCTTACCCCGGCCGGGGCGCCTGGCCGTAATTGCCGCCCACTTTGCGCAACGTTCTTCCCTGTCCCAGGACAAGCGGGGGAGTATCACATTTATCACCAAAGGGTGGTAGATTTGCGCCCTCCAACGACATTGGGACGATCATGACGCTTCGCATCAATTCCACAGCGCCCGATTTCACCGCCGAGACCACCCAGGGAACCATCAGCTTCCACGACTGGATCGGCGACGGCTGGGCCATCCTGTTCTCGCATCCCAAGGATTTCACCCCGGTATGCACCACCGAACTCGGCTACATGGCCGGCCTCGCACCGGAATTCGCCAGCCGCAACTGCAAGGTGATCGGCCTGAGTGTCGACCCGGTTACCAACCACGCCGAGTGGTCGAAGGACATCGAGGAAACCCAGGGCCACGCCGTCAACTATCCGCTGATCGGCGATCCGGAACTCAACGTGGCCAAGCTCTACGACATGCTGCCGGCGGATGCGGGCGACACTTCCGAAGGCAGGACCCCGGTCGACAACGCCACGGTGCGTTCCGTGTTCGTGATCGGTCCGGACAAGACCGTCAAGGCCATGCTCACCTACCCCATGAGCACCGGCCGCAACTTCGACGAGGTGCTGCGCCTGCTGGACTCCTGCCAGCTCACCGCAAGGCACCAGGTCGCAACACCGGTGAACTGGCAGCACGGCGAAGATGTCATCATCGTGCCCGCGGTATCCGACGAGGCGGCCCGGGAGAAGTTCCCGGACGGCTGGCGGGCGCCGAAACCCTACCTGAGAATCGTGCCGCAGCCCGAGTAGGCTCCCCATCGCTCCAGCCGCGGCAGTTCATGCATGAACAGGTGCGGCCACACGGCATGAACGGGCCTGGAGCAGGCTCCGGGCGCCTTGCCGCACTCGGGCCGGGCATCCTCTACGCCGCGGCCGCCATCGGCGTTTCCCACGTGGTTCAGTCCACCCGGGCCGGCGCCGTCTACGGGCTGGCCATGATCGCGCTGATCGCGGTGGTGGGCATCGTCAAGTACCCCGCGATCCGGTTCGGCAGCCAGTACACCGCCGCCACGGGCAAGAGCCTGCCCGAAAACTACGTCGACCAGGGCTGGTGGGCGGTATCCCTGTACCTCATCACGCAGCTTGTGTCCGTCTGGTTCGTGCTGGCCGCCATCGCCGTCACGACCGCGGGGCTGGTGCTGACCGTTTTCGACCTGTCGATAAGTGCTGTCGCGATGACCGGCTGGCTCATGGCCGGCACGGCGCTCCTGCTTACCGTCGGCCATTATCGGTGGCTCGAGCGCGTCGGCATGGCGCTGGTTTTCGTCCTGGTGATCATGGTCGTGGTTGCGGCGGGCGCCTCCATTGCGCTGATCGACTGGAAACCCTCCGCGTTCGCGGTCGGGCGCCTGGACATCCCCCTGTTGATGTTCGTGGTCGCCATGGCCGGCTGGCTGCCGACGCCGGTGGACGCCTCCATTCTCAATTCCGTGTGGACAAGCGCGAAGCTGAAGGCCTCGGGACAGCAGATCTCGAACACGGCCGCCCGGTTCGACTTCAACCTGGGCTATGTGACTGCGATGGCGCTTGCCGTCGGTTTCCTGCTGCTCGGCGTCGCCGTCATGCACGGGCCCGGTATCGCTCCGAAGGACTCGCCCCCGGAATTCGCCGCCCAGGTCATCGCACTCTTTACCGGGACCATCGGCGGCTGGAGCTTCTACCTGATCGGTGCGGCTGCCATCGCGGCGATGTTCTCCACGCTGCTCGCCGCCATGGACGGCTACCCGCGCCAGTTCGCCCACGCATTCTCCCGGTTGCGTGGAACCGACATTCCTCCCTGGTTCGTCCCGGTACTCGTCTGGGCCTGCGCCCTGGGCTCGTTCGCGTTGCTGGCGACGCTGCTGACCTCGTTCACCCGCTTCATCGACCTGGTCACGACCCTGGGGTTCGTCATGGCGCCCATATACGCCTTTCTCAATCACCGCGCCATGGCCGGCGCGGAAGTGCCGGAGGCTTACCGGCCATCGCGCGGGCTCAGGCTCTGGAGCCTCGGGAGCCTCGTCATTCTCACGGCGGCCAGCATCGTTTATCTGGTCGTCCGTTTCGCCCGGGGTTGAGATCGCCTGCCGGACATCGCACCGCGTTTCCATTCCATTTTCATTCCACATTTGCTGTGAACTGACTACAGCATTGACCCTTAGCATTGAACTCAACCGATTACAGGCGCACCTGTTGCCAAGGTGGATGACGTGAACGGAATCAACATGAACGGAATCAACATGAACGGAATCGACATGAACGAGAGTGACGCGCCCCTGACCGCGAACGAAACCGCGCTACTCCTCGGCGCTTTCGCCACGCTGGCAGTGAGCATGCTCTCGTTTCTCGCCCTGTAACCGGTCAATCCCAACTCTCCGTAGAGACCTTGTGATGACCTATCTGGCCAACCCCGCGTAAGCGGGGTTTTTTTTGGCCAGCACCCGCGCCCGGAACTGAAGGCAACCGGGCTAGACCCCTCCCCCCTTGCAGTGGCCGGCATCCGGTAGGACACTTGCGTTGCAACCCGCAAACGCCTGCGCAGCCAAAGCCTGAAGGGAGGTTACCGGCATGAAATACCTGCACACCATGGTTCGCGTCACCGATATCGACGAATCCCTGGACTTCTACTGCAACAAGCTCGGGCTCGAAGAACTGGACCGGTACGTCAATGAGGGCGGCCGCTTCACGCTGGTCTTTCTGGCCGCACCGGGCAACGAGTCCGCACAGGTCGAACTCACCTGGAACTGGGACCCTGAGGAATTGTCCGGCGGGCGCAATTTCGGGCATCTCGCCTACGAGGTAGACGACATCTACGCGAAGTGCCAGCACCTCATGGAATCGGGTGTGACCATCAACCGCCCGCCACGCGACGGACGCATGGCATTCGTCCGTTCGCCGGACGGTGTGTCCGTGGAACTCCTGCAGCGCGGCGAGGCGCTGCCGCCCGCGGATCCCTGGAAAGACATGGGAAACACCGGCGTCTGGTAGCGTCTTCGCGTGCCGTTCAGCGTACCGAACGCCCACGCCCCATACCCATCCCCGGAGCCGGAACGAGGCAACTGTTCCGCCGTACGGTGGCTCTGCCCGCCACGATGTGTTACTTTTCGTAGCACTTGCTTCGTTTTCACCCCGACTAGTACCGCTTCAATCAGATAATTCATAATGTTAAAGTATTCTCTCAACAAATGTAAACAACCTGTTGAGGTGCCTGTCATGAAGAAACGGTACGTTGTTCGCCTGACCTCGGAGGAGCGGGAACAGTTGGATGCGCTCGTGCACAAAGGGCGCGCGGCGGCGCACAAGCGTCGGCACGCCGAGCTGCTGTTGCTGGTCGATCAGGGCGAGGACGGTCCCGGCCATTCCGACCGGGTTGCGGCAGAACATGTCGGCGTGTGCCGC
>CAZWZH010000006.1:0-16788 GCA_964638775.1 uncultured Pseudomonadales bacterium
GCGGCCAGGCCGGCAATCACCGCGAATCCCATGACCAGGTTCGCCGCCACATGGTTGGTGGCGAACCAGGCGATCATCCGCTTCATGGAAAGTCCGTAGCCGTGTCCGTACGCGTCGGACGGACAGACTGCCCCTCTACGGGGCTTTCGATGGCGGAAAGACAGATTGTCTCGCCGTTTTCGATTCCGTCCCCGATGTATGCCGTCTCGCCCGCGATGCGGATCACTTCCACATCGCGGAACACCAGGCGATTGTCCGCACTCACGACGTACAGGCGATTTCCCGGGCGCAATGCCGATCTCGGAACGGCCACCACATCCTCGACGGGATTGCCCTCGATTTCCGCTTCGACGAACAGTCCCACGGTCAGCGGCGGCGCATCGGCCGGCTGGTCATAGGGCGATTGCACCCGGGCGATCAGGTTGACCATGCGGGTTCGCGGATCGAGTTCGCCTTCCGTGCGCACCACCCGTGCCTCCCACGATCGTCGGGCGCCGGAGAAGCGCGCTTTCAGAGTCGCCTTCGGCATCGGTGCGCTCTCGTTCTGCTGTCTTCCAAGCGACAGCGGGAGGAACGCGAGGTCGTCGTCCTGCACGGGCAGGCGAACTTCGGCGAAGTCCGTGGAATAGAGCGTGGCGATGGCTTCGCCCCGATTGACGAACTGACCGGCGTCCACCCGCTCGGTGCGAACGCGGCCATCGTATGGAGCGATCAGCCGGGTCCGCTCGAGATCGCGTTCGGCGCGGGCCACCAGGACGTTGGCTTCCCGGAGCGAGGCGCGGGCGATGGTCAACCGGTGATGGGCGGCGTCAAGACTGGACTCGCTCACGGATTCCCGTTCCGCCAACTCCCGCAGGCGCCCGTATTCCTTCCCGGCGTTGGACAGTTCGCTCTTCACCGAAGCCAGGTGCGCCCGGGATTGTTCGAGCGCGGCTTCGTAGTCGATGCGCTCGATCTCCACCAGGGTATCGCCCCTGCCGAAGAAGCCGCCGGACACCATCGCCGGCGAAACCGAAACGACCCTGCCCGCCACTTCCGCCACCAGGCTGCTTTCGGTCTGCGGGAGAACCTCGCCGTGTGCGGTCACCTGCATGCGCACGGTCTGCTTGAGGGCCTGCATCGTCCGCACGGCGAGGTGTTGCGGCGCCTGGGATACCGGTAGGGTTCTCGGGCCGGTCGCGGCGATGAGCACGGCCAATGCGAGACCGCCGACGAGAACGGCGATGGGCCCCAGATTCTGTCTGATCACGGCTATCGAGCTTTGCCGGTTGACCGGCTTTCATTCGCCGGCTGTTGATGGCATTCAACCTGGTCAGGCAACATCGTTGCTCCTGCCGCCCGAATCAGGGCGATACGGCCATGGCCGCGTCTTCATCACCGATGCCCAACCGTTGCCACCGATGAATCATTCCGTCGCCACGACATCCTGACCGGGTGGGGCGAACCGGTGTGGTTAACGCTAGTGCCACCCGTTGGAGCGGATGCGGCTCCCTGCGACGCCCGTCGCTATCGTACAGAAAATTGTTGAGTGACGCCCGCCGATGCGCATGCAGCGGGACTTCTGCCACGGGCCTGCGTGTCAGATGGGCCGCAGGTCTGGCGGTTCGCCGGTGGTGCCGCGGCTATTCGGGAAGAGAGCATAATACGCGCCCGACCTTAAGAGGCGAACCGATGTCATATGCCCATCCCGAATACCTGATCTCAGCGGACGAACTGGCTGCAGACCCGGCCGGCAAGCGCGTCCTGGATACCGCGGTGTTGCTCAGCCCTGCGCCGGAAGGGGGCTACCGCGTTGAATCCGGGCTGGAACGATTCAACGAAGGACACATTCCCGGCGCCCTGTTTCTGGACCTGGTCAGCGATGCGTCGGATACGTCCACCGGACTGGGATTCACGCTGCCGCCGGTTGCGCAACTCGAGGCGCTGTTTCGCCGTCTCGGCGTTGCCAACGACTCCGAAGTCGTTCTTTACAGCAGCGGGCACACCATGTGGGCCACGCGCGCCTGGTGGCTGCTCCACTATTGCGGCCACCATCATGCGCGCGTCCTCGACGGTGGCCTGCGTGCGTGGCGGGCGGCCGGACACCCCCTTTCGACGGCTGCCGCCAGCTATCCGGCGGGCGATTTCAAGGCGAGACCGAACGCGGAGCTGTTCGCGGACAAGCACGCGGTGCTCGCCGCCATCGGGGATGCCGATGTATGCACGGTCAATGCGCTGTCGCCGGATGTGTACGCGGGTGACGGCGATTTCTCCTACGGGCGCAGGGGCCACATCGCGGGCAGCGTCAACCTGTTCTACGACGATCTTCTGGACGAGGGCCGATTCAGGGACGCCGCGGCGCTGCGCGAAGCGCTCGGCGCGAAAGGGATGCTCGGGGCAAAGCGCGTGATCTCCTATTGCGGCGGCGGCATCTCGGCCACCATCGATGCCTTCGCCTGCCTGCTGTGCGGCAAGGAAGAGGTAGCGGTCTACGACGGCTCCATGGCGGAGTGGGTGCGCGACGAAACGCTGCCGATGGAAACTGGGCGATAGCCGGCCCGCCGAGCCTTTCAAGCCCCTGCGAGGACCGACCCGGATGAAGCTGCTCGAGATTCCGCCCCTGCGCTCCGCCGACATGCCGGAGCGCAAGCTGAGCTTCTGGAAGATGACCGGGCCCGGCGCCGTGATGGTGGGAATCGCCATCGGCTCGGGCGAACTCATCCTGTGGCCCTGGATCACCGCGAAGTTCGGGGCCGAGATGATGTGGGCGGCGGCACTGGGCGTCTTCCTGCAGCTCTGGATCAACATCGAGATCGGCCGCTGGGCCGTCGCCACCGGCGAGAGCGCCTTCACCGGCTTCGCGAGGATGTCGGTTTTCTGGGTGCTGTTCTTCATGGTTCTGCTGCTGGCCACCGCCTTTCTGCCGGGCTGGGGCCGCGCCGCGGGCACATCCATCAAGATCCTCCTGTTCGGCACCGAGGGTCCCGGGCCCGACTGGGCATGGACGGCGCTGGTGTTCGTGCTGGCACTGGCCATCGTGTTCGGGCCGAAGCGCATCTATGCGTCGGTGGAACGCACCGTCATCTTCCTCGTGCTCCTGATCGTGGCCGGACTGCTGGTCGTCGCAATCAGCGTGGGCACGCTGGCCGACCTGTGGACCATGATCAAGGGGGTGCTGAACGTGGGACACATTACCCTCGACGAAGAGTTCACCTTCCACCGTTTCTTCGGCGCGTTCGTGTTCGCGGGCGCCGGCGGGGTCAGCAACCTCTACTACGCCTACTATCTGCGCGACAAGAACATCGGCATGGGCGGGCGCATCCCTGTGCTGCTCAATCCCCTGCGCCAAGCCCAGCGCGGCGACAGCGAGATCGGCTACCTGTTTCCCGCGACGGCGGAAAACCTCGCCCGTTTCCGCGCCTGGTTCCGCTTCGTGATCCAGGACAGCGTGGTCTACTTCTGGCTGACCAACACCTTCACGATGTTCCTGTTCATGTTCGGCGCCCTGGTGGTGCTGCATCCACTGGGCATCGTGCCTCAGGAGAGCCAGCTCGTCTGGGACCTGGCCATCGTGCTCGAAGGAACCATGGGGGTCGGCGGCCGATACCTGTTTCTCGTCATCGGCATCGCGGCCCTGTTCAGCACCGTGCTGGCGGGCCTGGACGGCGGCGTACGGCTCTGGGTCGACCTGCTGCACACGAACTTCCCGTTCGCCCACCGCTTCGCGGCGAACAATCTCTACCTCGTGTTCGCGCTCAGCCTGTCGGGCATTGGCGTGGCATCGACCTGGTTCTTCGGCACGTTCGACGTGAGCGCCCTGGACTTCTTCTTCATCAGCGCCACCATCAGCGGTTTCGCCATGGCCGCCTACGTGCCGGTAGTGCTTTACATGAACCTGCGCCACCTGCCGAAGGCGGTGCAGCCGAAACCCATCAACATCGTCATGGTCGTCATCGGTTCAGCAACGTACATCAGCTTTGCCGTATATACCGTGGGGTCGAAGGTGGCGGAATGGCTCGGGTAACGGCGTAGCGCCCCGCCGACGGTTATACTTCCCGACTGGAGGAAACCACGATGCCGCTCAGCATAGAACCCACGGACGCTACCCTGGGCGCCGTTGTCACGGGTATTCATCTCGGGTCACTGGACGATTCCTCCTGGCCTGAAATCGAGGGGGCCTTTCACGATCACGGCGTCCTGATCTTTCCCGGCCAGCACCTCACCGCGGACGAGCAGTACGGGTTCGCCGAACGGTTCGGCGACATCGAGCACCTGGTGCCGGGCAAAAACCTCAAGGTCGTGCCCTTCAGCAACCGCCGCTCGGACGGCCTGCCGCTCTATCAGAAAGGGCACGGCGCCAGGATCCTCAAGGGCAACGAGGAATGGCATACCGACAGCTCCTACATGCCGTTGTCGGCCAAGGCGTCGATACTGAGTGCGGTGGATGTGACGCCGGGCGCCGCCAGCACGGAGTGGGCGGACATGCGGGCGGCTTACGAGGCCCTCGACCGGAAGACCATAGACCGAATAACCGGCCTGTGCGCTTACCACTCCCTCTTCTATTCCCAGGGCCGCATCGGCCACAAGCCGGATGTCGGTGCGGGTTACGGATTCTACGGCGGCGACAAGCCACTTCGACCCCTGGTCAAGGTGCACCCCGTCACCGGCCGGCCCGCCCTCTACATCGGCCGCCACGCCTACGGCATTCCGGGACTGCCGGAAGACGAGTCGGAAGGCCTGCTCAACGGGCTTGCGGAGTTCGCCTGCCAGCCGCCCCGAATCTATCGACACGATTGGCAGGTGGGTGACACCGCGATCTGGGACAACCGCTGTGTGATGCACCGCGCATGTCCCTGCGACGCGAACGTCCCCCGGGTGCTAGTGCATACCCGAGTGGCGGGCGACGCAGCCACGGAACTCGCACCGGGAATGATCTCTCAGCAATAGCTTTTCCGACGTACCTGGACGCTGACGCGCAAGGAACAGACGACCGCTGGGAGAGAGTAGGTGTGCGGTACGGGTATCCGGCACCTTTAAAGCACCCCTGCACCCTCGAATTCCACGACAACGCGTCCGCTTGGCGTGCCGGATACCCGTACCGCATACCTGCTCTCGGTGTCGAGTCTCTGGTATTATGTCAAATAGAATATCTATTTAAATCAAGGAGTTGAATATTTTTCCATGAAAGTGTTGATTACCGGAATAGCTGGCTTTATCGGCTCTTTCACGGCCCGGCGCCTGATCGACCGCGGCGACGAGGTGGTCGGCATCGACAACCTCAACGACTACTACGACGTACGCCTGAAACAGGCCCGCCTGGCACGCCTGCAGGGTAGCCCGGGGTTCGCGTTCGACGAGGTCGATGTAGCGGATGCCAAGGCGATTCTGGAAATTTTCAGGACGCATCGGCCGGACCGGGTGGTGCACCTTGCCGCCCAGGCGGGTGTCCGCCATTCGCTGGTGGACCCGCACGCCTATGTCGAAGCGAACCTGAGGGGGTTCGCCAGCCTTCTGGAGGCGGTGCGGGAGGCCGGAACAGGGCATCTTGTCTACGCCTCGACCAGTTCGGTGTATGGGGCCAACACCAATGCGCCCTTCTCGGAGCACGACGGCGCCGGCCATCCCCTGTCGCTGTATGCGGCAACCAAGCGCTCGAATGAACTGATGGCGCATGCGTACAGCCATCTCTTCGGCATCCCCACGACGGGCCTGCGCTACTTCACGGTCTACGGCCCCTGGGGGCGGCCCGACCAGGCGCTGTTCACCTTCACGCGCAGGATTCTCGCGGGTGAACCGATCGATGTGTACAACAACGGCGAACACCGGCGCGATTTCACTTATATCGACGATGCGGTTGAAGGGACGGTCAGGGCGCTCGACCGGGTCGCATCGCCGGATCCGGATTGGGACGGAACCAGTCCGGACCGGTCGGCATCGGCGGCACCCTTCCGGCTGTACAACATCGGCGGCAACAATCCGGTCGAGCTGCTGCGCTATATCGAACTCATCGAGCGTTTCCTCGGCCGGAGCGCGACGAAACGCCTGCTCCCCATGCAGCCGGGCGAAGTCCTGGAATCCTGGGCGGACACATCGGACCTCGTCGGTGACCTGGGCTTTCAGCCGAAAACGTCCCTGGAGACCGGCGTGGAGCGGTTCGTTGCCTGGTATCGCGACTATTACAAGCCGGGCGAAACGCCCGGTACCGTTGGACCGTCCGATTGACCGGGCGTGGTCGACTGCCGCGCCGCGGCGGGAGATGCAACGATTTCGTGTATGCTCGCGCGCATGTCTGGAGCCGATAAATCGTTTACGAAGCGGTATGGCGACTGGGCAGTGGTGGCCGGCGCTTCCGAAGGGCTCGGCGCCGCCTTCGCGGCAGGACTCGCCGCCCGAGGCATGCATCTGGTGCTGATCGCCCGGCGCGGCGAGGTGATGGAGAAAGTCGCCGAGAAGATTCGCGCGGAGCGGGGCGTGGAGGTCCGCTGCCTGGCCCGGGACCTGTCCGATCCCGGCACGGTGGGCGCGGTCTCCGAGGCGCTTGCCGGGCGGGATCTCGGCGTGCTCGTTTACAACGCCGCTTCGGTTCCCCTGGGCCCGTTCCTCGATGTCGAGTTCGAGGAGATCGAGCGGGCGGTGGCGGTCAATGTGCGCGGGCCGCTGGCCTTCGCCCATGCCCTGCTGCCCGGCATGTGCGAGCGGGACCGCGGCGCCGTGGTGCTGATGTCGTCGCTGGCGGGCCTGCAGGGTACGCCGGGCATCGCCACCTATGCGGCGAGCAAGGCGTTCAACATCATTCTGGGTGAAGGGCTCTGGGGTGAGTTGCGCGAACGGGGCATCGACGTATCGGTGTGCTGTTCGGGCGCGGTTCGCACCCCGGGCTATACCCGGTTCTCCGACAAGGACGCGCCCGGCATGCTGTCGCCGGAGGAGATGGTCCGGCAGACACTCGACGCCCTCGGCAAGGGCCCCAGGTTCGTGCCCGGCAGAACGAATCGCTTCACGGCCCAGCTCATGGGGCGCCTGCTGCCCCGCAAGACGGCCATCGGCATCATCGCCAGGAACACGCAGAAGCTGTCGTGACGAACCTGCTGGTCGGCTTTTTCGCGCCCTGGGTCATATTCGCGGCGATGCTGGCCCTGCACCTGTTGCTGCCGGCGCGCCGCGTAGTCGGCTATGTACGCGACGAGGACAGCGGCGAGCTGCTGCGCTATCGCCTGAACGGCCCGCTGGTGCTCGTCGTCAGCGTCGGCATCTGGGCCGCGCTGGGCTTGAGCGGAACGCTGCCCTGGGACTGGCTCTGGCAGCATCGCTGGCCGGGGGTGGCAGGTGCCGTCACCCTGGGCCTGTTGCTCTCGGCGGCGGTGGTGCTGTCGACACCGGGGAAGGGCGGTTCGCTGCTCGCAGACCTCTATTTCGGGCGCCGGGAGAACCCGCAGCCGTTCAACCGCAGGGCGGATGCGAAGATGTTCCTTTACCTGGCCGGCGCGGTGCTGCTGCAACTCAACCTGCTGTCGTTTGCGGCCCATCACTTCCTGGCGTACCCGGACGACCCGTCGCCGGGGGTCGTCCTCTACGTGGCGCTCTTTACCTGGTTCGTCTGCGACTACCTGGTCTTCGAGCGGGTTCACCTTTATACCTACGACCTGTTCGCGGAACGCCTCGGCTTCAAGCTGATCTGGGGTTGCCTGGCCTGGTATCCCTACTTCTACGCTGTGGGGCTCTGGTCTGTGGCCGACCTGCCGAACCCCCACGCGCCCAAATGGCTGCTGGTGCTGGCGGCCGCGGTCTTCTTTGCGGGCTGGATACTGGCGCGGGGCGCGAACATGCAGAAGTTCACCTTCAAGCTGGACCGGGAGCGGGTCTTTCTGGGCAGGTTTGCGCCGCGGTCCTTCTCGGACGGTGAGCGGCATGTCCTCTATAGCGGCTTCTGGGGCGCCTCCCGGCATGTCAACTACCTGGGTGAGATATTGATGGCCTGTGGGCTCGCGCTCGCACTGGGCTGGCCCCTGATGATCGGCCCCTGGCTGTACGCCCTCTACTACGTGGCGCTGCTTTTCCCGCGGGAGCGGGACGACGACAGGCGCTGCGCTGAAAAGTACGGCCCGCTCTGGGAGCAGTACCGGCAAGCGGTGCCCTGGCGCATCGTGCCGAAGGTTTACTAGCACGACAAGCATCGACGCGTTGCTGTTTATAGTGTTGACAGGCCCTAATCCGGCGTCCGACGAATCCTGACGAGGAACAGCAACCGTTCGCCCATGGATGCGAGCGTGGTGGCCACCAGCGTCCAGGCGAGTACGTCGATCAGCAGCGGCGGCAGCCACTCCAACCCGAATGCCTGGCGTCCGATGACGGTTCCGGGAAGCACGAAATAGCCGATGCCGTTGGTCTTGCCGAGCACGTTGGTGCGCAGGGCGTGGCCGGCCAGTACGCCGGAGTCCAGGGTGTACTGCACGAAGGCCGCCGGGATCAGCACCACCAGCAGCCACGGCGCCCAGCCCGCCGCAGCCAACCCGGCCAGTGTCGCGGTGACGAAGGTGCAATCCGTGGCGTGATCGAAAAAACCGCCGCCGGGGGTCGCCTGGCCGAAACGGCGGGCCGCCATCCCGTCCAGCAGGTCGGTGAGCACCGCGAGTATGAATAGGGCCAAGGCCAGCCGCCATTGGCCGGTCGCCGTGCCCCACGCGCACAGTGGCGCGGCCAGAAGCCGCAGGGCAGTGAGTCCGTTCGCCCACGTCATGAACGGCATGATAGGCGAGATTCGCCGCGGCAGCCCTGCTGACGGGTGGGTCCGGCCGATGCGGGCGGTTGGTTTTTTCAGCGCGGGCGATTTAGGCTGCGTCGCTTTCCGGTTCGGGAGCCGGACCGGGCTAGGCCGTAACCCGGATGAGAACGCGGGGAACGCGCGCGAACTTGGCGCGCTTGACAACCCGGTCCGCGAACGAGAGGTTTGGAAGCAATGACGAGTGGACTGCGAAACCTGCTGGCGCAAGGACGAACCTGGCTCTGGGGTGTTCCGGCCGTCGTCTGGATGCTGTTCAGCATCTGGTACACCAATACCGCCGGTCCGCTGAAAACGGAGGAGATCGATGCCTTCATCGCTCGGGCGGAGCGCGGCGGCTCGGGGCCGGAACGCGTGGAGTTCCTGCGCCGCTTCATGACGGAAGACACGGGCGATCAGTTCCTGATGGTAAACCTTCTGGAGATGGCCGAACCGCACCCTTCCCGGGTGGATACGCCAGAGGAGTCGCTGGCGCGCTACATGGAACACATGTACCCGGAACTGTTCAAGCGCGCCTGCCATCCGGTGCTTGCCGGGCCGGTGGTGCACGGAGCGCTGGACCTCGTGGGCATCGATGGTGCGGAGCAATGGAGCTCGGTGGGCATCATGCGCTACCGCAGCCGCCGAGACCTGCTGGAGATCGCATTCGATCCTATCTTCGACAGCAAGCATGAATTCAAGATCGCGGCGCTTGAGAAAACCGTCGCGGTCCCCGTGGAGCCCTTCTTTTTCTTCGGCGACTTGCGCACGGTCACCTTTCTTGTCTTGTTCTTCCTGCTTGTCGTCACGGATGCGCTGACTATCCGTCGCCGAACGCGGCCGGATTGACCGTCAATACTCGCTGCGCGGGACGGATTCCGACACGAAAGTTCCGGGTTGCGACAGCGCCAATCGAGGGTTTGAGCACCCGCCGCCCGGCGACGTGGCCCCATGCTATATTCCGCTGCCCTCGCAACCCGATGGTCTGCCATGGACGCAACGTCGGACGTCCGTGACATCGCTGAACGCTTTACGGGCCTGATCGGCGGGCCCATCACGGCATTGCGCAAGATCGTGGAGGCGTGCGGGCACATCGAGTCCGCCCACATGGCAACGGTGGCCGACGTGTTCAACCTGAGCGTTGCGGAGGTGCGGGGCATCGTCAGCTTCTACAGTGATCTGCGCACGGTGCCGGTGGGACGCAGGCACATCCGCATCTGCCAGGCTGAAGCCTGCCAGGCGGTAGGGGCGCGGCAACTCACGGCGGCGATCACGGACAGACTCGGCATCGGCCTCGGGGAGACCGCCGCGGACGGCAGCGTGAGCCTGGAGGCCGTCTATTGCCTCGGGCTCTGCACGAACGGGCCCACTGCCATGGTGAACGGCGATCCGGTGGTCGGCGCCACGCCGGAGGGGCTCGCCGGATGAGCCTCGCCAAGGTGCCCTACGAGACCCTGGCCAATGCGCTGGGCGCAAACCGCATTGCGGACGATCTGGCACGCAGTGGCCACCAGGTGATTCGTACCGGTTCCCACGGGCTGAATTGGCTGGAACCGCTCGTTGAAGTCGATGGGGTGGCTTTCGGTCCCGTCAAGGATGCAGGCGATCTCGATGCGGTCAGGATTGGGCCGGTGCAGGAACTACCGGCGCTCGCCCGTCAGCAGCGGCTGGTCTTCGACCGGTGCGGGCATGTGGATCCGTTCGACTACGATCCGGCCTGGATTCGCGCGCAACTGGAGCGGGAACCTGCGGACATCCTGGAGCAGGTCCGGCTGAGCGGGCTGCGGGGCCGTGGCGGTGCGGGCTTTCCCGCGCACATCAAGTGGCGCACCGTGCACGATAAGCCGGCGGACGAAAAATACATCGTGGTGAATGCCGACGAGGGCGATTCGGGCACCTTCGCCGACCGGCTGGTGATGGAGGGCGACCCGTTCCGCCTCATCGAGGGCATGCTCCTGTCCGGGCATGCGACCGGTTCGGGGAAGGGCATCGTCTACCTGCGCTCAGAGTACCCGCTGGCCGCGGAGATCTTCGGGAAAGCGATCGATGCGGCCCGGGGCATGGGCCTGCTTGACGCGTTCGACATCGAACTCTTCGTCGGCGCGGGCGCCTACATCTGCGGCGAGGAAACCTCGCTGCTCGAGAGCCTGGAAGGCAAGCGGGGCGAGGTACGGTCCAAACCGCCGGTTCCCGCCATTGCCGGGCTCTTCGGCCGCCCGACCCTGGTGCACAACGTGATCACGCTGGCCGCCGTGCCCGCCATTCTGGACATGGGCGGAGCGGCGTATGCGGAATTTGGCGTGGGGCCTTCGACCGGCACCATGACCTTTCAGCTTGCCGGCAATGTGCGCCGGGGCGGCCTCATCGAATTGCCGTTCGGCATCCCCTTGCGCGAACTGATCGAGGACTGGGGTGGCGGCACCAAGAGCGGCCGCCCGGTGGGCGCCGTGCAGGTGGGCGGGCCCCTCGGCGCGTACCTCAAGGACGGGGAACTGGACACGCCTCTTACCTACGAAGCGCTCGCTGAACTCGGCGCGGGCGTCGGCCACGGCGGCGTGGTGGTCTTCGATGACACTGTCGACCTGGTGCGGCAGGCACATTTCGCCTTCGCCTTCTGCGCCCACGAATCCTGCGGCAAGTGCACACCCTGCCGCATCGGCGCCGTACGCGGCAAGGAGACGGTCGAAACCCTGATGGCCAAGGGAGTTCGCGGGGTTCCGGGTACCGATCCGGCAGGTGGCGGCGACCGGCATGGCGGCGCGGAATTGGCTATCATTGCCGATCTGTGCGACGTCATGGAGGACGCGAGCCTGTGCCAGATGGGCGGCATGACGCCCATACCGGTTCGCAGCGCACTGGGGTTGAAATGAGCCTTTTCGAAACCGACTACGGCACACCCGCCTCCGCGGCGGCGGAGACGGTTGCGCTGACCATCGACGGCATGCCGGTATCGGTACCGGCCGGCACGTCCATCATGCGGGCGGCGGCGACCGCGGGCATCCCCGTACCGAAACTCTGCGCCACCGACAGCCTGGAAGCTTTCGGTTCCTGCCGGCTCTGCCTGGTCGAGATCGAGGACCGGCGCGGCATGCCGGCCGCCTGCACCGAGCCGGTGCGGGAGGGCATGTCGGTTCGCACCCAGACCGACGCCCTGGCCAAAATCCGGCGCGGGGTCATGGAACTGTACATCTCCGACCATCCGCTGGACTGCCTCACCTGCCCCGCCAACGGCGACTGCGAACTCGAGGACATGGCAGGAGCCGTGGGCTTGCGCGAGGTGCGCTACGCCAACGGCAAGGAGCACGCGAACCACCTGGATGCGCCAAAGGACGAGTCCAACCCCTATTTCACGTTCGACCCGTCCAAGTGCATCGTCTGCTCCCGCTGCGTGCGCGCCTGCGACGAGATCCAGGGCACCCTGGCGCTGACCATCGACGGGCGCGCCTTCGACTCGGTGGTGAAGACCGGCGCGCACGACTTCTTCTCCTCGGAATGCGTCTCCTGCGGCGCCTGCGTGGAGGCCTGCCCCACCGCCACGCTCATGGACAAGTCGGTGATCGAGCACGGCGTGCCGGACCGGGTGGTGAAGACCACCTGCGCCTACTGCGGCGTCGGCTGCTCCTTCAAGGCGGAGGTAAAAGGCGACCGGGTGGTGCGCATGACGCCCGACAAGGACGGCAAGGCCAACCACGGCCACTCCTGCGTGAAGGGGCGCTACGCCTGGGGTTACGCCAATCACGGCGACCGCATTCTCGAGCCCATGGTGCGAGACCGCATCACCGACCCCTGGCGGGTGGTGTCCTGGGAGGAAGCTATCGACGAGGCGGCTACGCGGTTGATGGCGGTTCAGGAAAAACACGGCAACTCCTCCATCGGCGGCATCACCTCGTCGCGCTGCACCAACGAGGAGGTGTGGCTGATCCAGAAGATGGTGCGCACGGCGTTCGGCAACAACAACGTCGATACCTGCGCCCGGGTCTGCCATTCGCCCACCGGCTACGGCCTGAAGCAGACTTTCGGCACCTCGGCGGGCACGCAGAATTTCGACTCGGTGGCCGAGGCCGACGTCATCGTGGTGATCGGCGCCAATCCCACCGACGGGCACCCGGTCTTCGCCTCCATGATGAAGCGGCGGCTGCGCGAGGGCGCGAAGCTCATCGTCGCCGACCCGCGGCGCATCGACCTGGTGCGCACGCCCCACATCGAGGCGGAACATCACCTGCCGCTGCTGCCGGGCACGAACGTGCCGTTGATGAACGCCTTCGCGCACGTGGTCGTCACCGAAGGGCTGCTCGATCGCGGGTTCGTCGACGACCGTTGCGACGTGGAATCGTTCCAGGAGTGGCTCGCCTTCGCCGCCCGGGATGAAAACTCGCCGGAACGCATCGCCTCGGTCACGGGCGTGGCGGCGGAGGACATCCGTGCGGCCGCGCGCCTCTACGCCACCGCACCGAACGGCGCGATCTATTACGGATTGGGGGTCACGGAACACAGCCAGGGCTCCACCATGGTCATGGCCATGGCGAACCTGGCGATGGCCACCGGCAACATCGGCCGGCCGGGCGTGGGCGTCAACCCGCTGCGCGGGCAGAACAACGTGCAGGGCTCCTGCGACATGGGTTCTTTCCCGCACGAATGGCCCGGTTACCGGCACATCACGAACGACAGCGTGCGCGCCTCTTTCGAGCGCGCCTGGAATGTCGGCCTGTCCGGCAAACCGGGGTTCCGCATCCCGAACATGCTCGACGAAGCCTGCGCCGGGGGGTTCAAGGGCATCTACATCCAGGGCGAGGACATCGCCCAGTCAGACCCGAACACCCAGCATGTGGAGGCAGCCCTCGGCGCCATGGAGTGCGTCATCGTCCAGGACCTGTTCCTGAACGAGACGGCCAAGTTCGCCCACGTCTTCTTCCCGGGCACCTCGTTCCTGGAGAAGGACGGCACCTTCATCAATGCCGAGCGGCGCATCAACCGGGTACGGCCCGTCATGCAGCCGAAGACCGGCATGCACGAATGGGAAGTGACTCAGGCGCTGGCCCGAAAGCTCGGGTACCCCATGGAATACGGTTCGACCAGCGAGATCATGGACGAGATCGCCGCCCTCACACCGACCTTCGCCGGCGTTTCCTTCACGATGCTCGACCGCGAAGGCAGCGTGCAGTGGCCCTGCAATGAGGCCGCCCCACTAGGCACGCCGATCATGCACCGGGAGGAGTTCGTGCGCGGCAAGGGCCTGTTCGTGCTCACCGACTACCAGCCCACCGACGAGAAGGCCAACCGCAGGTACCCGCTGCTGCTGACCACCGGCCGCATCCTCACCCAGTACAACGTCGGCGCCCAGACCCGCCGCACCGACAACATAGAATGGCTGAACGAAGACCGGCTGGAAATCCATCCGGCGGATGCGGAGGTGCGCGGCATCCGCACCGACGACTGGGTCTCCGTGACCAGCAGGATGGGCGAAATAACCCTGAGCGCCGACGTGACCGAGCGCGTGGCGGCGGGTGTGGTCTACACGACCTTCCACCACCCCTCCACGGGTACCAACGTCGTCACCACCGAGTTGAGCGACTGGGCCACCAACTGCCCGGAATACAAGGTCACCGCCGTGGAGGTCCGGCCCGCCAATCACCGTTCCCGCTGGCAGGAAGAGCACCTGAGCCGGGCAAGCGAACAGGTCGGCCTGCTGCCGGCCTGACAGTTCCAGCCAGCCGATCGCCGTTGGCCAGCTTGCGCGTCGATATCGACAGGATTGGCCCCGATTCGACGTGGCTCGCGGATAGCGATGTCATCACCGTCGAGGAACCGCTTGAGATCCGGTTGTCGTACACAGCGCGCGGTGAACGTGTGGAGCAGAGCATCTCGGTCACCATGCGGACCCCCGGCAACGACAAGGAACTGGCGGTCGGGTTTCTGGCGGGCGAAGCCATTGTCCGCGGCCGTGGCGATGTGGTACGGGTCGAGCACTGCGACCCGCCGAGCGAAGACAAAGGCATTCAGAACGTCATCCGTGTGGAACTGGCGGACGACATCGGTGTCGATGCGGGCGGGCTCCTGCGCCACTTCTACACCACTTCGAGCTGCGGCGTATGCGGCAAGGCTTCGCTCGATGCGGTACGCGTGCAACTCGAACCGCGCCCGCCATCGGTGTTCGGCATTACCGCGAAGGCGCTCAGGGGCCTGCCGCGGGCGCTCAGGGCAGTTCAGACGGAGTTCGCCCGTACCGGAGGACTGCACGCCACGGCGAGTTTTGATTCAGCGGGCGCCATACTGCGCGTTCGGGAAGACGTGGGCCGTCACAACGCCTTCGACAAGCTGGCGGGCTCGTACCTCGCGGAAGGGAACCTGGCGAGCTACGGCATACTTCTGAGCGGCCGGGCCAGCTTCGAGCTGTTGCAAAAGGCGGCGGTGGCCGGTTCACCGCTGGTCGCCTCGATCGGCCCGCCCTCAAGCCTGGCCGTGGAGTTGGCGCGGGACCAGGGCATCGCGCTGGTGGGCTTTCTCAAATCCGACCGCTTCAACGTCTATTCGGGGGCCGAACGCATACTGGCCTGAAGCGCCGGTGTGGGTTCCGGGCCGGTGCGCTTCGAGACCGGTAGCGCCGGCATGGGGTCAAACAGAGTTCGACGTGACAGGATTGCGCGATACCCGCGCAGGCGGTCTGCCGCTCAATCGACGATGTGGTAGACGGGCGCCTTCTCCATTTCCCACCGGTCGGCATGCGGGTCGTAGCGGGACAGCGTGAAACAGTGCCAGTCCGTATCGTCCAGCTTCGGGTGGTCTGCCCGGTAGTAGTAGCCCGGCCAGCGCGTTTCCTGCCGGAACAGGGTGTGGTGCGCCACCGCCTCTGACGCCAGCACCCGGTGGCGGAGTTCCCAAGCCCGTTGCAACTGGTGCAGGTCTTCGGCAGCGAGACGGGCCAGGTCCTCCTTCAGCATGCCGAGCAGCTCGAGCCCGCGGGTGAGCAGGGGCTCGTTGGTGGTGTAGTGGGCACCGATGCCGCCGACGTACTCGTCCATGAGTTGCTCCAGGCGCTGCAGGCCGTTGATCGGCAGGATATAGCTCGGCGAGACGGTTCCCGCGACGATCTCGTTGCGCCCGACGCGGTAAGTCTCGAGGGGCTGAAAGACCTGCGCCTTCAGTTCGTCGTATTGCCGCTCGCTGATCACCGGCTGCTCGCGCGCGCGGTCCATCGCGAAGTTGACGGCCGCCTTGGCGGCGATGCGGCCTTCGGTGAAGGATCCGGAAGAGAACTTGTGGGCGCTGCCGCCGATGGCGTCGCCGGCGCCGAACAGCCCCTCCACCGTCATCATGCGGTTGTATCCCCACTGATACTCCTCTGGCGCGCAGTCTGCCGGCCCGCTCGCCCAGGCGCCGGAACAGGTGGCGTGTGAGCCCATGACGTAGGGCTCCGAGGTGGTCAGTTCCGGATCCGTATGCTTGGGATCAATGTTCTGCGATGCCCAGACCACCGCCTGGCCGATGGTCATGCCGAGAAAATTCTCCCAGCCGACGGTTTCCTTGTGCGGGTCCCGGAAAGCTTCCCGGGTCACCATGCGGATGGGCCCGTTGCCGGCCTTCACCTCCTCGAGGAACGCGTGGTTGCGCAGGCAGGTCGGCACCGGGTGCCGGTCGATGTAGTCGCCCACCAGCGCTTTGGTGTGGTCGTACCATTTCGATTCGTATTCCTGCCCGTAGCCGTTCTCGGTATAGGTCTCGAGATGCAGGAAGTAGGCCCCGACCGGGCCGTAGCCGTCCTTGAAGCGCGTGAGGACGATGCGGTTTTCCATCTGCGTCATCTTGGCGCCGGCGAGGACAGGCAGGGCATAGGCCGAGGCGCTGCTCCAGGGGGCGTACCAGGTTCTGCCCATGCCTTCGCCCACGGCGCGGGGTTTGTAGATGTGCGATGCACCGCCGGCGCAGACGATCACGGCCCGGGCGCGGAAAACGTAAAAATCACCGCTGCGGACGTTGAAGCCCACGGCTCCGCCCACCCGGTTTTCGCGCTTCTCGTCGAGCAGCAGGTGGGTCACCATGATGCGGTTGTAGAC
>CAZWZH010000007.1:0-8330 GCA_964638775.1 uncultured Pseudomonadales bacterium
TCGAGATTGGCGGCCACATGGCCGGCTTCCCGCGCCTGGCCGCACCACCAGGTTGCCAGGTCCGGCAGTATGAGCGGCTCATCGAACAGCGTACGGCAAAGCCCGGGCAGAAAGCCCGAAAGCGCCGCGCTTTCCACCACCCCGGTGCCGATGGCGTTCTCGACTCGCAGGTCACCGCCAACGGCGCAAGCCAACAGACCGGGTGTGCCGTGCAAGGCGCTTGTGGACAGTTCCAGCGGATCGCACGACAGCGATTCAATTTGACGCACGATCGCCCGCACCGGCTTCAGCCCATCCTGCGTCGCCAGGTGTGCGCCCTCCGGCCGCACCCTCAAGTCATGGCCCCTGGCTATGGCGATTCCCAGTTGCCTGCCCAGGAAATCGTGTTCCGGGTAGCCAGCCTTGTGCGGGCCGCCGGAGAGAACCACGCAAATGGCGTCTTCGGGCTCGGAATCGCTTACTCCCAGCCGATTGGCGAATCCGTCGAAGAATCCGGAAAGCGGTGCTACCCCGATGCGGTCGAGAGCGCCGGGAAGCACCCGGCCGGTCTCAAACCTGTTCCGCAGCGCATGGCCGAGGCCGGACGGCGCATCGGTTCGGTTAGCCAGCACGCGCCATTGACCGTCGGGCGAGCGGCCGAGGTCGAAAGCTGCCTGACTCAGAAAAACGCCGTCGGACGGCTGGTAGCCATGGCACTGCGGCAGGTAGGCCGGGTTGGCGAACAGGAGCGCCGCAGGCAGGCCGTGCTCTCGCAGCAGCGTTTGCGGGCCGTAGAAGTCGGCGACCAGCGCGTTCAGCAATCGCGACCGTTGCAGCAGGCCCCTTTCGATGACACGCCATTCGCCGGTGTCGAAGACGTAGGGAAACGGGTCGAAACGCGTGGTTCCTGACTCGTCGCCGCGGTTGTCGAGCCGAGCGCCGAGGGCCTGCTCGATCTGCGGTGCCCAGTGCGAGCGCAACGCGCCGTCGGTATCGAGGAACTCGTCGTAGATGCCGGGCGTTGGCCGGTAGTCCAGCCGCACCCGATTCATGATGCCTTCGGCCGCCGAGGCATGCTCGTTCATGGCCCGAAGATAGCAAACCCGTCCTCAACTTGAAAAACGGCGTCGGCCGCAACGCAACCGGAAATGAACGGACCCGATCCGTCCCACCCGCCGTCGAACATCCTTGTCCCGGTGTTGTACGCTGCCACGGGTATTTACGGTAGTGGACTGACGTGCATCGCTGGAAGGTTACGCCCCGGCGCGCGGTGGAGATTCAGAACGAGTTGCGCGGCAAGGTCAGGGTCGAACCGCTGCCTCCGGTTTCGACGGTTGTCGGCGTGGATTGTGCGTTCGGGGAAGAGCAGATCTTCGCCACGGCGGTGGTTTGGGATGTCGATGGTGGCGCAGTCATGGAAACCCGCTCGCTGCGCCGGCCGCTTCAGTTCCCCTACGTTCCCGGCCTGCTGTCGTTTCGCGAAGCGCCGGCGCTCATCGCCGTGCTTCGCCGGGTGCGGTCGCCCTTCGATGCGATCCTCTGCGACGGCCAGGGGCTGGCCCATCCGCGCCGCCTGGGCCTCGCCTGCCACCTGGGCGTGCTGCTGGACAAGCCGGCCGTGGGGTGCGCCAAGTCGCGGCTGGTCGGGGAGCACGCGGAACCGGGGAACCAGCGCGGCGCGTTTGCCCATCTGCGCTACCAGGGCGAACGCCTGGGTACGGTGCTCAGAACGCGAACCGGCGTCAGACCGCTGTTCGTGAGCCCGGGCCATCGTTGCGATCACCCAGGCGCCATCGAGCTGGTGCTGCGCTGCGGAGGAGGGTTCCGGCTGCCGGAACCGGTCAGGCTGGCGGACCAGGGCGTTGCGGCGTTCAAAAGGAAACGAGTGGCCCGATAGCCTCAGCCGCACATCAGGCTTGGAAATCTGCGCATCCTGGCTTTTGCTGAACGCTGCGCCGTGATGGAACGGGCAATTGAAAGGCTCCAAGTGCCTGTCGAAATTGGGTCGGACGGACCAGAAACAGAACAAATGGAGGTGTCTGTTCCACACCTGTTGAAATAAACTCATTGTGCGGGAAATCGAGTTACAATCGAAACGATTTATGTTGATTGTCAATTGACAGTCGAAGTCGTTGTCACTGGCGAATCGCGACAATCAACCGGCAAACACAAAAGACCAAGGAGGTTGCTATGCATCTCAGGTTATTCGCAATAGCGGTTCTGTTGGGATGGAGCCAGGCTGGATTTGCGGCGCACGACGGTGGCCGCGAGCACGTGATTCCGCTGTTCATGGCAGTCGATGACGAACAGGGCCGGCAAGGGTTCATGCGGGTCATCAACCATTCGAACCGCGCGGGAATGGTCGAAATTCACGCCTACGATGACATGGGCATGGCATTCGGCCCGGTGGAGCTGTCTCTCGAGGCAGGGCAGACGGTGCACTTCAACTCGGAACATTTGGAAGGTGCAGATACCTCTCCCGTCCTTGATGGCAGCCTGGAAAACGGCATGGGATTCTGGCGGCTGGTTTTGTCAAGCACCCTGGATATTGAGCCCTTGGCTTATTTTCGGAACAAAGAAACCGGTTTTCTCGCCAGTCTGCATGACGTGGCAACTGGAACCGATACGCAGCACCTCGTGCCCATCTTCAATCCCGGCAGCAACATGAACCAGGAGAGTTGGTTGCGGGTGATCAACCTGGGCGACGCGGCGGCAATGATCACGATCACCGGGGTTGACGACAGCGGTGCGGCCAGTGCCGGCAGCGTCAGCGAAACGGTTCCGGTCGGCGGCGCCTACTCGGCAACGGCGGCGCAACTCGAAGACGCGGGTCTGAGCGATGGCGCGGGCAAATGGTCGCTGATGGTGATGTCGGACCAGCCGGTTCAGGTAATGAGCATGATGAATGTTGCGGAAGGGCAATACCTGTCCAATCTGTCCGCTGGTCGGGGGGAGTATCGTGGCGCTGTGGGCCTTTGGCAGGTGTCTTTTGACGACGGCATGGGCGGCGACGGTTTAGTCGTCCTGTTGCCGGACAGCAGGATATTTGCGTGGTTGCCAGAGACCGATGATGAAACCTACATCGCCCGAGGGACATACGATTCAGAAGGCAAGATGGTGTCCGGCGAAGGCGTCGTGTATTTGTCCGGCAGGCAGGGCTTGGACGGGTTTACGCCAGTGGGAGGTGCGGATGGAGTGTCCGTTACTGCCGAGTTCCGAAGCGGTGACTGGATCCGTGGTAGCTACACCATCTTGGGAGAATCACCTCGCAACTTTCACGGGTGGGCGTTCACCGGTTTTGAACGGGGCGGTTCAAGTTCCCAAATTGCGGGAATATGGAACCCGATGGGCGACGACCCTGATCTTCCTGCTACGCTTGATGTTGGAGCGGATGGCAAGTTTGAGGGTACGCTTACGGTAGATGCAGGGGACTTTGGAGAACTCGACTGTGAATTCTCTGGCGCACTCGGTGCGGTCAATTCTGCCTTCAATGTGTACTACGGAGAACCTCAAATCAACTGCAGTGACTTGGTCATCTTGGGCGGGGACGCCAAACCAGGCGAAGTGGAAATTTTTATGAGCGTGCTGGACGCGCCAGATGCCCCGGGGATGGGCAGTCATGCGATCGTATTCGCGATGCTCCCGCTGGAGGCGAATGAAATCGGTCTGGGAGCGTTCTATGATCTGACGCGCAATTGAAAGGCCGACCGACAAGTCACCAGAAAACCGCGGCTTCAATTCCGGATCCGCTGCTCCGGGCGGCCTGATTCGGCGGGTCCGCAGGGATTCGGGGGTCTTGGCCGGAGAAGTCTCGATCAGCGGCGCGTTTCTCGATTTGCTGCCTAGCAGTCAAAAATCAGCGGGCTTTGTCTGATGCCTAGTAAACTGGTCCGGTATGGCCAGCGCCGTACCCATTCGATTTCAACTATTCCTCGACGACCACCGTCTCCCCGATCTGCGCCGCCTCGATCTCTTCCTCGCAGTACGGAAACCGCACCCACTCCTTGCGGCTGTACAGTTCCGTCTGGTCGGCGTAGTGGGGCGATTCGGGGTCGATGGACTGTGACGGCGCCAGGATGGCGTCGGCGATGGGGCAGGTGGTGTCGTTCCAGGTGACAGCCTGGATGTAGGTGTTGCCGGAGCGGGGGGTGTAGCCTCCGTCGTTCAGCCTCGCGGAGATGGCGCCGTAGACGCCGGCTTCCGGGTCGCCGCCGTGTACGGGGATGCGTACGCCGTTGCGGGTGACGAACTGCACCTCCCGCCAGGGGGCGTCCAGAGCGATCCCGGCTTGCTTGAGATTCACAACCGCGTCGCTCAAGGCCGAGACCACGAGTTCCCGGTTGCCGGACCGTGAACGGTCGATGCCGCGCGGCGTGTTGAGCGGGTCCGCCGGGTCGAAGTGCACCGTCCAGAACGAGCGGCTCTCGATAAGCAGGTTGAAATCGTTGCCGAGTTCCCGGCGAACGGCACGCCAGAATTCCGTGAAGACCTGTGCGCCGCGGCTCTCCGGGTCGACCTTGCGATCCCAGTCCGTCAATGCCGCACAGGCCAGCATGGCCCGTTCTTCGCTCGCGTTGGCGCCAGTCAACCCCTCGCAGATCGCCAGCACGTCATCCAACACGATTTCCGCGCCGTACATCCGGTTGCGGTACATGAATGCCTTCATCGAGTCGAGGGTGAAGCCCGGGGCCTCGTCCAGTCCGTCGGTGGCTTCCCGCCGTTCCCGCACCATCAGGTGGCCGATGCGGGTGCGCAGCGACTGCTGCTTGTTCTCGTGCCCGAGCCAGCCGAACACCACCGGAAAGCCGGTGAGCGGATTGTCGGCGTTGCTGAGCCAGTAGCTGTCGTTGCCGTTGCCGACGTAGTCGGTGGTCTGCAGTTTCGGGCGCGCTTCGTAGCCGTAGAGATTTGTGCCGGGCGGGCTGTCGGGGTCTTCCCCCCACTCGCAGGCCGCCCTGCTCCCGTCGAGGGTGAGCACCGCGTCGTTGGTGCCGAAAGCGATCAGGCGGCCGAGTTCCGTTGCGCAGCCGTCGAGTTGCTGCTGTGTGACGTGCGGAATCCCGGCGATCTCGCCATAGAAGGCCTCGCCGTGGCGGTCGGCGGCGAAGACGTGGAATACGGGGATGCCGATGCGCTTCAGCGCCTCCGTGAACTCTGCGACGGTGCGCGCCCGGCCCATGTCGAGGTACTGGTCGATGGCCCCGGTATCACGTAGCGCGTTGGCATCGCGCACAGTGAACAGGTTGCCATTCGGCAGCGGCCAGCCGCCGAGCAGGTCGCTGACTTCGCCCAGGCTGACGATGGGGCCGTAGTGCGAGCGGTAGAAGGTGTGCTTGCGCTCCTCCAGCGACCCGTCGTCCAGCTTGACCAGGATGGTGACGTCCTCGCTGACGATGTCGCGCCACTCTTCCTCGTAGCGGTATTGCAGCGGGTCCTCGGGATTCAGTTCCAGTTCGTAAAGGGTGAATCGGGTGGCGAAGGAGGTGGTGTGCGTCCACGCGAGGTCGCCATTGAAGCCGATGCCCACCCAGGGCACGCCGTGCAGGGCGGCGCCGGCCACATCGTAATCCCCCGGGATGGTCAGGTGCAGTTGGTGGAAGCCGCGCGGGCCGCTCCAGCTCAGGTGGGGGTTGCCGAGCAGCAGCCCCTTGCCGGTCTGGCTCAGGTCCCGGCCCACGGCCAGCGCGTTGCTGCCGTCGCCGCCGAAGCCGAACGGGTGGGCGTCCCGGGCCAGCGCGCGCTCGAGTTCGTTCCACTCAGCGTCGCTGTAGCCGGCGGGGGCGGTGCCGTCGGGCCCATCCGGCGCGAAGATCGCCCGGCGCACGATGCTCTGGTCGGAACTGCCGGAGAGCTGCACCCGGGCGATATGCATCCAGACGTCCACCGCATCGATCTCGTGGACCCAGTCCGCGTCCCGGCATCCCTGGTCGCCGCCGGGAAGGTTTTCCACACCGGTTTCCCGGAGATAGCGGTTCATGCCCGCCGCAAACCCCTCGGCCAGCAGGATTGCCTCGTCATCCGGGTCGGTGAAGTACGTCTCGCGGAACTCTTCCTTGGTACCGAACAGGTAGCGCAGTACGAAATCGGACGTAATGTCGCCGTGCTGCTCACCCAGCAGTTCCGCCGAGCGGCTTGTGGCGAAGACGATGGCCGCCATGGCCACGCAGAACCGGTCCTGGGCGTAGGCATAGCCGTAGCCATAGCCGAGGCTGCCCCAGTCATCGGCCTTGATGTGCGGTATGCCGTATTCGGTGCGGCGGATTTCGGCCTGAAACGTGGTTTCCGGTGGTGCTGGGGCGGTGGGCGGAGGTGGCGGAGGGTCGGGCGGTGCCCCGTTTCCCGAGCAGCCTGCGATCCATGCAAGAAGGCAGATTGGCAACAGGGCGCGTGTTACAGCTACCCGCATCTTTGAGCCTCGTCCGGTAGCGGGCGACCCCGCGGAAACGGGCCGGATTCTACACGAGCCCCGGAACGGTTTCGGTGCGAGGCAGGCAAGCTCGTTCAGCCGGCTTTTCCCGCGCGAAGCCGGGCAAAATAGTCCGACGCGGCCGCCTTCACCCTGGGCGCCAGCCACAGTGACGAGACCATGGTGGGAATCGCCATGATGGCAAAGGCGCCGTCGACGATGCCGATGGCCGCCTGCATGGTGACGACGGCGGCGATCACGATGAAAGCCAGGTAGAACCAGACGTAGTAGCGGCGACTGCCGGCGCCGAACAGGAAGCTCGCGCACTGTGAGCCGTAGAACGAGTAGGTGAACATTGTCGTGGCCGCGAAACAGACGACCGATACGAAGACGATGGCCAGCCCGGCCGGACCGAGCAGTTCCTGAAAGGCCGCGGCGGTGAGGGTCACGCCGTTGGCGCCCTCCGATTGCCAGGTTCCCGAAATCAGGATGACCAACGCGGTTGCTGAGCATACCAGGAGTGTGTCGATGACCGGGCCGAGCATGGCGACCAGGCCCTCCCGGATGGGCTCGCGGGTGCGCGCTGCGCCGTGGGCGAGCGCCTCGGTGCCGATGCCGGCCTCGTTGGAAAAAGCGCCCCGCTGCACGCCGTAGAGAATCACCGACAGCAGGGCGCCGCCGGCCACGGCCTCACCGGTGAAGGCGTCGGTTACGATCAGGGCGATCGCCCCGGGCAGCTTGTCGATGTTCAGCAACACCGCGGCAACGGCGCCCCCGACGTACAGTACCGACATGAGGGGCACCAGCGTGGCGGCGGCCTTCGCGACCCGGGACAGCCCGCCCAGAACCACCGGAGCCACCACCACCAGCAGCCCGAGGCCCACCGTCAGGTTGAAGGCGAAATGGTTCGCTTCCGCGGCGAGCCAGCCCTGTTCAATGAACAGCACCTCGCGCAGCACCTGTGTGAGTTGATTGGCCTGGAATACCGGCAGGCAGCCCAGCAGCCCGAATGCGGTGAACAGGTACGCCAGGAACCGAAAGCGGCGGGGCAGAGCTTCCCGTATGACGTACATGGGGCCGCCCTGCAGCACGCCCTCGCTGTCGCGGCCGCGGTACATCACTGCCAGCGAACAGGTGAAGAACTTGGTGGCGATGCCGACCACGGCGGTGACCCACATCCAGAAGATCGCGCCTGGCCCACCGATGTAAATGGCCAGCGCCACGCCGGCGATGTTGCCCATGCCGACAGTGCCCGCGAGCGCCGACGAGAGCGCCTGGAAATGGCTGATCTGCCCGGGATCGTCAGCCCTGTCGTGGCGGCCGAGCAGCAGGCTTAAGGCGTGGCCGAGGTAACGGAAGGGCAGGGCCCGGGAATAGGCAAGGAAGAAGAGGCCTCCGCCGAGCAGAAGCACCAGCAGCCAGGGGCCCCAGGCGTAGGTGGCAAAGATGGCTGCCGCCTCCTGGATCCGGTCAGGCATGTGCGGCCGGCGGAGTGTGTGGCAATGGGTGCCCCGCGATTGACATCCGGAGATGGCCCCGCTGTAGTGAGGTTCTTCTGTTTGGTGCGAACCATCGTGTCTTCGGACGAAATCCCGGTCAAGCCCGTGGGCAACGCCGGTGCTTGTGCACTCGAGTTGCTGGAAGGTATTGCCCGATCCCGCGCGCGAGCCCTGCTGGGCATTGCGGATGAACTGCCGTTTCGCGGCGAGGATCTGTGGACGAGTTATGAGTTTTCCTGGTTGAACGGAGCGGGCAAACCGGTTGCCGCCGGATTGCGGTTGCGGGTTAACTGCACGTCGCCGAACCTCGTCGAGAGCAAGTCGATGAAGCTCTATCTGAATGGCTTTGCCGAGACGCGGTTCGGGAGCCGGGGGGACGTAGTGGAGATTCTCGAGAACGACCTGGCGGAGGCGTTTGGTGCGACGCCCGTGATTGAGGTATTGGA
>CAZWZH010000008.1:0-4624 GCA_964638775.1 uncultured Pseudomonadales bacterium
GCCTTGAACCAGGATCCGCTCCCGTATGCGGCGGGCGAAGCCCTCGATACGCAGACATGCCCCGGTTCGCGTATCCGCCCCGGAGAAAAGGTCGCGCCGGATGGGTTCCGAGAGAGCCACGGAATCAGGCAAATCCCCTACGAGGCGGCAGCAAAGCGAGGTTCCCGACCGCGGAACTCCGCTCAGCAACCAGGTATTCGCCATCGTTTCCGAACCTCGCGCCCGTATCCTGGCAGTGGCCAGCCACCACGGAATCGCACACAACGCCACCAGGCACTGCTGATGCCAAACCGCGCAAAGCCATGGTATCCCAAATGCGACCGGGAAATTTTCCCTCTACAGATGGGACTACAAATGGGACACCTACCTTCCTGCAGATGGGACACCTACCCTCCAACCGACCTTCCAACCACCTGCCTTCGGCGAACTCGGAGGCACCTACTTCCCAATTCTTGAAGACAGACGCGGGACTCGTGCTCAAGGCGCGCCCCAACGGGGACTACAGGCGATCTTTCAGCTTGTAGTACAGCATCCCCAGGGCGATCAACTGGTTCCCGAACCAGCGCGAGCCGGGAATTCGGATGTGTTTCATGCCGGAGAACAGATCGAACTTCTCCAGGGTGCCACCCACCGCATCCGCGACGACCTCGCCCATGACATGGGTCGAATTCACACCGTGGCCGGAGTAGCCCTGGCAGTAGTAGATGTTGCCGTCGACGCGGCGCAGGATGGGCACGCGGTTGGGCACGATGCCGATCATGCCGCCCCACTGGAAATCGATGCGCACACCCTTGAGTTGCGGGTACACCTTCAGCATACGTGGCAGGATGTATGCCTTGATGTCTGCCGGGTCGCGCCCGGAGTAGTTGCAGGCGCCGCCGTACAGCAGGCGCTTGTCGGCCGAAAGGCGATGGTAGTCCACAACCTCGTTCATGTCGCAGACGGCGACGTCGGCCGGGTTGATCTTGTCTACCACCTCGTCGGACAGCGGTTCGGTGCCGATGATGTAGCTGCCGGCCGGGAAGATCAGCCCGGAAAGGTGCCGCTGCTCCAGGCGGCTGTACGCATTGCCCGCCAAAACCACGGCATCGGCCTGCACGGACCCCGTCTCCGTCCTTACCGTTGGCCTGGCCCCATGTTCGATGTCGGTGACCGGTGACTGCTCGAAGATCCGCGCGCCCAGGCCGGCTGCCGCCCGCGCCTCGCCGATACAGAGATTCAGGGGATGCAGATGGCCGTCGCGGTAACAGACGAAGGCGCCCAGGTAGGCATCGGTGCCGAGCTTGTCCGCGACCTTTTCCCGGTCCCACACCTCGTACGGATACGGCCACTGCCGGCGTTTCCGGTTCTCGGCATATTCCTGGATATAACCCAGATGCCGCGGCTTCAGCGCCACATCCGCGAACCCAGACTTGAGATCGCAGTCGATGCCGTACTTCCCGACCCGCTCGTGGATGATCTCGTGGCCGCGCCAGTCCAGTTCCCACAGAAGGTCGCTGACGCCCGGGCCGTATTTCTTCTCGAGCTTCCCGTGCCCGTTGATACCGTTGATCAACTGGCCCCCGTTGCGGCCCGATGCGCCCCAGCCCACCCGGTTAGCTTCCACGAGCGCCACCGAGTAGCCGCGCTCGGCCAGGGTCAGGGCGGTGGCGACACCCGTGAATCCCGCCCCGACCACGCAGACATCGGCGGTGACCGCGCCGGTGAGCACCGGGTAGTCGGTGACCTCGTTTACCGAGGCCGCGTAGTACGAGCCGGTGTGCTCCTGTTTCTGAAACTCGGCAAGCTTCATTCCGGGGGTTCCCCGTCATATAGCTCCAGGCCGTCGGTGATCTCGTGCCAGGGCGCCTTGGAACCCACGTACTGGTGGTATCCCGCCGGGCGGGGCGGGTCGCCCTCCACGGTGCTCATGCTCAGGTAGAGGAATTCCGGTTCCTTCTTCGTGACCACCAGGATGGCGGAGCCGCATTCACCGCAGAATATCCGGTCGTTGATTGCCGACGAGGCGTAAGCCTTTACGTCCGCCTCGCCGGACACGTAGCGGAACTTCTCCCGGGCGACACCCGCGAAGGTGGCGTAGGCGGCGCCGTGCAATCGGCGGCATTGCGAACAGTGGCAATGGCTGAAATCCTCGATCTCGCCCGCGACCTCGTAGCGGACCCGGCCGCATTCGCAATGCCCGGTGATCATGCCGCCATCGCTCCCGCCCGTTCGTTGTCGATTTCCTTGCGCCACTCGCTCAGGTTCATGCCGATGGCCATGAAGCCGCCAATCCAGAGGAACTCATCCCACAGATAGAGCCAGTGCGAGAGCGACGCCCACCATGCGCCCACGCCGAGTATCGAGGCGTACAGCAGGTTCTTCCCCCAATTGGCCGTCCTCATCAGGTTGCCACCCGTGATGCCCCGCTCCTGCAGGCGCACCACCACCTCGATGGCGAGGATCGCCAGCAGCCACGCCACCCCTTCGTAGAGATCCGCCCAGGCCAATTGCCGTTCGAGGGCCAGGCCGGGCATGTCGGTCACCACCGGGGCCTTGCCGACCCGGTAGAATTGCGATGCGGTGGAGAGGCCGTCGCAGGTTTCCCGGGTGATCTCCGTGTATTCGAGGTTGTAGGTATACGACAGGTCGGCGCCGGCCAGGTCGCAGAGTTCCGTCGCGTCTTCCACCGGCTGGGTCGGCCGCAGGTCGAAGACGTTTGACGTATACGCGAAGATCGTGTGGGCAAGCATCACGTAGCAGGCCAGGCGCAGGCCGTGCACGAGGCGTTCCACCCACGGCTTCCAGGCCCTGTCGCTCAGCGTGTAGGTTTCCAGTTCGAACATGCCGAGCAGGATGAACCAGGCCAGTTCGTCGATGGACGTGGAGAACGCCGATGTCCAGTCGAAAACGGTCGACTCGGCGTGCAGCGTATGGCGGGCCCAGCCGATGTCGTCGGCGATGTAGAAACCCCAATTGACGAGCAGGAGCGTGTAGACCGTCCACTTGACGCCCTGCTGAATTCGGTGCAACCGGAGGTCGGCGGCAGCCGTCGACGCTGCTTCCATCGGAGCATCATACTGAGGCGATTCGCGCGCGTGAATCCATGCCTACAGGCTTGGACGGCAGAGGTCGCCCGGAGGCGGTGCGCGTATCGGAAGAGGCGGAAACGCGGAAAAGGGACACCTACCTTCAATCCAAAGCGGAGCGGAGTCCGGGATCAAAAGGGAACCGGCGGCTGACGACCCCGCCCCGGATCAATGCGCCTGGCGCAACAGCCCCCGTCGGTACTGGGCAGGCGCCTGCCCCACGCATTTCTTGAACGCCGTGTAGAACGCGGAGTTGGAGTTGAACCCAACCGAGAACGCAACGTTGAGCACCGACTCGGCATGGCCATCGAGTTTCGCGAGCAGTTCCTTGGCGTGGTTGACGCGGAATCGGTTCACGTAATCGAAAAAACTCATGCCGAAGCCGGAATTGATTACCTGGGAGAGGTGGTTGACCGAGCAGCCCACCGCCTTGGCCAGTTCGGGCAGGGTCAGGTCGGGACGCAGATAGGCCCGTTCCAAGCGCATGACCCGTTCCAGGCGTGCCTTGTACCTTGCCAGTTGCTCATCCGTCAGCCCCGATTTCGCGTATTTGGGGCCGCGCGTCCGGTGCGAGGCAAGATCCGCGAACTGCGCGATCTTTCCTGCGCCGGGGACCTCGTAGTAGTCGGTTATGGTCAACGCCGCGTCACCGCGCAGCGTCATGAACTCGGCACCGTAGATGCAGCCCTCGTCACTGCCGAAACGTGCCTGCGCGGGCGGATTCATCCGGTATTGGAAGGCTATGGTGTCTCGCCCCTCGAGAATGTCGCCGATCAGCTCGTATCGGTGCCGATAGTAGGCAAAGAACTCGCGCAGGTCGACGACAAGCTCATCGCGTGAACTCTGCTCGTTGTCCGGCACGTCGACGTAGGTGCCGTCCGCCGCCAGATGCCCCGCTACGGCCTCCGGGTCACGAAGATTCCAGGCATCGAAGTAACTCTGCACAAAATCCGCAGCGTGCATCGGCAACACCTCCCTGCACAGTTACCTATACCTACCAGCGCGCATTGTCAATCAGGGCACCGGAATGGGACACCTACCGTCCGTCGGAATACGCAGGAACGCAGAAACGCAAGAATGGGACGCAAGAATGGGACACCTACCTCCCATCGCTGGAGTGGGACACCTGCCTTCCGTCGGAACACGCAGGAACGGCGCAGGAATGGGATACCTACCATCGACAGTGCAATGAGAATGGTCGGAGGTGGGCGAAAAGTAGGTGTCCCTGAACTAGAAATCCAGAGCCGGCGTGGCGCGAGCACGGGCCGGCGCCCAGAACGGTTTCGCTCGCTTGGTACACCTGGCTACGCGGTCGTAGTGACGAAGTTCCTTCTCGTAGTAAATCTCGGCCCACAGCTCTCCCTCAAGGAATCGCGGCTCGATCATTGCCAATGCGATGTTCGCTTTCGCGGCCGGCGACCACATGGCGGACGTCACATACCCGATCTCTTTCCTGCAGCGCCTGTCGCGGTAGATGTAGGAGCCTTCCGCCGGTCGGTTGCCCTCGATGTCCAGTCGGGTAAGCCGGTACTTCGGGCCCCTTTCCTTCTCTTCCA
>CAZWZH010000009.1:0-37041 GCA_964638775.1 uncultured Pseudomonadales bacterium
CATGGCGAATCCTTCTCGGGGCAGGGCCGTCCTGACCTTGAGGAGCCGCGAGCGATTCGTGCGAAGTTGAACGGGATTTTCCGCAAGGCGGTGGCCGGTGAGGGATTAGACGAATGATCGTCGCACTCGGCCGCGACCGGCACGCCGACGCGGAGTTTGCGTTGTTACTCGGAACGGGCGGCGCCCGTCAACTTCGCCTGACGTTGCGGTTTTCATGCACTCCCTGGTGTCCGAGGTTCACCCGTTCGAAGATGGGAACGGGCGATTGGCCAGGATCATGATGAATGCGGAACTTGTGGCGGCAGAAGAGAAGGGCGTACGGCTTCAGTTTGCACAATCCGGCTCACAGTTCTATGGATGCTCCACGTTTCCAGCGTGCCGGTACATCCGAAAATGACAAGACGCCCCTGAGAAAAGGGGGCTGCGGTTGGTTCCGAAGTTTACTGGCTTGATTTCTCAGAGGAGGGTGCTTCTGTCCCAGGTTTTGCTAGTTCAGGGGCTACCACCACCCCGGCCACTGGCCGATTCTGCGGTGGTCGCTGTCACACGGGCAAGGTTCTCATGCCAGCCGATTTCGCCCTGGTTCCGCGAGGCATATAGCGCATCCGGATCGCCGTCACCGTCCACATCCGCGGCACCGAGGCGCTCGATCCCGTTCAGGCCGCCGATGCTCCGCCGGCCCGAAAACAACCCGCCGCCCAGGTTCTCGGACCATGCCAGGGAGTCGCCCCAGCGTGCCGAGTGCAGCAGGTCCGGATCGCCGTCGCCATCGAAATCCACAATCCGGGCGGAGACCTTCTCGTTGCCACGCAGCCAGAGCACCTCGACCAGCCGTTTTCCGGAAAAAGCCCCACCCCCCAGGTTCTCGTACCAGGCAATCGCGCTGTCGACTTCGGAAGCGATCACCACATCCGGGTCCCCGTCGCCGTCCACATCCCCGGTCCTTATCCCGCTGGCGCCCTGCGTGTTGATCGACCGCGTGCCGGAAAACGCGCCCCCTCCGAGATTCGCCCGCCATACCAGGGCGTCGGGAACAGAGGAGGCGTACAGCACGTCCACGTTGCCGTCCGCATCGAGGTCCTCAGTGTGCGCGGCCCCAATCCACGCGACGCGCGTCTCGATCGGGCGCGCCCCAAAGGGCGAGAACGAACTACCCAGGTTTTCGAGCCAGGCCAGTTGGCCGTCGTAGGCCGAACCGGCAAGGACATCAAGATCGCCATCGCCGTCCAGGTCCGCCGTATCGATGGAAGCCACGCCCCAGCCGTTGGTGGCGATGGCGCCCTGGGCCGAGAACGCGCCGCCACCGAGGTTGCGATACCAGGCGATGCTGTCATCGTCCGGGGAGGCCGCCAGGATATCGGCGCGCCCGTCGCCGTCGAGGTCCGCGGCGTGCAGCACTGCGGCGCGGGTGAACGGCGCCGCGATGACCTCCCGGTTCGGAAAGGCCCCGTCAACGTTCTCGAACCAGGCGAGTTCGCCGCTCCCCTGGCTGGCGACGATCAGGTCGGGATCGCCATCGCCGTCGAGGTCTTCGGGGACCAGGTCGATAGCACCCTCGCCTTCCAGCGAAACGGTGTTCGCTGCGGAGAACGCCACCTCCGTCCCGGGGTCCGATATCGGCGTGCCGGTCACGGCCACGGAAGGCGGTCCGTGACCGGCCCGGTTGTGCGCCGCGACGCTGATCTCGTAGGCCGTCCCGGGGGCCAGTTCATGGATCGTGCAGCCATTGCCGAGGTCCGACGTGCACGATCGGCTCTCGCCTCCGGCCTGCGGCACGGCCGTCGCCACATAGGCGGTTACCGGCGAACCGCCATCGTCGGCATCGGCGATGTCTTCCCAGGTAACCCAGAACTGGCCGACGCCTTCCAGAACCCGCACGTTGGCGGGCGCGGCGATGGGCTCGGTCACCATTCCGAGGTTCCCATACCAGGCCACGCCGCCGCCATGGGGAACCAGCAGGTCCAGCCTGCCGTCGCCGTCGAGGTCCGCGGCCACGACGGACTGCAGCGTTCCGGCATTCGACTGAACGACACGTTCGCTCGAAAAGTACCCGTCCCCGTAATTCTCGAACCAGATGAGCGTACGCGTTTCATCGGTGAGCGAGTAGAGGTCCAGATCGCCGTCACCGTCAAGGTCCGCGGGAAAAACCGTCCAGGTTCTGTTCGTATTGGCCGCGATGAGGCGGCGTGGCGAGAATGAGGCATCCCCGAGATTCTCGTACCAGGCAACGTTTCCATCGTTGAAGTGGAAACTGCCCCGGTAGGTGGTGAGGAGGTCCAGGTCACCGTCACCGTCGAGATCCGCCGGCTCGACATGGCTGATGAGGTCGGCCGTGATCGTGCGCGCCTCGGCAAACGAGCCGCCGCCGAGGTTTTCGTGCCAGGTCACCTCACCGTCGTGCGCACCGACCAGCACATCGGGGTCGCCGTCACCGTCGAGGTCCGCCGCGCGCGCCGTATGCAACTGGTTTCCGGGACTCGAGATCGTGCGTCGTTCGGAGAAGCTGCCGCCACCCCGGTTTTCGAACCAGGCCGCTTCGTTGTCCGCATTCCAGATGACGAGCAGGTCCAGGTCTCCGTCGCCGTCAAGGTCCACGGCGGGCTCGGGCGATAGGACGGTCACGCCGAGACGGGAGATGACGCGTAGCGGACCGAAGGTGCCGTCCCCCCGGTTCTCCAGCCACGCCAACCCGTTGCCGCCGTCGGAGGTGAAGATCACGTCGGCATCGCCGTCACCGTCCAGATCCGCCGCTGAGACCGAGTCCGCGTATGCGGCATCCGTCGTAATGACCCTCTGCCCGGAAAACTCACCGTCACCCAGGTTCTCGTACCAGGAGATCACGCCGGGGTCTTCCGAGGAAAGGAGAACGTCCAGATCGCCGTCGCCGTCGATGTCCGCCGCATTCACGTTCAGCCTGCGTCCGGCGTTGGGGTCAATCGGCCGGGGTGGCGAGAAGCCCGTTTCCGCGCCCCGATCGGGCAATGATCGCGTCCCGGATACGATGCCCGTCGACAGGTTGGTGAGGTGTCCCGTGGGGCTCATCAGCAGGCTCATGGCCGAGAGGCCCTCCACCGGGGTGATGAGCAGCCGCCACTTGCCCGCGCCGATGCCCAGCTTGCCGTCCAGTTCCAGGTCGCCGGATTCCAGTTGCGTCGCATCGAGCGTGCGCGAGGCGTGGCGCGGTACCGAGAGCCGCACGCCCTCGCCGGGAATCCGTCCCTTGTCGTCGATCCCGACGATGCCGACCTCCAGGGTCTCCCGCGTGTGGTTGGTCAGGCGCAGCAGACTCCGTTGCCGCGCGTTCCTGCCCGGGTTGAACACGGGCACATGGAGGTAGTTGCCTTCGCGCGGGGCGAGATCGTGCATGGCGGTGAGAAACCCGTCCCGGGTGCGGATGTAGGCAAGCACCTCGATGTCCAGGTCGCTTTCGAACCGGAGCCGCCAGTCCCCGTCGCCGTAGCTCGCCGAACCGTGCAGGCCCTTCTCCGGATTGCCCATGGCCAGGTCGTCGGAGTTGAAGTGCACCGTCTCACCGCCCGCAATCTCGAGCGTCAGCGGCGGGTAGCCCCACCCTTCGTCGTCCCGGGGATGAACGAGTATCTCGCCGGATTCGGCGCTCCGGTTGATGACGCGCACGAATCCCTGCCGTACTTCGTCTCTCTCCGACGGGAAAAAAGGCACCTGGATTTCCGCCGTTTCTCTGTTCGTGACGGCGAAGGCCCGTGGCTGCTCACCGGTACGATGCACGGGCGCCTCTGCATAAACCGCACACAGGGCCACAACGCCCGTCAACGCTGCGCCCAATCGCGCAAACGAACCGCCATCGAAGATCCTGCGAGACATCATCGCGATGTCTGCGCGACTGTAGTGCGCTTTGGGCTTTCGCTCCGCATTCGAGCGTCAGCGCCGTGGATCTCATACCAGGCGATCCTGTGGTCGTAGGTAGCGGTGACGATGTCCAATTCCTTTTCGCCATGCCAATGGGCTCCTATGCCGATTGGCGACGCCTTAACGTGTTGTTCAAATTTCCGGGGCCACTTCTGCTCAGGGACTTGGACAGGTTCCTCCGGGACGAGGCGTTGTCGCGCCGCGTGGTGCGTGAGCCGCGCCGGTGCTGCCAAGGGCGTTGCCCCCTCCGCTGAGCATCTCCTCAAGCAGGTGTGGCGGGCTGTCCTGCAGCCTGATCGCGTACCGCAGGCTGCGCCCCTTTCCCGTTGCCGCCATGGCGCCCATACGGACAAGCCCGGCAAGATCCCTGGTTGCCGTGGCGCTGGAGGCCTTGGTGATGGCCCTGTAGTTCCTGGGGGAAAGCCCGCCCTGGAAGCCCTTCGAGCCCTCTTCAAGCATGCGAAGCGCCGCCTTGCGCTGACGGGGGTTGAACAGGCCCCCGAACTGGTCGAGGAAGCGTGTCTTGCCCAGCACGAAGCGCACCTCCCGCAGAGCGATGGACTGCGACCGGAGCGCGGTCTCGGAGAAGTAATCGAGGAACGGGTTGACATTCATGCCGTGCTGCCCCGCCCCGTCCAGCGCGGCGTAGTAGCCGGCTCGGTCCTCGTTGATGGCCGTCGCGAGGCAGGACAGCGTAGGGCGGCCCAGCGCTTGCGAGATGGCCATGTCGGACAGCGCCCGGCCAACGCGTCCGTTGCCGTCGTCGAACGGGTGGATTTTTTCGAACCAGAGATGCGCCACAGCCGCGCGCGCCAAGCCGTCAATGTCCCCCCTGGAGCCGTTGAACCACTCAATGAAACGATCCATCTCAGCAGGCACCCTGTCCGAAGGCGGGGCTTCGTAGTGGACCCGGGTGCCTTTGGGGCCATAGGGATTGCCGCTGACGATGCTCATCGTCTCCGGCCCGCGCCGATACCTGCCGCGTTGAAGCGAACTCATCCGCCGCCCGGCGAGCGCCATGGCCTGCCAGGCGCCAAGTCGCTGCTGGCTCAGGGGCGCGTCCCAGTTGCGGCGGACATCTACGATCAGGGAGACTGCGCCGTCCTCCGCATCCCCCGCCTCCTGCGGCGGGCTTTCGGACAGGCGCCCCATGACGTTGAGGAGGGAGGAGCGGACGGAGTCTCTGTCGAGGGACTCGCCCTCGATCGCGTAGGAGGCAATGGCCTCGGAAAGCATCAACTCAACGGCAAGATCAGCCCGGCAGTCGGCCTCGCCCACCTCGACCCGTCCCACAAGCTCGGCGTCAGCCGTCACGAAAAGGGACGACGCGCCCGCCAGGCGGTCTGCGTCAAATTGTAACTTGGGCCAGTCAGGACGTTGCCAAATCCACATGATGAGTAGGTTGAACCGGCAAATTAAATCAAATAGTAGCCAATTTTGATTGGATTTTCACTCTGGGCTGGTCGGCGTCTTCGATGCGGAAGCCATATGCAAGACGCAAAGCGGAATGATCGGTGTAGATTATGAGCCATCTGGCGCTCGCCGCTCTTTCGGTTCTGACGTTTACGGTGCCGGAGCTGGCCGAACGGGCCTGACTCGAAATCAGGTGATCTCTCACGGGATCCGTGGGTTCGAATCCCACAGAACCCGAGGCTGGGTGTTTGCAAACACGCGTCAGGACGTACGATAACACCGAACCGTGATGGTCGTTTTTAAGAGCGGCTGAGTTTGTTGGGGGCCAGATCGGCTGAGCGGAGTTTTCGGCTGACGTCCCGAAACACGTTGTCAAAGGGGGGCAGGTTGCTCATCTGTTGAGCAAGGCGTTGCTCCCAAAGACGGCGCAGGCGTTCTTCTTTGGTGGCAACGTCCTCCACTACACTCTCGGCCGAGCGCCCCCTGAAGGCCAGCTTTTCTTCGAATTCGGACTTCAGCCCGGGAAGCCAAAATTCCCCGTGCTCCAGCAGGAACCACAGATCGTACAGATCCCGAGGTTGATTTCTAGCCCGATCACTCAACGCAGCGATTTTCTCGACGACAATTTCCTCAAGACTGTACGACTTGACAGTGGTGCCTTCTGGCAGGTCGTCAAATTTCTCGTATTGACGAAGGATCGGGCGATCGATTAGCGGGAAACAGATTTTCTCGTCAATGGTGATGTCGACCTTTACATCGTTGGTTGTCGGCAACGGCCCCTGGTATTCCAGGTAGAACGTGTGGTTGTTGCGGCCTTGCCGGCGAGCTTCCCGGCCAATCCGGAAACGCACCCCGCTGGCGGACTCGACCGCAGCGTAGATGTCTCGGAAGCCCGCCTGGATGTCCTCAATGACAAGCGGGCCTGTCAGCGTGAAATCCATATCCTCCGAAAACCGGTAACCGATGAACCAGCACCGCCTCAGTGCAGTGCCGCCCTTGAACGCCAGACGATGACGCAACGGGTGCTCTGCGAGTCCGTTTAAAAACCAGGCGAGGACGTAGTCACGTTCAATGACGGCCTCGGGAATTCGCCTGCCGCTCTCGACTGCGAGATCGTTGGCGATCAAGGATATGTTTCGTTGGGGAATCATCAGCCATACCTCACGGCATCGAGTTCTTCCGGCGAGACGTTCAGTTGCAGGCGCCACCGCGACAGGTGCCTCCCCTCACCGGGCATCAGCGGGTCCAGGCGCTGGTACGTGTCGGTTAACTGCGCACGCAATTCGTCCAGCGTGTCGTTATTTGCCAGCCGGTACAGATCAAGCAGATATCCCAACCGCCGGATGACGGCGCCAACGCCCAAACGCGTGGCGTACTCGACAAGGCGCGGCACATTCATGGCCTCATGCTGCATCCACAGTCCTTTGGCCACCTCCGTGATGCCTCCGAGAAAGGCGGGGTGCCGCAATCCGTCAACGACCGTACGCTCCAGATCGCTGACCACGGCGCATTGCTCCTTGTTCACCCAGTGCTTCATGGTCCCGAATACCTGGGAATCGCGAAGCTGTGTGAACTTGAACGGATAGCCACCCACGATTTGTGACCGCAGTCGTTTCGTGCAGGAGACATGCACCCTCAGAACCGGTTGCGTCACCATGCGATGGATTTCGAATGCCGTACCGTGCGAGATGTAATAGGGGTTTGATTTCACCATCTCGTGTGCGATCAGGCAGGGATCGTCAACGAACTCGCTCGCCCGACCCATTGAAAACGGGACCAGGTTGTACAGCCCGGGCTTGAGCCGTGTCATCACCCCACGCCGCCACGCTTTGTGTACCAGGTTTCGGCACGAAGCCGGCGGCAAGCCGGTGATCGACACCACATCGGGTATGGTAAACGTCGTACGGTTCTGTTCGTTCAGTTCGGTGACCAGTTGCGCAACCCGTGGCCCCATCGTCTTGAACGTTGAATTATATTTTTTTCTCATTTCATTTCTATAATAGAAATTTATCTGTCATGTATTATACTAATTTCAGTTTTCGTCTGTCCACGTGACGACTATGCGCGCTACGACGGCGCACTCTCCGGCGGGGTCGTCGAACAGATTTAACCCTCCACACCACCGGGCAGGATTCCCAACAGGCGGGCCAACCGGACGGGCACGGCGGAAAACTCGTTCGCCGCTGCCTTCGGAGCTAACGCCGCCTAGCAGCCCGTGGCAATAGTCCGTCGCAGCACCGTTCGAATGCAGGCGGACTTTTGCCACGGGCTGCTAGTCAAACAACTCCCTGCCCGGAACCATCTGCGTGGGCGGGCGCCCGGTTCGAAAACGCCGAACGCAGTCAATCGCCGCCTCTGATGCCCATGCGAAGCCAGGCACGCGTGCTGTCAATGCCTTGAAATTCCCACCATAATCCGCCTACGTCGAACCGAATGGGAGCGCGAAACAGCAGCAGTACCGCCGCGCCGGACACAGGGACAAATGCGCTGGATTCCGCCCCGTCCGAAGGCAGCCTGCGTGGCTGCGCTGATTGTTGCCACCGCCGCAACCGCAGATGACGATGCGGGGTCGGCCCATCAATCGGAGCATGCGCACAGCGGCTTCATAGAAACGGTTACGGTAATCGGTACGGCCATCAAGGGCACGCCCATCGACTCCCCTTATGCGGTAGCCTCGACGGACCGCGACCGCCTGGAAGCCCGGGGCTCGCCGACCTGGCCGGATTTCTTCAAGGGGCTCGGCGCCAGCCGCGGCGTGGTCGGCGAGCGTTCCAGCGCCTTCAACTCCAATCAGCACAACACGGTCGCGAGCAGCGTTGGCAATGTGAACCTGCGGGGCCTGGGGGCCTCGCGCACGCTGGTGCTGATCAATGGCCGGCGCCAGGTCTATCTGCCGGCCCGCCTGATCGGCGGCCGATTCGTGGACATCAACGTCATGCCCCTGATCGCCGTCGAACGGGTAGAGGTATTGAAGGAAGGCGCTTCCGCCCTCTACGGCTCGGATGCCCTGAGTGGTGTGGTGAATGTCGCCACGCGCAAGAACTTCGAGGGCCTGGACCTGTCTGCCGCCCACGAAGCCATCGAGGATGCGGGCGACACCAGGTTCGGGGCCATCTGGGGCCGGGAGTTCGGTGGCGCCCACCTGGTGGCCAGTTTCGAGCACGAGCGCCACCGCCGGCTGGGGGAAAGGGAGCGGCCGTACACTTTGGCGGCGTGGCGTCCGGGGCAGCGGGGCGGCTGGTCGTCGTTCGGCAATCCCGGCGCCTACCTGGTGCGGGACGCCGACCGTCATGTCACGGATGTGGTTGTGGACCCCCTCTGCGAGGAATTCGGCGGGGTCGCCGAGCCGGGCACCTGCCGCTACCGCTACCAGTCGTTCTTCGACCTGATCGACGATGCCCGGTTCAACCGGCTGTTCAGCGAACTGAACGGCGATTGGGGCGAAGCCGGCGAGTACCACCTCGAAGCGCTGTGGTCGCGGGTCCGCACGCCCTCCGTCCGCGTTTCTCCCTCTTATCCGTTCGTGACCCTCCTGGGGACCGACGTGCTCGCAATCGCACCGGACCATCCCGGTCGCGTGGCGCTGTGCGACGACTACGGCGTCAGCATTGGCCGCTGTGCCGGTGACGATGCCTGGTACTTCCGCGGGCGCACAATCGGCAATGCCGGTCCGGCGATGGAGGTGGAACGCAAATCCGAAACATTGCGCCTGGCCGGGTCTTTCGGCGGCCTGGTGACGTTCCTCAACCGCACACACGACTATGACCTGGGCGTTTCGTGGTCGCGGAGCACCGGGGTCATGACAGATCCCGGAACCTATACCGAGCGGCTGTTTCTCGCCTTCCGGGGCTACGGCGGGCCGGATTGCGGGGTCGGCGTCGTCGCCGATTCCGCATCGCCCGCCAAGATGCGCCTGAATCGGGACGACATTGCGGGCCGCGCGCCGGGCCGGGGGGATTGCGAGTACTTCAATCCGTTCAGCAATGCGTTGCTGCACTCGGCGCAACACGGCGCGCGGTTCGAGGACGAAGCCAACCCCACCTATCGGCCGGACCTGGCAAACAGCGACGACCTCACATCGTGGCTTGGAAACGTATTGGAAAACGAAAGCAGGACCGAATTGCTGGTGTTCGATGCGACGGTCAGCGGCGAACTGATCCACGACGTGCTGAGCTACGCCCTGGGCTACCAGTACCGCCGCTTCGATGCGGGCGCGCGCCCGGCGGACGAGAGCAGTTTCGAGATTCATCCCTGCCAGGTCCGTTTCGACAAGGGCTGCCCGGAACGGGACCGTTTCGGTCCTTATGCGTTCACGACCACTTACGACCCCTACGATGTGGATCAGACCGTTCACCGTGGGTTTTCCGAACTGGCGTTTGCCTGGGGGGATCATCTGCAGGTGCAACTGGCGGCAAACTACGAAAACTACGATGTAGCCAGCAGTTTCGATCCACGACTCGCGGTGCGCTGGCATATCAATGAAGCCCTGACGTTGAGGGGATCGGCGCAGACGACCTATCGGGCGCCATCGGCTGACGAACTGAACGAAGACAAGCTCACTACCCTGGAGTTCGTGGCGCAGACCGGCACCTATATTCCCGTGGACCGAATCGGCGGCGACTACCTCGAGCCGGAATCGGCCTTTACGTACAACCTGGGCGCAATCCTGATACTCGACGACGCGCTCGAAGCGACGGTGGACTATTGGCACTACCGGTTCGACGATGTCATCGATGCAGCCCCGCACGGCTCCCTGGTCAACCTGTATGCGGATGAGGCAACGCGGCACCTGGTGGCGTCGCGCATGGTCTGCCCCGAGGGGCGTGCGGACCGGATTCTCGCCAGGGGAGGCACGCCCTGTGCGGCCGGCGACATTGCCCGTGTACAGATTCCGCTGCTGAACTGGCCGGGCATCCGCACATCGGGCATCGACCTGCATTTCAGCAGCCACCTGCCCCTGGGACGGGGAGAACTCGTTCCGGAGCTGGCGGCAGGCTATGTGATCGACTACAGGGTCCGGGCCCTGATCGAGAACGGGCTGCAACTGGAACCGGAACGCGATGCCGCGGGGCGGCTGAATTTCGGATACAACCTGGCGCCGTCGATGCCGAAACTGAAAGTGCGCCTGTCCGCCACCTGGCTGCGCGGAGACTTCGCACTGTCGAGTCACCTCGGTTACATCTCTTCCTACCGGGATGAAATCCCGAACACCACGGTTCCGCGCATCGACAGCTTCCTCACCTGGGACATGACCCTGCAATGGCACTTGCCGGCGCGCGGGTTGAACCTGGCTTTTTCGGCGCTGAACGTCACCGGCGCCAGGGCGCCTGCGGCCAACCTGGAACAGGGGTTCGACGGGTTCACGCACACGGCCAAGGGCCGGCGGTTCAAGCTGGCGCTGACCTGGTCTGTTGGCGCGTGACCGACGGGCCCGGTCGGCAGTCCCCGAAACCGCTGAGTCCGCCGGTCTCACCGGAGCCTGGACTTCGAGCCCTGTTGCATCACATCATGAGTTGGTGGCCGCTGCCCGGGCGGTCGGTGGAAGTCCAGCAATCGGCAGAACCCATGAAACGTCTGATCGCCGTGATCCTTTCCTCACTTTCCCTTGCGGTACAGCAGGTGGCGGCGGACCCACAACAGGAGCCGCCAGCGGCGCTTGACTGGCTGCCAAGCGTCGAATACCGGTCCGGGCAAGATATCGGGCTCATCGCGCGCGTCCACTTCGCAACCCATACCCCGGACTTCGACCGCGCCCGCGCGTTCTACCGCATGCTGGGCTATACACAGGGCACGAGCGGGTTTCCCCTGACGAATACGCACGCGGTGGCGCGGGCGCTGGGCATGTTCGATGTCTGTCAGTACGAACTCGCTGCGGGTGAAGTGATGCGGCTGCCCGCCAGTCCGTTCGGCGCGAACATCGATCTGCTTCAGTTCGTAACGCCGTTCAATGACGATCCGCCCTACGAGTTGCCCAATCACCTGGGAATGGCCTATGCCGCACTGCTCACCACCGACCTGGGCAGCGATTACGAGTTCCTGAAAAGCCGGGGTGTGGAGTTCCTCTCGGAACCCTACGGTAGCCCGGGCGAGCGGTTCGTGTTCTTCCGCGATCCCGACGGCGTACTCTACAAGCTGTTCGAAACCGCGCTGCCGCAAGGAGACCCGAAAAGAGACATGCATCTGGAGGCGATGCCCTACATCGGCGTCAACGTCAGCGATTTCGAACGGTCCCTGGCCTTTTACCGCGCGTTGGGTTACACGCAATCGAACCCTCTGCCCGAGTCGGGCACTCTCGAGGAGGCCCGCGCCTACGGCCTCGACAAACCGTTCCGAATCAAGGGCGCGGACATTGCCATCGAGCGGGGGGACCGGCACGCCCTGCGCCTGGTGCAATGGGTCGAGCCGTATGACGACGAGCCGCCGTATCCGCCCCCCATCAACCACATCGGCATCAACCGCATTGCCCTGGTCGTGCCCGACCTCGACCGGGCGGTCGCCATACTGAAGGAACAGGGCGTGCCCTTTCTTTCCGATATCGCGCCCTGCTGTTCGGGCACGGGCGAAGACACCTCGGGCATCGTCCACGCCATCGACCCGGATGGCGTGTTCCTGGAACTGGTCGGCCGCATCGCCCGTCGCGGCCCACAACCGCAGCCACCCGGTTGCCCGCCGCTCGAGATCAAGCATCGCGGCCACCTGGCGATGCCTTGAAACCGTTTCCGGACATGCTGGCCACAGGGCGCCTGATCCTCCGTCCACCCACCGTGGCAGATGCTGACGACGTGCTGGCGGCGGTGACCGCTTCATACCCGGAACTGCACCGGTGGATGGAGTGGGCGCGCGGTCCGTACGGCATCGATCAGGCACGGAAGTTCTGCGCCGATGCCAGGGCGGCTTTCGACGACGGACGGGATTTCAACGGACTCGTGACCCTTGCCGACGACGACACCGTCATCGGCGCCGTCGCGATACTGGTCAAGGACGAGGCCGTGCCGAGCTTCGAACTCGGCTACTGGCTGCACACGGGATACACCGGCCGCGGTTATGCCACCGAGGCGGCCGCGGCCGTGACCCGCCTTGCATTCGAAGAGGGTGGCGCCAGGCGCGTCGCGGCACGGATAGACGAGCGCAACCGGCCCAGCGCGGCGGTTGCGGAACGCCTCGGGTTCGAACTCGAAGGCACGCTGAAATCGCATCGCCGCGACAACGAGGGGCGCCTCAGGGGCACCCTCATCTACGCCATGACCGATCTCGGTTCATTGGGTCCGCCATGTAAAGGCTGAGGGGGGTGCCGGGTTTCCGGCGGCTCATGGGCGGGTCACAATTGACCGCGACCGTTTTCCGACCTGGTGCATCCAACAGGATATGTCCCGCTTCAAGAGCATAGAACTCGATGCCGGTGTAGTCCGCCGGTTGAAGAAGGGCGACCGCAAGGCCCAGGAGGTCACCTACCGCGCTTTCGCGAACGCCGTGTACACACTGGCCCGGCGGGTGCTGCGCGATCCGGCCGCGGCGGAGGAAGTGATGCAGGACACCTTCGTCGACGTTATGAGCAAGGCACATTCACTGGCCCGGGACACGGCCTTCCCGGCCTGGGTGCGCTCCATTGCGATGAACCACTGCCTGATGCGGCTGCGCTCGCCCTGGTACAGGCGGCGCGAGGCACTGGAGCGCGACGAGCGGTCTACGGCCAGCGATGCGACAGATCGGGCGGTGGACGTCGACCAGGCGCTCGCGAAGCTGTCGAGCACGGCGCGCATGGTGGTGTGGATGCATTGCATCGAAGGATTCACCCACGAAGAGATTGGCCGCGCGTTCGGCTACACCGCGAGTTTTTCCAAGACGCAACTGGCGCGGGCGTATTCGGCGCTGGCCGAAGCGCGTTTCGGCGCCACGGAGCAGAGCGATGAACCGGCAACGAACAGGGCTTGCCGTGCTTGACGGCAGGCCGAAGACACCGGAGCAGCGGCGGCGGGCCATCGAAGCCGAGTTGAGGGCCTTGCCGGAGCTGGAGGCGCCCGCAACGGTGTGGGCGGAGGTCGAGAAGCGCGTCCATGCGCGGGGCCGACGGCAACGTGCGTTTCTGAAACGGGCGTTTGCCGCAGGAGGCATTGCGGCCGCTGCGGCAGCGCTGTCGATCGTAGCCTTCCTGTCAGACGGGGTCCTCGGGCCGGTGGACAATATTCCCGAGCCGGCGGCTCCTCAACTGGCGAACCCGGGTGCGCTGGCAACGGCGCCCGAGCGACTGCTGGGCGAATTGATGGAACGGTCACGGCTGGCGGAAACCCGCCGCCGCTCCCTGCCCGCATCGGGGGGTGCGCGGCTTGTGGCTGCCCTTGGGGCGGAAGCGCCAGGATCTGCGGCGCCGGAATCGTCGGCGCAAGGCACGTGGCTGCAGGGAACCGAAGCCCGGCGCCTGCTTGCGGCGCGGATCGCTTCGGTGGACGCATCGCTGAACCGGCTGGCCGCGGCCGGGCCCGCCGACCCGGCGGCGCAGGAGCGGCTCTGGCGGGAACGGGTGGAACTGATGGACACACTCATGCGTGCCGAACAGGTACAGCGCGAGGAATTCATCCGCCGCGCGGTTTATTGACAAGCGGCGGTCGGGCAGGCGTTGCCGTCCGCCAGCCGTTTGCCAAGTGTTAAAGGTTACAGACTGAAGGAGCAGATTTCGTGAAACACCTGATTTTTTCCGCATTGCTGCTGGCAGCCGCCGGCGCCTGGTCCGCTGACGAGCCTGGCGGCGAAGACAGCGCTACCCAAGAGTCGCAGGATGCGGCGGAAACGGCGCTCAAGCATCTTTCCGAGGCGCGCAGGGCATTCGACGATGCAATCCGGCAGGTCGAGTCCATCGAGTTCCGCCAGGTATTCGACAACGGCGCCATGCTCGGGGTGGTCATCCGGGACGATGAAGCCGGTGTGCGGGTCGTCGGCGTCACGCCCGACAGCGGCGCGGAGGTCGCCGGCATACTGGCTGACGACGTGATCACGGCCATCGACGGCAAGGCGCTTGGCGACAGGGCGCGTCCGGCCAGGGCGCTGCGTCGGGCGATGGATGACGTCGAGCCGGGCGAAACCGTCCGCATCGTCCTGGCCCGGGGCGGCGAAGAGCGCGAATTCGAGGTGGAGGCAATGCGACGGCCCCATGCCGCCGGGCCGTTCCATTGGCGCGGTGGCGATGCCGACTTTTCCATGTTTCCCGAGGCGGGCAAGCACGTGCGGGTGTTCCGCGACCGCGCTGTGGCCGCAGCCCACGGCAAGGGCGGCCTGCAACTGGTGGATATCGGCGAGGACCTTGGCAAGTATTTTGGTGTCGATGCCGGCGTGCTGGTTCTCAACGTTCCGCCAGGTAGCGCACTCAAGCCCGGCGACATCCTCCGCCGCATCGACGATGCCGACATCGGCAACGCGAACGAAGCCTATCGCCTGCTTGCCGAACTCGAGGCAGCGGGGGAGGCGACGGTGCGCCGGGAGAATCGCAGCCGAACCGTGGGAGTCGAGCCGCTCGAAGGGCTCTTCAAGCGGGCGTACAGGATCATGCTGGATAGATCGGATGGCGATGAAACGGCGCAGGAAGAGGAGGTCGAGATCGAGGTCGAGGTGGAGTAGGCGTGCGCTATGCCTGATCCGAGGAGCCCGTGACCGCTTCCTGTTCCTGGGCAAGCCGCTCGCGGTACGGTTTCAGCCCGTAGACCAGCAATGCCACGCCGACCGGCGTCAACACGGCGCTTACGATGGCAAGAGAATAGGGCAACGCCTCTTCGTAGCCGAACACGTAGTCGGTGATCAATGCCGTGAAGGCGGGGCCGAGCGAAAAGCCCGCCAGCCCGGCAACCAGCATGAACAGCGCCGTGAACTGCGCCCGCATCCTGTTCGGCGCGATAAGCTGCATGATGGTGGGCGGCAGGCCCTGGGCCGAAGCCAGTATGAAACTGAGCAGTGCCAGCATGACGAGGCCGGATGTGCGGCCCGGCGCGAGGGGCGCGAGAATCGAGATCGGGATCATGATCGTGCCGCAGATCGCCGCAGCCCGCATTTCCGCGTCGCGGTAGCCGCGATTGGCCAGCCACTCGGCGAACCAGCCGCCGAAATAGGGCCCGGCGGTACCGAACAACAACAGCGCAAGACCGTAGATCGCCCCGGCCTCGGCAATGGTGTAACCGTAGGTGCGGCGCAGGAATTCCGGCACCCAGATCAGGAAGGCGCTGATCACGGTGCCGGTCATCATGAAACCGCCGAAGTGAGCAACGATGAGGCGACGGTTCCTGCGGAGAAAATCCCGGATCTCGCTGAACGGCACCGGTTCCGCTTCGACGGTCTTGTGTGAGCCATCGTAGGCGAATTGCCGGCGTGGCGGTTCGCGGACGGTCATCATCAGCCCCAGGACGACGAAGCCGGGTATGGCGACAACGATGAAAGTCATCTGCCAGCGGTGCATTTCGCCGACGACGGGAAGGTCGAGCATCCCGGGCCCGCTGAGCATGGCGACCACCGCGCTGCCGGCCAGGAGCGCAATGCCGGACCCGGCATACAGGCCCATGGCATAGACGCCGATCGCGCGCGCCAGTTGCCGCGGTGGGAAATAGTCCGCCATGATCGAGTAGGCGGCCGGCGACAGGGTCGCTTCGCCCACACCGACACCCACGCGCATGGCGAATAGCTGAGCGTAGGTTTTCGCCAGGCCGCACGCCGCCGTCATCAGGCTCCAGATGACGATGCCGATGGAAATGATCGCTTTGCGATTCTTCCGGTCGGAAAGCCGTGCGATGGGTACGCCGAGAATCGAGTAGAACACGATGAAGGCGAACCCGGCGAGCAGGCCGATCTGCGTGTCCGTCACGCCGAGGTCGCGTTTTATCGGTTCGACGAGCAGGCTGAGAATCTGCCGGTCGACGATGGCGACGATGTAGGCGAACATCAGCACGCCAACGACGTACCAGGCGTAGGCGCCGCCGCTGGTCAGTTTCTCGGGCGGTCCCGAATCGGTCGGTGCCGTGTTTTGCTCCGGCGTCATGGGTTTCCGGTCAGCGCACCTGCAGCGGTCTGCCGCCGCGGCGGGGTTTCTGCCCGAGAGTGCCCGGTGACGGGCTGGATGCCCGATTCCTTTCTCACGATGGCGTCCCCGAATTGACCGGCGCAGGGTCGTCGCGCCGGTTTGCGCCATACGTTGCGGGTTCGTTTGATTGCGGTCAAGTACGGTCAGGGGCAGACTGGAATCAATGACGAACAACAGGTTTGCTGGCATGCTCCGCCGACTGGCAAGGTACTCGCGAGACGAAAATTCATGAGCGTTGAAGCGCGGCTCCGTCGGGTGGAAGCCGCCGAGCGGATACGGCTGTTGAAGGCCCGCTACTGCGAACTGTGCGACGCGGGCTATCCGGCTGATGAACTCTGCAACCTGTTCACGGAGGACGGCGTCTGGGACGGTGGCGAAATGGGCGTATTCGAAGGGCGAGATGCCCTGCACCGGTTTTTCAGCCGGATGCCCGACATCATGTCCTTCGCGATCCACCATGTTACGAATTCGGCCATCGAGGTGAACGAAGACGCAACGAGCGCCCGGGGGCGCTGGTACCTGCTGCAGACCGCCACGGTGAAAAAGACCAACGAGGCGGTCTGGCTCGCCGCGCGCTACGATGACGATCTTGTCTGCGCCGAAGGGAACTGGATGTTTCGACGCGTAAACCTGAAGAGCCGTTTCTACACCACGCATGAGGAAGGATGGGCGAATCTGCCCCATCTGTTGAAACAGTCATGACCGGCACCGTCACCGCACAACTGCACTTTCTGCCTTCTTCGCTGGCCGGCGGGCCGGTGGCCCACGTCGATCTGCGCGCGAATGCCGACGGATTCGGGAATCTGCACTCCGCCGACGTGGCGGTGATGAACGCGCACGAGCATGCCGATGCGGGCTTGCACTCCAGTGGCTTCGAGTTGCTGCGAAGCCCGAGCGCCGTGAGCGACTTCTACGATTGCGACGAGGTCATGGGAACCTATTACGACGAGTGCAGGTCGATCGCACGGGAATTGACGGGCGCCCATACGACCTTTACCTATGACCATCTCATTCGGGAGCCCGGCCTGCAGTATTCGGGCGGCGGTACGGACGGTACGCAGCGAAAGACCGGCGTCGAGCGCGGCGGCGGTTACATCGGCAACGTGCACATGGATTACACCGACAACACCACATGGGAGAAGTACCTGGCACTGCATGGCGAATGCGTCCCGGAACGCGCAGATCGGGTTTACGCAATCAACTTCTGGCGCCCGTTGAACCCTTCCGCAGACGATTTCCCCCTGGCCATATGCGATGCCCGTACGGTGCGGGGCGAAGACCTCAAGGAAACCATTGTCTTTGGCTACGCGGCGGACAACTACAGTTGGTATGACATCGGCATCGAAACATTCAGCGTCAGCGCTTCCGAGCGCCAGCGATGGTACTACTACCCCGGCATGACGCCGGACGACGTTCTGGTCATCAAGTCATTCGATTCCGAGGGCGTGATCGGCAGGACGTGCCCGCACGCTTCCTTTGCGCACCCCGATCCGCAGGGGATACCGAGGCATAGCATCGAACTGCGGGTGCTCTGTTTCTGCTAACGATTGCGAGTCGAATCCCTATCCTGGCTTCGGGGTAGGGCGGATTCCGGTCGCGGGCGCGCACAGACGAACATAATCCGGCGTGAACGTCGCGGCCCTTGGCGCAATGTGCGGGCCATGAGCAGGTCGGGCTAAGGGGTAGTGTAGGCGGCGTGGCGTCCGCCGAAGGGGGAGTGCTCGAGTCCCACCGGTTCGGACACCGTCTCGAATTCCTTTGCCCGCCATCCCCAGGCGCTGGTGATCGCAAGCGTATGCCAGCGCCACTGCCCGTCCGGGCAATGGCGCATGGTTCCTTCGTAGCGCCCGCCCTGCACCCCGTTCGGGGTGCTGGTCATGAAATAGGCGGTGACATCGGCGGTCTCGAGGTCGTGCGCGACGTTGATGGCCAGATTGGCCGAGTGATGGCCGCCGCCGATGCGATTCGGGCCCTTGCTGTAGGGCGCGTACAGGGGCTCAATCTCGGCGCGGCCCTCGAAATGCAGGTCCTGTCCGCCGGCGTCGGGGAAATTCGGCACATCGAGAATCGCATCTTCCGTGTAGCAGTCGACGATGTCGTCACCGAACCCGGTGTCCAGGCAATAGAGATATCGATTGAATGCACTCTGCACCGCTTCCTTGGCTTCAAGACGCGCCACTCGAAGTTGCAATGCCGCCAGTTCGTTGCTCATGGGACGATTTCCTTCTTCGACTCAGGTGTTCGGGGCGATTCGGGGCCCGTATTAGGGTTCGCCTGCTGGACAGAGCCCCGTCGCAGACCGGTTGGCGGTGTCTGACGGTTACCCTGCGTGACGCAACACCTGGCCGGCCCGGGTACCGGTGTGCTCGCCGTCCACGACCGTGACCGCGCCGTTGACGATGGTGGCCTTGTATCCCGTCGACTTCTGGATGAAGCGCGGCGCGCCGCCGGGGAAGTCGTGCACCACTACCGGGTGCCGTTCCGCCACGCCGGCCGGGTCAAAGACGTTGACATCGGCGCGCATGCCCGGCGCCAGGGTGCCGCGGTCCTTGAGGCCGATCACCCGCGCCGGCCCGGAGGTCAGGCGGCGGATCCCTTCGCCGAGACTGTAGAGCCCGGCTTCGCGAACCCAGTAGGACAGTATGAAGGTGGACCAGCCCGCGTCCATGATCTGCGAGACGTGCGCACCGGCATCCCCAAGGCTCGGAAAGACATGCGGGCTCTGGATGAGATCGCCGAGCTCCTTGTGGTCGGAGCTGAACACCCGCAGGTTGAACAGGGCGCGGCCGTCGGTCTCGAGGGACAGGCGCAGGAAGGTTTCCGCCCAGTGCTCGCCGGCAGCCGCGGCTTGCGCTTCCAGGTTCTCCTCCGCGGGGGCCGTGTAGTCCGGCGTCTCGCCATGGCCGAGATAGAAGGCGTTGGCCATCGAAAAGCGGAGGTTTGCGTTCCGGGCTTCCTCGATGAGTGTGGCGCGCGTTGCCGCATCGCGAACGCTCGCCAGGCGCCCGGCGAAGTCCTGCCGGCGCAATGCCTCCCAGGCGCCGTCCTGCACCGGCAGCACAGACTGCAGGCCCAACAGCACGCCGGAGCCGCGCACGTGGGCGATGGCGGTCACATCCCCGAATTCGCAGAGCGCCGCGACCGTATCGGCTCGTGCCTTGCCCGAGCCGGCGCGGGCCTCTGCGGCGGAGCTGTACAGCAAGCGCCCCCCGGGAGTCTGCGCCAGGGTCTTGAGCACGTGGAAATTGGCGCCGACAGCCTGAAGGAGGCCGTTGCGCGGCCCCACTTCGCCGGCGATCTGCACGAGTTCCTCCGGGTCTGCGAAGGTGCCCGGCACCGAACGCCCGTCGGGCAGCACATGGGGTTCGAACCGGTTGGTCGAGAAACCGACGGCGCCGCGGTCCATGGAATGCCCCACGACGTCCGCCATCTGTTTGCGCTCTTCCGGCGTTGCCTGCTCCTCCACGGCGCGCTCGCCCATCACGTAGAAGCGCACGGCGCAGTGGCCGACCAGGCCCGCCACGTTCAGCGCGGGCCGCAGGCGCTCGATGGCGTCCAGGTAGCCCCCGTAGTCTTCCCAGTCCCAGGGCAACCCGGTAAGGATGGCGTTCTTGGGGATGTCCTCCACGGTTTCCATCATGCCGGCGAGGAGTTCGGTATCGTCGGGCCGGCAGGGGGCGAAGGTGACGCCGCAGTTGCCCATGAGCGCGGTGGTGACGCCGTGCCAGCTTATCGGCGTCATTTCCGGGTCCCAGCCGATCTGGGCATCGAGGTGGGTGTGCAGGTCGATGAAGCCGGGTGTCACCGCGAGCCCGTCGGCGTCGATTTCCCGTTTGCCGCTGCCTTCCACCTTGCCGAGCGCGCTGATGATGCCGTCGTCGATGGCAAGGTCGCCCGCACGCGCTTCCGCGCCCGTTCCGTCGATGATCCGGCCGTTGCGAATTACCAGTTCGTGTGCCATCCGGCCCCTCCGTGTCCGATTCCCCAAAGCCTACCAGCCTCGGAAAAAGTAATCACGTTTACGAAATTGGCCAGTGCCTTCGGTTCCGTGAATCCGGCGGTTGTGGCACCGGAAAACCGGCATTCGCGGTAGCATGTTTCCGGGATTGCGGCGCGGCCGGTTGCACGGGCCGGTTCGGATGCCGCCCGGACGGACGGATGGAAGACGTCAGCAAGCGGAAACTGCCGGAAAACTTCTTCGAGCGCATCGACACGTCGCCCGACGACGAGTTTTACCGGCAACCCCGGTTCGTGCAGCACATCGACGAGGCCACCATCGAGGCGCTGACCGGCTGGTACCGGGAATTCCTCTTCGAGGGCGCCGATGTCCTCGACCTGATGTCTTCCTGGGTTTCGCACTATCCGGCGGAGATGCCGCTGGGGCGTGTTGCCGGTCTCGGCATGAACGCCGAGGAACTCAACGCCAATCCCCGGCTCACCGAAAGCTGCGTGCACGACCTGAACCTCGCCCCGGAACTGCCGTACGAGAGTGCCGGGTTCGACCGGGCGACGCTTGCGGTCTCCGTCCAGTATCTTGTGCGGCCCGTCGAGACCATGCGCTCGGTCGTACGCGCGCTGCGCCCGGGCGGACGCATCGGTATCGCCGTGTCGCACCGCATGTTCCCCACCAAGGCGATCCGGGCCTTTCATCAGATGCCGCCGGCCGAGCGGGTACGCCTGGTGGGCGCCTACCTGGTGCTCGGCGGATTCGGCAACGTGGCTTTTCTCGACCGCTCCCCCTCCGCGGGAGATCCGCTATGGATACTCACGGGCGAGACGCCGGTTTCCTAGACGTGCCGAATTGGCTACATTTGACCGATTGAGGATCGGTACCGGCGGCCGATGAGTTTCGACTACACCGGGAGTGCGTATGCGATACGCGACGACATTCCCGATGCGCACAGGGAGATTTGGCGGAACATCGGCCAACCCGGCAACTGGTGGCGCGGGGAGGACCGGGTGGCGTTCGTCGAGGAGTCGCGCAACGCACGCTCCTGCCGGGCCTGTGAGAAGCGTGCCGCAGCGCTGTCGCCGGAAGGGGATTTCGGCCCGCACCACACCACTACCAACCTGCCGGAGCTGGTCGTCGACATCGTCCACCGCCTCACCACGGACCCGGCGCGGCTGTCGAGAACCTGGCTCGACAAGGTAAATGCCGGAGGCGTCACCGACGAGGCGTACGTCGAGATCCTCGGCGTCGTGGTGGCGGCGATCAGCATCGACGCCCTGCACCGCGCGCTCGGCCTGCCGCTGGAGCCGCTGCCGGCGCCGGTGGCCGGGAAACCAAGCCGCTACCGCCCGCCGGGCGCCGCGGACTCGGGGGCCTGGGTGCACACGGTGCAGCCGGAGAACGCCAGTGAGGCCGAAGCAGACCTCTATCCGAGCGGCCGTGCCGGCAACGTCATCTCCGCCATGAGCCTGGTGCCCGATGCCGTGCGCATGCTCAAGACACTGAGCCGCACCCATTACCTGCCGATGCGATGCATCATGACCCCCGGCGACAACGCCGGCCGGGCCATCTCGCGCAACCAGATCGAACTGCTGGCCGGGCGCATCTCGTCGCTGAGCGACTGCTTCTACTGAACCAGCGCCCATGCACTGATGCTCAGTCTGAGCGCCAGGACCCACGGAGACACTGTCGACATCAACGGCGTCGTGGCGGGCGACGAGGTCGCCACGGGAATCCCCGGAGACAGGGCCCTGCTCGCCTTCGCCGAGGTTTGCCTCGGCGACGACGCGGCAGCCATCGCCGGCGCGCGCGGGCAGGTCATGGAGGAACTGGGCGAGGCGGCCATGGTCGATGCGGCCTGCATCGTCGCCAACTTTCAGCGGATGGTACGCATCGCCGACGGCACCGGAATCCCGCTTGACCCTCAGATGGCCGCGGTCACCGCCGGCCTCAGGAAGGATCTCGGCATCAACGGCTACAGCGCCGCGAGTCTCACACCGGAACCCGGATGGGCGGCACGGCTGCTCGCGCGCCTGATGAAGCCGTTCCTGCCTGCGATGATGCGGCGAAGAACGGCGCCGCAAAAAGGGTAGCAGCCGTATTCCACCGGGGCCGCGCCGACGCAAGGCCCGACCCGGGGTTCAAGCCCGCGCAGGGCGAGTGCATCGGCGTCCGCAGCAGGAAGTTGGTGACGGATGCGGGCTGGATTCGCTTCTCGGGCGGTGCGGACCCGCCAGGCATCCCGGACGAAGTATTTCTCAAATTCGCGGGAACAAACCGCCGATTTCCGAGACTAAGGGTTCAGGAAAGCAGAGACCGGGGGATGTTGGCGATCGCGGTATCCGGCAGTTTGCGGCAACGCCGGGCCCGAAAGACGCCCCGGTTGCACGCACTGCCGGCGATCGCGCACTGTGCGCCGGCGCTTGAGTTCGATGGCGGTGTGGTCGGTCGGGGCAACACCGGTTCAGGCCGGAGCAGTACCGATAGGCCACCCGCCGTCGAACGCCTTTTCCATGGCCTTTACAACCACCCTGTTCCCCAATATTCTCCCCCACGGCTTCGATTCTCACCGTAGAACGGAGACCGGCGCCCCAGGCGGCGCTATTGACACAGTTTGAATTGACACAGTTTGACAAGGACTTGATCCAATGAAGGACAGGTACCTGAAGCGTCGGCCTGCTTCCGCCGCGGGGAGTTCCTGTCCTTTCGCCGACACGGGGGGCAGGCATGAACGTACTCGACTTTAGCAAGCGCAAGGCCGCAAACCATCCCATCTCCATGGTCACCTGTTACGACTGCTGGTCGGCGCGGGTGCTCAACGGTACCGAGATCGACACCCTGCTCGTGGGCGACAGCCTCGCCATGGTCATGCACGGCTTCGACAGTACCGTGCATGCCACGGTGGAGATGATGGCGCTGCACGTGAGCGCCGTGCGGCGGGGCGCGCCGGACAAGTTCGTGGTGGGCGACATGCCCTTCCTTTCGGTGCGCAAGGGCACCGCCTTTGCCATGGACTCGGTGCAGGAACTCATGCGGGCGGGCTCCAACGCCGTCAAGATCGAGGGCGAAGCCGGTCACCTCGACCTGATGGCGCATGTGGTCGAGTCCGGCGTGCCCGTGATGGGGCATCTGGGCCTCACTCCCCAGTCCGTCGAAGCGTTCGGCGGCCACAAGGTGCAGGGCCGTAACGAAGGGCAGGCGGCGCAAATCCTCGAGTCGGCAAAACGGCTGGAACAGGCCGGCTGCTTCGCGCTGGTGCTCGAGTGCATACCCGCGGAACTCGGCCGCCTCGTTACCCGGGAAATCGGCATCCCCACCATCGGCATCGGCGCCGGCCCGCACACCGACGGCCAGGTTCTGGTTCTGCAGGACATGCTCGGCATGAGCCCCTGCTTCAAACCGAAGTTCCTGCGCCACTACGCCGACGGCCACGGCATGATCGAAGCCGCCGTGAACCGCTTCCACCAGGACATCGGTTCCCGGGCCTTCCCCTCCCGCGCCGAGTGTTACGGCTAGTTTTTCGTTGCGGATCGGTTCGGCGGCGCGCCGGGACGAGTACGCGCAAGGAACAGACGACCGCTGGGAGAGAGTAGGTGTGCGGTGCGTGTATCCGGCACCTTTAAAGCACCCCTGCGCCCTCGAATTCCACGACAACGCGTCCGCTTGGCGTGCCGGATACACGTACCGCATACCTGCTCTCGGTGCCCGATCGAAGCAATCTTTTGGTACGCCTGATCTAAAAATGATATTTAATTCAATCGCTTGAGAAATTGCTCCGTGAATGTTCTCAGATCACTTGCGCAATGGCAGCACGCCCGAAAGGCACTGACCGGCACCATCGGCTTCGTTCCCACGATGGGCGCCCTGCACGCCGGTCATGCCTCCCTGCTGCAGCGGAGCGTGGCCGAGAACGACGTTACGGTCGCGAGCATCTACGTCAATCCGACCCAGTTCAACGACCCCGACGACCTGGCCGCCTATCCGAGCCTGCCCGCAGCAGACCTCGAGATGTGCGACTCGCTCGGTGTGGACCACGTGCTGATCCCCGCGCGGGAAGACATGTATCCGGACGACTATCGCTACCGGGTCGAGGAGACGGAACTCAGCCGCGACCTCTGCGGCGCGCACAGGCCCGGACACTTCACGGGTGTACTTACCGTGGTGATGAAGCTCCTCAACCTGGTGCGGCCCCGCCGGGCCTATTTCGGGGCCAAGGACTTCCAGCAGTGCCTGCTGATCCGCCGCATGACCGAAGCGTTCTTCATGGATGTGGAAATCGTCGCCTGCAAAACGGTGCGCGAAGACGACGGGCTGGCGCTGAGTTCACGCAACGCCCTGCTCACGGATGAAAGCCGCAAGCTGGCATCGAGGCTCAACCCCCTGCTGCGTTCTCCGGATTCCGACCGGGCCGTGGCCGAGGAACTCGAACGCCTCGGGTTTGCCGTGGACTATATCGTTTCCCGGTTCGGCCGCCGCCTCGCAGCCGTATCGGTCCCCGGGCGCCGGGGGACGGTAAGGCTCATCGACAACGTGGAAATCGGGGAAAACGGAGGCGTTAACCGGCGTGGCAGCGTTCGTGCGCCGGCGTCGGATTGAGGGCCGGGCAACTCCCAGCCTGCATCTCACCGAAATCGAGCCGCCCGTCCGACAGCACCGCCGTAGCCCTCGCTCCGTCGGCCGGGCTTATAATCGGGCGGTCTCGTGCCGGAAACCGCAATGTTCGAAAACCTGTCCGACCGCCTGAGCCGCACGCTGCGCGGCCTCACCGGCAAGGCACGCCTGTCGGAGGAAAACGTCTCCGCGGCGATGCGGGATGTTCGGATGGCTCTCCTCGAGGCGGATGTCGCCCTGCCGGTGGTCAAGTCGTTCACCGACAGGGTGCGTTCCAGGGCGCTTGGGCAGGTGGTTAGCGCCGCACTCAATCCCGGCGAGGCCTTCGTCAGGATCGTCCACGAGGAACTGGTCGATGTCATGGGCGGCGCCAACGATGCGCTGAACCTTGCGGCGGCGCCCCCGGCGGTGGTGCTCATGGCGGGGCTGCAGGGGTCCGGCAAGACAACTACGGCGGCGAAGCTCGCGCTTTACCTGAAAGAGCGGGAGCGCAAGAAAGTGGCACTGGTCAGCGCCGATGTCTATCGGCCCGCGGCCATCGAGCAATTGCAGACCCTCGCCGGCGATGTCGGTGCGCGATTTATATCTTCATCCCAGAACGAGGCGCCCGTTGACATCGCGGCCCGCGCTGTGCGGGAGGCGGCACGGCAGCTCGACGATGTGCTGATCGTCGACACGGCGGGGCGGCTCGGGGTGGATGGCGAGATGATGGGCGAGATCAGCGCCCTCCAGGAAACCTTGCGGCCGGTGGAAACCCTTTTCGTGGTGGATGCCATGACCGGCCAGGATGCCGCCGCCACCGCCAGGGCCTTCGACGAGGCGCTGGAACTTACCGGGGTCATTCTCGCCAAGGCGGACGGCGATGCACGCGGCGGAGCGGCCCTTTCGGTGCGATTCATCACGGGCAAGCCGATCAAGTTCATCGGCACCGGGGAGCGCCCCGATGCCCTGGAGCCGTTTCATCCCGATCGCCTCGCATCCCGGATCCTGGGCATGGGCGACCTGCTCAGCCTGATCGAGGAAGCCGAACGCAAGGTCGACAAGCGCAAGGCCGGCCGGCTGGCGCGCAAGATCACCCGGGGCAGGCGATTCGACCTCGAGGACTTCCGCGATCAGTTGCAGCAGATGGCCAGCATGGGCGGCGTCGGCAGCCTGATGGAAAAGCTGCCCGGCGCCCAGCACCTGCCGCCGCAGGCGCAGTCCCGGCTCGACGACGGGATGTTCAGACGGTTCGGAGTCATCATCGACTCCATGACCCCCCGGGAGCGCCGCTTCCCCGACCTTATCAACGGCTCGCGCAAGCAGCGGATCGCCCGGGGCAGCGGCACGCAGATCTCGGATGTCAACCGGCTGCTCAAGCAGCACCGCCAGATGCAGAAGACCATGAAGAAGGTCACCCGCAAGGGGGGCATGCAGAAGGTGATGCGCGGGCTGCAGGGAGCCAGGGCGCACCCGGGAATGCGGCGCCGGTAGGTGTCTGCAGGTGCAACCGGAGCACCGGCATGCGGGGATCGTTGGTCCTTCTTGGTATGAGGCCCGCACCCCGTGCCCGCCCGGCGTTGGGGAGCCCCATGGCGCCGGCCGGACGTCATGTGCGGCGAATGTCGCTCGGCATGCGCGTCCGGCCTGTGGTTTTCCCCCCGGCGCGCGATTAGAATACCGCGCCTTTTCGATCTAGGGGCTTTGGAACATGGTGACGATTCGGCTGGCGCGGCACGGCGCCAAGAAGAATCCGTTCTATCACGTCACGGTGACCGACCGCGCCGCGCCGCGCGACGGCCGCTTCATCGAACGTGTGGGGTTCTTCAATCCGGTCGCCAGGGGGCACAGCGAGCGCCTGCGTATCGATCTCGACCGGGTGGACCACTGGCTTTCGGTCGGCGCCCAACCCTCGGACCGTGTGCGCAAGCTGATCAAGGTGGCCCGTGCCGACCAGGAAGCCCTGGCGTCGGGCGAAGCGGAGGCTTCGCCGGCAGAGGCGCTCGCGGGCGACGCTGAGGAAACCGGGATCGTCGAAGCGGCCGATGCTGGCGATACCGAAGCAAGCGGTGAATCTGAAATAGCGGCAGCGGAAACGGAATCGGCAGCGGAAACAGAATCGGCAGCGGCAGCAGAAGCAGACGAAGAAGCAGAATCCGCAGCCGAAGCCGAAGCCAAAGAAGCGGAAGCAGCCGAAGCCGCCGCAGATGCGCAGGAGCCGGCGCAGGAAGCACAGGAGTCCGCGGCGGAGGACGTTGCTGAAGGCGCTGAAGACTCGGAAGCGCCGGCAGACGAAGGGGCCGGCGGCAGCGAGGCCGGCCGAGGCTGATTCGCCCCCTCGCCGAGGATCCGGTCGTCGTCGGGCGTGTCGGCGGCGCCTACGGTATCCGCGGTTGGGTCCGGCTCACGTCCTACACCGATCCACCCGCCAACCTTCTCGACTACGGCCCCTGGTTTCTGCAGCGCTCCGGAGAATGGCAAGCCGTGGACGTGTTCGAAATCCAGGCTCACGGCGATGGTTTCGTTGCCAGGCTCTCGGGTATCGACGACCGTAACGCAGCCGTTGAAATCAGGGGCAGCCTGGTCGGCGTGCCGGCGAGCAGCTTCCCGCCGCCCGACCCCGGGGAATACTATTGGCGCGACCTGATCGGGCTTCGCGTCGTCAACAGCGACGGAACCCTGTTCGGCACGGTCGAGCGCCTGATCGAGACGGGCGCCCACGATGTGCTGGTCGTCAAGGGAGAGCGGGAAAGGTTGATTCCCTTCGTTGAACGGTTCGTGACCGGCGTCGTCCGGGAAGACGGCTTGCTGCGGGTCGACTGGGAGGACATCGGCTGAGATGTGGGTCGGGGTGGTCAGCCTGTTTCCGGAACTGATCCGTGGCATTGCCGCTGTCGGCGTGCTTGGCCGCGCGCTGCAGCAGGGCGGCCTGACGATGGAGGTCTTCAACCCGCGCGACCACGCCACGGACCGCCATGGAACCGTGGACGACCGTCCCTACGGCGGCGGCCCCGGCATGGTGATGCTGGCGGAGCCGTTGCTTGCGAGTATCGGCGAGGCGAAGTCGAAGGCGCCGTCGGCGGCCAGGGTGGTCTGCCTGTCGCCCCAGGGAAAGCGGCTCGATCAGGCCGGCGTGGAGCGGCTAGCCGAAGAGACGAGCCTGGTGCTGGTGGCCGGCCGTTACGAGGGGATCGATGAGCGCGTGCTGCAACTGGCCGTCGACGAGGAAGTGTCCATCGGCGACTACGTGCTCACGGGCGGAGAGCTTCCCGCCATGGTGCTCATCGATGCGATCAGCCGCCTGCTGCCGGGCACCCTCGGCAACAGCGAATCGGCGCTGAGTGAATCGCACCTTGATGGATTGCTCGAATATCCGCACTATACGCGCCCCGAGACGGTTGCCGGCCTGAAAGTGCCCGCCGTGCTCCTGAGCGGCGACCATGCGGCGGTCGAAAAATGGCGCCGCGCCCAGGCGCTCGGGCGCACCTGGCGGCGCCGGCCGGAACTGCTGGCCCGCCGGCGGCTTTCGGATAAGGATGCGGCCCTGCTGGAGGCGGAACTCAAGGGCCCGGACGAGGAGACGAACGATGCGTAGAAGCAAGATTCTCGAAGAGCTGGAGAGCGAACAGCTCAAGGCCGACATTCCCGACTTTTCAGCCGGGGACACGGTCGTCGTGCAGGTCAAGGTCCGGGAAGGCGTTCGCGAACGGCTGCAGGCGTTCGAGGGCGTGGTCATCGCGCGGCGCAACCGCGGTCTCAACTCCTCGTTCACGGTGCGCAAGGTGTCCCACGGGGTCGGGGTGGAGCGCACGTTCCAGGCCCACAGCCCCATGATCGCATCCATCACGGTCAAGCGCCGCGGCGATGTGCGCAAGGCCAAGCTCTACTATCTGCGCCAGCGCTCCGGACGCTCGGCCCGGATCAAAGAGAAGGTGTGACGCGGCGCCCGGACCGGGGAACCGACGGCGAGGGCGGGTCGCCCGAGGCGCCCGGCGCCGGTTCGGGCACGGCGGCCATCGACACCTACATCGACGAGGTCTGGCTCGAAAAGGGCCTGAGCGGCAACACGCTTGCGGCCTATCGCCGCGATCTTGAATCCCTGGCCCGGGATCTGGGCAAGGATCTCTTCCAGGTGACCGAGCCGGACCTGCTGAACATGCTGGCCAGGCGCTACGACAGCGGCTACCGGGCGACCAGTTCCGCCCGGTGGCTGTCCTGCATCAAGGGTTTCTACCGCCACAGCGTGACCCGGGGCCGTATCGCCAGGGACCCGGCGGCCCACATCGAACACCCTGCACTCGGCCGGCCGTTGCCCGGCTCGCTGTCGGAAGGCCAGGTGGTCGCACTGCTGAAAGCGCCCGACACCGACACCGCCATCGGGCTCCGCGACCGGGCCATGCTCGAACTGCTCTACGCCACCGGCCTCCGGATTTCGGAACTCGTCTCCCTCGGCACCGCTTCCATCAACCTGCGCCAGGGCATCGTCCGGGTTGTGGGCAAGGGCGGCAAGGAGCGCCTCGTGCCTGTGGGCGAAGAGGCCCTCGACTGGGTCGACCGCTTTGTCCGTGACGGCCGCCGGGCGCTCGGCGGCGAGGGTACCGAGGCGCTCTTTCCGAGCCGCCGCGGCCGCGCCATGACCCGCCAGACGTTCTGGCACGCGGTGAAGCGGCACGCCCGCAAGGCCGGCATCCATACCCCCGTATCGCCCCACACCCTGCGCCATGCCTTCGCGACCCACCTGCTCAACCACGGCGCCGACCTCCGGGCCGTACAGATGATGCTCGGCCACGCAGACCTCTCCACCACCCAGATCTACACCCACATCGCCCAGGCGCGCCTCAAGGAACTCCACCGCACGCATCATCCACGTGCGTAGCCAACGGTCAGCAACCCGAAAACTGCTAGAATCCGCTTTTTTCGCGCGCTGACCCTGCACCGGTCCGCCTGACCCGCTGAACATGCCGCAATGACCCGTATCGTTCCCTACGCACTGCTCCTGGCCGCCGTATCCGCCCCGGTAGCCCACGCCGCTCCGGGCGACGACCTGGTCGCCACGCTCAAGGCCCTGCAACCGACCCTGCCCATCGAGTCGGTGACGGAAACCGACTTCGAAGGTATGCTGGCGATCGAGCTCGAAGACGGCGGCGTCTTGTACGGCACCGCCGACGGGCGCTTCCTTTTCACCGGCGACATGTACTCGGTGGAAGGCGAAGGGTTCGTCAACCTGACCGACTCGATTCGCGCCGAACGGCGCCGGGGACTCCTCGCCGGGGTAAGCCACGACGACATGATCGTGTTTTCACCGGCGGGCGAGCGCAAGGCTTACGTCGACATATTTACCGACGTGGATTGCGGCTATTGCCGCAAGCTGCACCAGGAAATGGCGGAGATAAACGCGCTGGGCATCGAGGTGCGCTACCTGGCGTTCCCCCGTGCGGGCACGGACTCCGATTCCTATCGCAAGATCGTCTCCGCCTGGTGCTCGAGAGACCCCCGGCACGCCATTACCGAGCTCAAGCTGGGCCGTGGCATTCCGGCGCGATCCTGTTCGAATCCGGTAAGCGCGCAGATGCAACTGGGCGAACAGATCGGCGTCTCGGGCACACCCGCGCTCGTCACCGAAGACGGGCACCTGATTCCCGGTTATTTGCCGGCGGAAGAGCTTGCCCGGGCCCTCGGGCTCTAGTGTCCTGTGTCACAAATACGCTACCTTTCAGCGTGCCGCACAAGGTCTGTGGCAAGGCGCGGCCCGCAGCCAATATCGAGCATATTGGCAAGGGTCGCAACGCAGCCACAGGCCTTGTGCGGCGCGCCCTTCGGGAGGGCGCAAAACCGCCGATGGCCGTGTTGCGGCCCTTGCCAATGCCCAGACATTCGCTGCGGACCGCGCCTTGCCCTCGGCGGTTTTGCGCCCTCTGAAAGGCAGCGTATTTGTGACACAGGACACTAGCTGGAGGCGTTCGTTGCAACCGTTGCGTATCGGCATTGCCGGGCTTGGTACCGTCGCCCGGGGCGTTCTCGGCCTGTTCGCGGCGAGCGCCGGCCACCTGGAGCGCCAGGCGGGCCGTCCGCTCAAGCTCGTCAGGGTTGCCAGCCGCACCCCCCGGCCGGAAGCGGACCTGGCGGGCGCGGAATTCTCCACGGATCTCGAAACCCTGCTCCACGACGATGTCGACGTGGTGGTGGAACTCATCGGCGGCGAGGACCGCGCCGCGCGCCTGGTGAGGGACGCCTTGTCGCGCGGGCAATCCGTGGTCACGGCGAACAAGGCGATCATCGCCCGGTTCGGCGACGAACTGCTTGCCGGCGCCGCGAAGCAGGGGGTGGGGCTCGGCTTCGAGGCAGCGGTGGCCGGCGGCATTCCGATCATCGGTTCGCTCACCCGGGGGCTCGCGGCCAGCCGGGTGCGTACCGTGGCGGGCATCATCAACGGCACGTCGAACTACATATTGACGGCCATGGCCGAGCAGGGCTCCACCTTCGCGGATGCCCTGGCGGCGGCACAGTCGCTCGGCTACGCGGAAGCCGATCCGACCTTCGATGTGGAAGGCATCGATGCGGCCCACAAGCTCTCCATTCTTGCGGCGCTGGCCTTCGACGTGGGCTTCGGCATGGACGGCGTCTTCACCGAGGGCATCGCCGGCGTTACCGCGGAAGACATCGGCTACGCGGCGGAACTGGGCTATGGCATCAAGCATCTGGGCATAGCGCGCCGTTCGGATAGCGGCATCGAAGCCCGGGTGCATCCGACCCTCGTGCCCGAACACGGCATGCTGGCGCAGGTTCGCGGCGTCATGAATGCGGTGCTCATCGAAAGCGATGCGGCTGGGGCGTCCCTGTTCCATGGTGCGGGCGCCGGCGCGGGGCCGACGGCGTCGTCGGTGGTGGCCGATCTCATAGCCATCGCCAGGGGCGAGGCGCTGGAGTATCGCGCCGGCGGCGGGGAACGGCAGATGCTTCCCATGAGCGCCGTGCAGTCCGCCTTCTACCTGCGCATTCCGGCCCGGGATGCGCCGGGCGTATTCGGCAAGGTGGCCAACATACTCGGCGCGAACGACATCAGCATCGAGGGCGCGGTGCAGCGCGAGCGGGCCATTCGCATCAACGGGGACGGCAGCCGGTCGTCCTGGGTACCCATCGTCATCCTGACGGACAGCGTTCGCGAGGCGGTGATGGACGCGGCGATCGCCGCGGTGCAGGCGATGCCGGAAGTCGTGGGCGACATCAAGTGCATGCGGGTGGAGCACTTTGACTGACCGGGCAGGTGTTTTTGCACGCTGACTCCCCACCGACGATCGTGGAACGGCAGGGCCCGGCGCCGGACCTGCCGGGCGTTCCCGACCTGTTGCGGCGGATCTACGGAAACCGGGGCATTGCCTCGGCGGCGGAACTCAAGCGGTCGCTGGCGGGCCTTGAGGATCCCGCGCCCATGCGGGATATCGATACCGCCGCGCAGCGCATCGCCCGGGCCGTTCGGGAAGGGCAGCACATCCTCTTCGTCGGCGACTTCGATGCGGACGGCGCAACGTCTGTGGCGCTCGGCGTATCGGTGTTGCAAGCCTTCGGCGCGGAACGGGTCGATTTCGTGGTTCCGAACCGGTTCGAGTTCGGTTACGGCCTGTCCCCGGAAATCGTTCGAGTGGCGCTGGCCAGGGAGCCGGACCTGCTGATCACGGTGGACAACGGCGTCTCCAGCATCGAGGGCGTCGAGCTGGCCAATGCCGGCGGTGTCGATGTCATCGTCACCGATCATCACCTGCCCGGCGCCCGGCTGCCGCCGGCCCATGCCATCGTCAATCCGAACGTGCCGGGCTGCGGCTTTCCGAGCAAGGCCATCGCCGGCGTCGGTGTCATCTATTGCGTTCTCTCCCGGGTGCGCCGCGTTCTCGGCGAAACGGGATGGTTCGCCACCAGCGGCAGGAAAGAGCCGAACCTCGCCCAATGGCTCGACCTCGTTGCCCTGGGCACGGTCGCCGACGTGGTGCCCCTTGACCGCAACAACCGCACCCTGGTCCACCAGGGGCTCGTGCGCATGCGCAAAGGCCGTTGCCGGCATGGCATTCAGGCTCTGGCGGAAGTATCGGGAAGGAGCCTGTCGGGATTGCGGGCCTCCGACCTCGGGTTCCAGATCGGCCCCAGGCTGAATGCGGCCGGGCGGCTGAAAGACATGTCGTTGGGCATCCGGTGCCTGCTGGCGGATTCTCTCGCCGAGGCACGGCAACACGCGGCCGCCCTGGATGAACTCAACCGCACGCGGCGCGAGTTGCAGCGGGAAATGGTGGCGGAGGCCGAACTGATCGTGGCAGAACAGGGGCGCAAGACCCGGGAACGCTACGGCGTCTCGGTTTTCGACCCAGACTGGCACCAGGGAATAGTCGGCATCGTCGCCGGTAGGCTGCGCGAGCACATCAACCGCCCGGTCGTCGCCTTCGCGCCGGCGGGAGGCGCCGAACCGGACGCATTGCGCGGCTCCGCACGCTCCGTTCCCGAACTGCACATCCGCGACGCTCTCGACGCACTGGCCGCCCGCCACCCGGGGCTCCTGGTCAAGTTCGGCGGCCACGCCATGGCCGCGGGCCTCTCCATCCGGCGCGTCCACTACGAGCATTTCGCAGAGGCCTTCGACCGGATCGTTCAAGACCGCCTGCCACAGGCTGCTCTCGAGGCCAGGATCGAGACCGACGGCGAACTCCCCAGTTCCGAAATCACCCTCCAGAACGCCGTACACCTGGCTGACGGCGGCCCCTGGGGCCAAGCGTTCCCCGAGCCTTCGTTCCACGGCGAGTTCGAGATCGTCAACCAGCGCGTGGTGGGCGAAACGCATCTCAAGCTTGTACTGAGATCCGGCGGCCGCCTCGTGGACGCCATCGCTTTCAACCAACCCCCGCTCGCCGGCGCCGAACGACTGCACGCGGTCTACAGGCTGGACATCAACGACTACGGCGGCGCGCAGACGGTGCAGTTGCGTCTGGAGCATCTACGGCAATCGGGTTGAGGTTTTTCCATGGGAGTCGGGAACCCGGCGCGCCGGGACGAGGACGCGCAAGGAACAACGCCGAATCTCGGGAAAGAGTTCGTATGCGGCGCTTCCCTTTCGGCGCGTTAAGCTCGTCCGAATACCTCGAATACCGCAGGATGATGTGGCCGTGCGCCGAAAGGGAAGCGGCGCATGCGAACTCGCTGTTGAAATTGACGATACCATTAAAAATTATTTTTCTTTAAAATCAAAGGCTTGAATCTGATCTATGAAAGCAATAGCAACTAGCATTGCGCTGATAATGATCACTGCGTCGTGCGCCCCGAACAGCGCGGCGCAGACAGGTGTCGTCGAGGAAGTGGTCGTCACCGCCAAGACCGGCAGCCGCATCGGCCGGCAGGGCGACTCGCCCTCGCCGCTGTCGAGTTACGGGGCGCAGGATCTGGCCGATGCGGGCTTGAGGGACATTCGCGACCTGGTTGGGGTGCTCGCGATCAACGCGGGCGCAGAGAACAATTCCGACAACCTCACCCAGAACTGGACGGGTGGCACGGCCAACGTCAATCTGCGCGGGCTGGGCGTCGCCTCGACGCTGGTGCTGCTGAACGGCCGGCGGCAGGTGCTGTCCGCCGTGCAGACCGACGATGGGTCGAGTTTCGTGGACCTGGCGGGCCTTGTGCCCTTGCTCGCCATCGGGCGCGTGGAAATCCTGAAGGACGGGGCCGCCGCGATATACGGCTCCGAGGCGGTGGCGGGCGTGGCCAATTTCATCACCCGCCGGGGTTTCGAAGGCCTCGAGTTCCAGGCCGAATACCGTGCGCGCACGAACGACGGTTCCCAGGAAGATCTCAGCCTCGACGGCGTGTACGGCGGCACTTTCGCGGGTGATGGCGAATTCCTGCTCGCCGCCAGCTACCTGGACCGCACGAGCCTCGTGCTGACCGAGGTGGATTGGCTGCGGCCCGCCACCAGCGGCTTCGGCAATCCGGGCAGTTTCAACGTGCCCTCCCTGGGGCGCACCCTGGCCGACCCCGATTGCGAGCGATACGAAGGGCTGTTGCAGCAACTTCCCGGCCACAGCGAGATCTGCCGTTTCGACTACGGCCCCCAGCTTACGGCGATACCCAACGAACAACGGGTGCAGACCTGGGGGCGGGTCTCCTGGCGCCGGGAGCGGGGAGCGGAACTCTGGGCCGAATTCGGTTACGCGCATAACGACATCAGCCGCGATGTGTCCCCCAGTTTCCCCGTGCTCAACACGCCGGTGGTTCCGGCTTACCACCCGGGCAATCCCCATGGCGAAGACGTGTTCTTTCAGGGCCGTCCCTACGGCTACGGGCACCCCCCGGAGATCAACTACTACAAGCACGAGACCGTGCGGTTTGCCGCCGGTGTGGAAGGCCGGCTTGCCGACGCCGCGAATTGGGACATCGCCGTGGTGCACGGCGTCAACGATGCGTTGCTCAATCCCCGCGACGTGCACGCGGCCAACTTTCAGGCGGCCCTTCAGGGGTTCGGCGGCGACGGCTGCGGGTCCGGACCGGCCAGGATACCGGGACAGGGCGGCTGCCTTTTCTTCAATCCCTTCAGTTCCACCTTCGGGGCGAATCCGGGCGATCAGCTGTTCAACGGGCCGGAGCTGTACGAGTTCATCATCGGCAACTACAGGGGTGACGGGAAATCGCGGCTTACCACGGTGGAAGCGAACATCACCGGCGATCTGCCCGGTAGTCGAGGCGGCTATGCCGTCGGAGCCCAGTACCGTAAACAGACCCTGGATTTCCACTACGACGCCGTGACCCGCCAGGATGGCTGGGCGTTCCTGATCGGCAACCCGGACTTCGCGGCGAAGGACGATGTCTACGCCGCCTATGGAGAGGCCTGGCTGCCGTTCGGAGACAGGTTGGAGGTCACCGGCGCGCTGCGTTACGAAGACTACGGACCCGGTGTGGGCGACACGCTGGACCCGAAAGTCACCCTCCTGGTGCGCGTCGCGGACGCACTGTCGCTACGGGCTTCGTTCAGCACCTCCTTCCGGGCGCCGTCACCGTTGCAGACCCGGGGCGCACAGACCAATTTCACGAATATCGTCGACCACGACGGTTCGAGAACCTTCGCGGGTCGCCGCACCCTGGGCGATCCATCCCTGAAACCGGAAACGTCACGCGCATTCAACGCGGGTTTCACCTGGCAGCAGGGTGGAACCTGGGCATTGAATGCGGACTACTGGCGCTATTCGTTCAAGGACGTGCTGCGCAAGGAGAACGCCCAGGCGATCGTCAACGCCGACCCCTTCGATGCGCGCATAGAACGCACCTCCGCCGGGACGATCTCGATCGTCAATGTGGCTTTCATCAATGCCGACCGGATCCGCACGAGCGGCATCGACCTGAGCGCCCGGGCAAGCCTGGCTGTAGGTCAGGGGCTGCTTTCCGGATGGGTCGAGGCGACCTGGCTGCTGGAATACGACGTGACCAATGCCGGCATCGAAATCGATGCGCTGGGAAAGCTCAATCGCGCCAACGTCGGCGCGCCCAACCAGGATTTGCGGGCGACGGCCGGCCTGACCTGGTCGCGGCGTGCGGTCGAGCTCAACACCCTGGCGCGCCATGTCGGCGGCTACGAAGACGACGGCGGCGGCTCCATCGACAGCTTCACGACCCTCGATGCAAATGTACGCTTCTCGTTCGACGGTTTCCCCGGCGGAGGCAACGAGACGACGATAACCCTCGGCGCCGCCAACCTGCTCGATGCCGACCCGCCCCATGTCGCCATAGCCGGCAGCTACGATCCCCGCTCGTCGGATCCCCGGGGGCGGCGCGTTTTCCTGGCCATGGGGATCAGGATTTAGTGGGTTGCGCTGACCTGATCCGCAAATCCTGAATCGGGCCGGGCTCCGAGGAGAAGCGCATTGATCGTGTGGGCAGTCATCCTCGCCAGCGTGCTGGCAACTTCAGTTCTCTCCGGCGTCATCGGCATGGCGGGTGGGCTGGTCCTCATGGGCGTGCTGGTTACCCTGCTGCCCGTCTCCGCAGCGATGATCGTGCACGGCGCGGTGCAGGCCACATCGAACGGGGCGCGCTGGCTGTTTCTGCGCCGGCACATGCGGTGGGAAATCGTGCCTCCGTACGTTGCCGGTGCGGTCCTGGTGCTGGGCGGGTTCGCCGC
>CAZWZH010000010.1:0-58633 GCA_964638775.1 uncultured Pseudomonadales bacterium
GGCAAGGTGTGGCTGCGCTGCCCCGGCGCTATGGAATCGTGCTGGATTACAGGACGGCGAAAGACTCCCCGACCGGCCACGTTCCTTTCGAGGCGCTGCGCGGCGATCCGGTCACGATCTGCCGCGCCGGCGGCGCAGAGGCGACGGCCGATTACCTGGAAAAGGCCCGGCTGCGCAACAACACCGGCAAGATGCGTGTCTGGCACCGACACAACGCCATCGATCCGGACGAGCCCCAGACGCGCCTTCTGAACCTGGGCGGCAACCGGGGCGGCGTCGGCAGCGAGGGCCACGAGGGTTTGAGCTGGGGTTATGGCGAAGACTGGGGCATCAGCGCCTCGGGGCCGGTGGACATGGGCCGCTACGTGGCAGTCGCGCCACGCGACCCCTCCACCGACGTGCGGCACCTGGATTTCGAGATCTGACCCGAAGTCGGACCCTAACCTCTTCCCGAAGTTTCGGGTTCTCGGGATTCGGGAGTTTCGGGTGCTTCGATAAACATTCGGTGAACTTTCGCCTGCCGGAACTGCCTAACCCGGCCAATGCACCGACCGGGTCGTTTGCGCGTGATTGAACTCAACGACTTCATCGCTACGGCGCAATTTGAAAGGAGCGAGGTTCAATTGAGTGCGGCCACCGACGGTTCCGCGCTCAACACCCGCATCCGACGAACGGCGCGGTGGGCCGGAGAACTTCGAAAAACCTCCAACAGCCGGACAAACTGGCTGTTCGTTGAATCGCTCCGTCGCAAGTATGGCAGCGAAACCGAGAGATGGCTGAATCGCCAGTTCGGCCTCGAAGACCTGGTTGGGCGTGGCAAACCCCTGAAGGCCAGGACAGTGCGCGAAGTCGTCTTTGCGGCAGAGCGAATGACATCGCGGGCGATTTACCCGGACGTGGGCGTATTCGGGCCGAATCCTGACGGGTATTCCGGATTTGGACATGAACTTGCTTGCGAGATGCGTAAAGCCCTGGATCGGAGATACGCCAACAGCTTGGTTGTTTGTGGAGACTCGCGGTGTCTGGACCCTGTCCCCGAAAGAGTATTTCTCCGGATCGTGAAGGAGTTCAATGCAGTCATGGAAGACTTGCACACCCGGTTTCCGAAACTTGGCGACGTTGAACCCCCGGACCTGTCACAGAGTGATGCTCGTGCGCTGGATTCCGGGTTGGTTGGCGCTTACGTCGTTTCGGCGTCGAGCATCCAGGTCGGAATTATCGACAGCCCCGAAACCTGCTGGGAAAACACTCTGCGCGAAACGCGGCAGAGGTCTGGTATTGCTCCCGCCACAGGGGGTCTCAGCGGAGTGTTGATGCATGAGTATGCCCATCATCTGTCGCTGGGCCAGAGTCATGCCCCGGATCACTGGTTGCCCCGGCTGGCAGCCATGTTGCGACAGAACGGATTTATCCGGGAAGAGACCAGCATCGACACGACTGATGTGCACAGCCGTTCGTTTGGCGTCCGGCTTGGCAAAAAAGCCAGGGAGATGGGGCTCGGGTCCTATGCCGGTTCGAACGCGTCGGAATTTGCGGCCGAGGCATTGACCTGGCGCATGGCTCCCGGATACGGCGCGTCCGCGGACATTCCGCGAATGCCCCGCTACCTGGAAGACTGGGTACACGATTGCTTTCCTTTCACCAGGGACGGACCGATTCCCGTCTCCTGCCATGAATTCGACCCTGCCTCCGTGAGGGAGCCGGCAATGGTTGGCGGCAGCATTGTCTGGCGGGACCGGGGCAGGGATCGAACGCCACCACCGGGAGAAGGACCCCGCTGATAAAAATGAGTGAGATTCCACCAACTTGGATTCCAGCCTCAATCGCACCGGTTGAGTCGAGCCAGACGATGCGCCTGTCCAACGAGGCCGAGCGCATCCTGCTGCGGCGGGGTCGATTCCGCGGCAGAAACATTTCCAACACGATTGCGCGGCTGAACATGCCGGGCGAGCGCGACGCTGGTCGAGCGGAAGATCTGGTTGTCCTCGATTCCCTTCGAAGCACGATTGCCGAAAGGTTTGGCGCAACCATCGCAGAACGCTCAACCCGGGAATTCGGTGCTTCGTCGGACAGAGAACGCCCCCCGATAAACCGCGGAACGGTTGAGGCGGGATTCCGGCATGCGCAGTCATTGGATGACGCCGTGCGTAGCAGGCCGGAAGTGCGGGCGTTTTTGCCGGGCGGGGAGCGCTTCCGAAAGTTGTCGCACGAATTCGACCTCACCAGCAGGGAAGCGTTTCGAAAATACGAACGAAAGCTCATCGATTCCCTTGCGGGCGAAGAATCCCGCGCCGGTCCGTATTGGATTGCGGAGTTGGCATCGGTGGCGGCACGGGATTCCGTCGAACTCACCGTTCGACGGGCCACCGAGTTCAGCATGGGCTATCAGGCACTTACGGATGGACTCAACGACAATCCTGAAAAATTCGTTGGCTTCGGATGCTACACGGCAAAGGGACTGTATGCAGATCAGGAATACGCAAGTTTTGCGAAATTGGACGCGGGCGGCGCGATCATCGCCCGATCCAAAGACGCGCCAGTGGTATCGCACAAGGACAAGGTCCATTTGAACATCAACAGAGAGAATGTTCCCGAGGCATGGGAAGCGCTGCGTCCGCTTTTGTTCTCGAAAGACAATCCGTTCCTGTCGTGGAAGATGGTTGTTCTGGACAACGCCGAATGGCTGGAGCGTCTGAGACTGGATGAAATCGATGAATGCGAGCGTGCGGGGGAACCGGGAATGGATCCTCGGAAGCTTCGCGACATCGTCTACGCCGTTACTCAGCGAACGACAGAAGGCATGCAATTCACACTGTATGCGTATGCGGCCGTTGGCGATCCGGGCTACAGCAGGAGCGCCGCTAGCTATCGCCACTTCCTGACGTTGCTTGACCGGGCACTGGCTGACAGCGGAGTGAGGCCGGGCAGGCAGCCGGAGTCCGATTTGGAAATCAGGGGTCTGAGCTTTGCTTCCTATCGGAACGAAAATACCGGGTCGCGGGGAACTGCGGTCGGTGAGCCGCCGATAACGCCGGACATGCTCGACGGGCTGAGGAACACGGCGTTCTACCGAGCGATGCAACCGTAACGATCGAAGGGCTACTCGGGGTTTGCGGGTTCGCGTTTGACATCAAGACCGGCGAACGTAACCCCGTCGCCGTTGCCCGGGCCCGAATCCGTCACGTCATTTCGTTGGCGAAGTCCAGGTTTTCCCTGCGCAGGCTCGCATCGGTGCCCAGCGCGTAGTGTTTCGACATGTCGGGTGAGTAGCGGCTCGCTGGGGGGGTCTTGCCCAGGGCCTCGGCCATCGCCCTGATGTGGTGCGGGCCCGCGCCGCAGCAGACTCCCTGGTAGTTGACGCCCAGCGCATACGCCTGCCTGGCGAACTCGGCGATCTCGTATCGGTTGCAGGTCAGGGAGTCGAGGGCCGTCGGAAACGGGATGTCGGGGATGCAGTCGCAGCCCGGGTCGGTCAGCGCCTGGAAGTTGACCTCGCCCGGCTTCGTGCGGTAGGGCACCGGGAGTGCGGCCAGCGGGCCTTCGACCTCACGGCTCAGCTCTTCGAGCAGCGGCAGCATCGTCCACGGCCCGCGGGCGCAGTTCAGGCCGACCACGTCGGCGCCCGCGTCCTTCAGGCGCCGGCAGGCCTCCGGCACGGTGTAGTCGTCGCGCAGCGCCTGGTGTATGGCGAGCGTGACGACGGAGATCGCACCGGCGTCCCTGATGACCTCCAGGGCGAGCAGGGCTTCCTCGGCGAAGGAGAACGTCTCGCCGACGATGAAGTCCACGCCGGCCTCCATGGCCCAGCCGACCTGCTCTTCGAACATTGTCCGGGATTCCTTGTGGCTTGCCTTGTCGCCGGGCAGGAATACGTTGGTATTGCAGATGTTGCCCGCGACCAGGGCATCACCCTCGGCCGCTACCTTTTTTGCGAGCTGAAGCGCCGTCCTGTTCATGTTTTCCAGGTCGTGCTCGCGCCCCACGAGCTTCAGCTTCTCGCGGTGGGCGTAGTACGTGAAGGCCTCGATCACATCCGAACCGGCGTTCATGAATTCGCGGTGCAGTTGGAGCACCGCATCGGGGTAGTCGAGCACGACTTCCGGAACGTAGGGACCGGCCTGCACGTACCCCCGGCGTTCCATCTCGAAGACATAACCCTCCGCGCAGATGACCGGGCCGCCTTCGAGCCGCTCCAGCAGGTTTCCTGAAGTCATGGTGGTCTCCTCAGTCTCGTCTTTCGTCAGCATGGATCATTGGCCCGCCGAGGGACGCGGAGACCGCGTTGGCGGCCTGGACGACATCGGGGGCGATGCGATGCATCACCGCTTCCGTCAGACGGCTCGAATGGCCGCTGACGCTGATGGCGGCGGCGACTTCCCCGAGCCCGTCGACGACCCAGCTTGCCACCCCGTTGACGCCGATCTCGTATTCTTCGAGATCCGTCGCGTAGCCCCGCTCCCTGAACCCGGCCAGTTGCGCTTCGAGGGTATCCAGATCGGTGATCGTGTTCGGCGTCAGGCCCATCAACTCGCATGAGTCGTAGATGGACTGCCGCATCAGCGAATCCCATCCCGCAAGGAAAGCCTTGCCGAGCGCGGTGCAGTGGTACATCCAGCGCCAGTCGTCATTGGCTCGGCCGTGGAAAACCCGGGACCCCACAAAGCTGTCGATCACCCGGAAATCGAGCATGCCCGGTATGCCCAGGTTCACCGTTTCATTGGTCTTCCGACACAGGTCGACCAGTACCGGGCGGGCAAGGTGCGAGACCTGCAGGCGCTGCTGGACCTGGCGCCCGAGTTCCAGGCAGCGCAGGCCAAGCCGGTACTGTCTGCTATGAGCGTCCTGTTCGACGAACCCCAAGGCGGCGAGCGAGGCCAGCAGGTTGAACGCCGTGGTCTTGTTGAGCGAAGTCGCCTTGCTGATGGTGGTGAGGCCCACGCCGGTCTCGTCACCGGTTGCGATCACATCGATGATGGCGCTGGCGCGGGCGAGCGCCTGAATGCGTACGGGTTTGGAGAGTGCGCCGGACGCCATGATTCTGAGTCTCCTGGTTCCATGGTTCTATAATGTAGGACTTTTTTCCAACCAGCGCGAAAAGTGCCCGTTTCGTTGACAAAGCGCAAGGCGATAAGTCAGGCTGTGGGTTATACAAAATTTCCCAATGCGATAGGCAGCACCGTGACGACCTCGTAACCGGGCACGAGGTGTATATTGTACAGCATCCGAAACAGGACACGTCCATAATGGCCGGCATGAGAATGGAAGCTGAAATCGTCTTCGAGCCCCATGTGCCGAGGGCTCTCGCACGGGCGTTGGAGTATGCCGGTGAAGACGGTTTCGTCGCATCGATACCGCAACTGCTGCACGCCCGGACCCACGCCGATTACGACAACATCATCTGGAACACCTGGTTCACGGGCTATTCCGAAGAAAACGTCGTCACCACGCCCGGGGGCAACCATGTGGTGGTCGTCATTCACGGCGGCGGCATCTTCGCATCGCCCGCACGCTTCGAGCAGGTGTATCGCGCGAGCCCCGACCGCACCAGCCCGGATGGCTTCACCGGGCAATACGCCGGCAAGATTTCCCGGGACGAGGCACGCAACGCGCTGGCGGGCAGAATGCCGGACGGCACGGAGATTCCGGTGTATCCGTTCGGTGAATTCAGGAACGGCGTTGCCGATCTGCCCATCCGGTACGGCGTGGTTCTCGATATCGAACTCGCCCGCGCCTCGAAGCGCGGCTACGAGGAGTTCGAGATACTGAAAGACGACCCCAACATGATCGTGCGCGCCGGCGGGGTGGAGGCCAACATCGCCTATCTCGACAAGTACCAGGCCCGCCACAACACCAGACTGGCCGGCAACTGGCACCCCTACAACCGGATCGACCTCGATCAGCCGCAAACGCGCATCACCTTTCTGGCCGGCAACCGGGGCGGCGTGTTCTCCCAGGGCGACGATCCGGAAGAATGGGGTTACGACGCCGAGTACGGCATCGGCGGCGATGCCTGCATCCACAACATGGCACGCTATATCGCCGTTGCGCCCAGGGAGCCGTCGAAGAGTCTCAGGCACCTGGATTTCGGCGCCTGAGCACACCCCGTGAGCGACGGCAGGAGACTTGGAATCCGGTGCGCATCGCGACCCGGCCGGGCGGAGGAGCGATGTCCGGGGCAGTAAGCGACTTCTACGATGGGCTCAGCGTCCTGTACCGGCACAACATGGGCTGGGACTGGGATGCGACCATGCGCGAAGAGGGGGCGATCCTCGATCGCCTGCTCGCCGGGGTCATGGGCCGGCCGGGCCCGTACAGGCTGCTCGACTGCTCCTGCGGCATCGGTACACAGGCGACCGGCCTGGCCATCCTGGGCCACAGGGTTCACGCAACGGACCTGAGCCCCGTTTCGATCGACTGCGCGAGATCGGAGGCAGAGCGGCTGGGTGTCGAATTGAGTTTCGGTGTCGCGGACTATCGGCGCCTTGAAGCGGACGTCCCCGGCACCTTCGATGTCGTACTGTCCTGCGACAACTCCATCGCGCACTGCCTTACCGACGCCGACCTCGGTGCGGCGCTCAGCAGCATGAGGTCGAGGCTGGTGCCGGGCGGACTGCTGCTGCTCAGCGCCCGCGACTATGAGGCGCTCGTGGCCGATCGCCCGCGATTCAACAACCAGCACGTTCAGGACCGCACGGACGGCCGGCGCATCGTGTTCCAGCTCTGGGACTGGGAAGACGACGGCCGCCGCTACAGGATGCATCAGTTCCTGTTGCGCGACCATGACGGCAGTTTCAGTGTCAACCATTTCGAGACGAGGCTCCGTGCGTTGCTGCGCGACGAGTTGATCGCGGCTGTACGCAATGCGGGATACCGCGAGGCACGGTGGCGTCTGCCGGAGGAGACGGGCTACTACCAGCCGGTCGTCACTGCGCGGAATCGATGAGGGAAAGCACGGCGATGACCGACGAAACACCGGAAGCAGCCGTCACTGCGCGGTAGAAAAAGACGGGGAAAAAAGACGGGGACATCCACAAAAAGGCGACCGGGACGAAAAGACGCGAAACGAAAAGACGAGGAAAAAGACGAGGACACCCACGAAAAAAGACGGGACGAGAACACCCACAAAAGGGTGACCGGGACGAGGACGCTCACGTCATGACAGGCAGGAAGCCGGAGGCGGCCATTTCCGCGGCCCGATCGTCGCCCCGCACGCCTGCCAGGGAGCAGCACGATGAATGAAACGAAAATAGAAGCGGCGACCGTCTTCGACACGCATCTTCCCGACGCCCTGCAACGGGCGATCGAGTACGCCGGCGACGATGGTTTCGTGGCTTCGCTGCCGGCCCTGCTGCATGCCCGCGCGAATGCGCCCCTCGACAATGAAATCTGGGACACCTGGTTCTTCACGGCGAACTCCGAAGAGAGCCTGGTGCGAACGCCGTCGGGCAAATACGTGGCGGTGATCGTGCACGGCGGCGGCATCTTCGCGACGCCGCAACGCTTTCGCCGCCTCTACATGGCCAGTACCTGGCGCGACAGCGATCAAGGCTTCACGGGGCTGTTCGGCGGCAAGATCCGTGACACCGAAGCGCACGCGATTCTCGAAGGCCGATGCCCGGACGGCGCCGAGATCCCGGTTTATTCATACGGCGAATTCGCGGGCGGTGTGGCCGGCCTGCCGCGCCGCTACGCCGTGGTCATGGATTTCGAGTTGGCCAGAACGTCGAAGTGCGGGCTGACGCCGTTCGAGGAACTCAAGGAGGATCCGCTGATGATCGCCCGGGCAGGCGGTCGCGGGGCGGCGGCGGCCTATCTCGACCGGGCGCGGGAGTACTACGGCACGGACGTGATGGGGAGCTGGCACCGCTTCGACGACATGAATCCGATGATCCCGCAAGCCTGGGTCCCCTTCGTCTACGACTGTATCGGCGGTGCGGGAGACAAGGGGGACCTGGACCCGTCGATGCGCCTCGAAGGCGAAATGGACATCTGGTTCACCCACTATCGCGTCGCCAGGGACGCCGGCTTCGGCATTCGCGCCGACACGGCGCTGATCAACACGGCCCGTTATGTCGCGGTCGCGCCGCGGGAGACAACCGCTGGCGTTCGGCAACTGCAGTTCACGGCGCCGGAGAACGCAGCGTGAGCCGCGACCCGTCGTTCAAGGCGACGGAGGCGGCGCGATGAAGCGGACCAGGCCAATCGCCAACCGGGAGACGGCGGCATGAGGATGGAAGCGGCGATGTTCTACGATTCCTACCTGCCCGATGCGCTGTGCCGGGCCCTGGAATACGCAGGCGACGACGGCTTCGTGGCATCGCTGCCGCAATTCCTCAAGGCACGCGTCGACGCGGACTACGACAACGAGCTTTGGAACAATTGGTTCTTCCCGAACACCGAGGAGAACCTCGTGAACACGCCCGGCGGCAACCGCGTCATCGTCACCGTTCACGGCGGCGGCGTGTTCTCGACGCCCGAACGGTACGAGCGCCTGTTCCGTGCGAGTACCGACCGGAACAGCGAGTACGGCTTCACCGGCCTGTTCGCGGGCAAGCTGTCGCGACGGGAAGCGCGCGGCGTTCTCGCCGGCCGCATGCCCGACGGCGCCGAGGTTCCCGTCTACGCCTTCGACGAGTTCAGGCGCGGAGTCGATGACCTGCCGCGCCGCTACGCAGTCGTCACGGATTTCGAGACGGCCAGGAGAGCCGCCTGCGGCTACATCGATTTCGATATCCTGCGCGACGACCCGGTCATGATCGTGCGTGCCGGCGGAGCCGAGGCGGCATCGCGATACCTCGACAAGGCGCGCGCGCGCAATGACACCGCGAGGATGGGAAGCTGGCACCCGTTCAACAACATCGACACGCCCGACCAGGCCCAGACCCGCGTTCCCGCCCTGGCCGGCAACCGCGGTGGCGCCGGCAGCGATGTGGACGACGGCCACCTGTACGGCTACGACACTGACTACGGCATCGGCGGCGATTCCTGGATCCACAGCACCAGCATGATCAACGTCGCCCGCTACGTCGCCGTCGCGCCGCGCGACGCCGCAACCAGCGTGCGGCATCTCTCATTCACGGCGAGCTAGCCGATGGAAGCGGTTGCGTTCGGAGGGTCGGGGCTCAAGGTGAGCCAAATCTGTTTCGGCACCATGGGTGTCGGCAGCAGTGCCTGGAAGCCCTGGGTGCTCGATGAAGCGGACTCGGTCGCGCTGCTGAAACGGTGCCTTGATCTGGGCATTACCTTCTTCGACATGGCCGACTGGTATTCCACCGGCATCAGCGAGGAAATCGTCGGCAGGACGCTGCTGTCGATGGCGCCGCGGGAGGCGCTGGTGCTCACCACCAAGGCCAGGTACGCGATGAGCGATGACCCGAACGATCAGGGGCTGTCGCGCAAGCACCTGTTGTCGGCCATAGACAATAGCCTCAGGCGCATCGGCACCGACTACGTCGATGTATTCATGGTGCATTCGTTCGATACGGCAACGCCCGTCGAAGAGACGATGGCGGCTCTTCACGACATCGTGAAGGCGGGCAAGGCGCGCTACATCGGCGCATCGACCATGTGGGCCTGGCAGTTCGCCGAGATGAATGCCGTCGCCCGGGAGAACGGGTGGACGAGCTTCGTCAACATGCAGTGCCAGTACAATCTGCTCTACCGCGAGGAAGAGCGCGAAATGATTCCCTATTGCCTGGGCCAGGGCATCGCCGTCACCACCTTCAGCCCGCTGGCGCGCGGCTGGCTTTCCGGGGCAACCGATGTCCGCGTCGAAACGGACCAGTACCGCGCCAGGAACTACGGCGATGCGCTGGACCTGAAAATTCTGGAGCGCGTGCGGGCCATCGCCGACAAGCACGGTACGAACATGGCGAAGGTGGCTATTGCCTGGGTACTTTCCAGAAAGGCGGTCTGCGCGCCGATCGTCAGTGCCGCAACGGTTGAGCAACTCGAGAGTAACGTCGACGCGCTCAACCTGGAGCTGGATCCTTCGGAGCTTGCGTCGCTGGAGGAAATGTACCGGCCGCGCGGCGTCGTCAACGACTACGTGAGTGAGCTGCCGCAGCGCCACCTCGGCGGCGTGCTGCCGGGCGCCTGAGGGCGCGGAATCAGAACGGACAACGGGACCATGGATACTGTTTCTTTCGGCAACACCGGGCTCAAGGTAAGCCGGCTGTGCTTCGGCACCATGACCGTCGGGTCGAGCCGCTGGAAGCCCTGGGTGCTGGACGAGGCCGAATCAAGGCCGCTCCTGAAGAAATGCCTCGATCTCGGCATCACCTTCTACGACACGGCCAACTGGTACTCCACGGGCGAGAGCGAACGCACCGTGGCGTCCACGCTCACCTCGATGGCGCCGCGCGATTCCCTGGTGCTGGCCACCAAGGCCTTCTACGCGATGAGCGGCGACCCCAACGACCGGGGGCTTTCGCGGAAACACCTGCTGGCTTCCGTGGACGCGAGCCTGCGCCGCATGAACACCGACTACATCGACCTGCTGGTCATCCATGCCTTCGACCCCGAGACGCCGATTGAGGAGACGATGGAGGCGCTGCACGATCTCGTCCGGTCGGGCAAGGTGCTCTACCTCGGCGCATCGACCATGTTCGCCTGGCAGTTCGCCCAGATGAACCACATCGCGCGGCTCAACGGCTGGACGCAGTTCGTGAACATGCAGTGCCAGTACAACCTGCTCTACCGGGAGGAGGAGCGCGAGATGCTGCCCTACTGCCGCGACCGGGGCATTGCCGTCACGGCGTTCAGCGTACTGGCCCGTGGACATCTGTCGGCCAGCGACAGGATCCGTTCGCGCACGGATGAGCACTTCAGCAACATGTACGGCGATGCGCTGGACCGGGAGATCTGCGCCAGGGTCGCCGCGGTGGCAACGGAGCGCAATACGATGCCGGCCGCCGTCGCCCTTGCCTGGGTTCTTTCCAGGGACGGTATCTGCAGCCCCATAATCGGCGCCAGCACGCCGGAGCAGGTCGAAAACAACGTCCGTGCACTGGACCTCGAACTCACGGCCGAAGAGATCGACGGTCTCAGCGCCATGTACCGGCCCCGGGATGTCATCAACGACTATGTGCCGCAACCGATGCCGCGCTACTGGCAGGGAGGTTCGAGCGATGGGGGATAGTGCGGGTTTCGACCGTTCAGCCATGCGCGTGGTGACAGCCGTCCGGGAAATTTTCGAGGCGGAAGCGGCGATTAACCCGGCCTGCTCGGACCAACTCGGCCGGGTTCTCGCGCTGATGGAGGAACTCCGGCCGGACCCCGGGCGGGCGGCGCCCCGGCAATTCCCCGGGTGCCGGCACCTGATGCGTACGCTCGAACTCGCTGAATCCGGCCGGGCGGCTGCCGTAGCGGCGTCGCTCAGGCAACTGCAGACCGACCTCGCCTGGGCGCAGAATCCCCGTTACAACGCCGGCAACATGGGCGCCGAGTTCATGGGCAATTACGCCTGGAGCGGCCTGGGGCTGACCGGCAGCGACAGGATGGCGTTCGGCGTGCTGTTGCTCGGCCCGGGAGTGACCTACCCGCCGACCAGCTATGAGTCGGAAGGCGTGTTTCTGGTGATCGGTGGATCCCCCGAATGGAAATCCGGCGACGCACCCTGGGTGCGGGTCGAGCCCGGGGCCGTCATCTGCCGCCCTTTTGGCGGCAGCGAAGGCAAGCGGCCGGGCGATGAGCCGATGCTGGCCCTGTACGCCTGGATGTACCGATAGCGCCCGGCACCACACCCCAAAATGCCCGTCCAAGACCCCCTGCTGCGACCGTTCCGGCTAAAGCACCTGCTGCTCAAGAACCGCATCATCAGTACCAGCCATACGATGCTCTACGCGGTCGATGGCGCCCCGCAGGAACGGGAACAGCTTTACCACGAGGAAAAGGCCAGAGGCGGCATCGCCATGACCATGTTCGGGGGTTCATCGGCCGTGGCGCAGGACTCGGCCACGTCCAACGGTGTCCTCAATCTCGGCGACGACTCGGTAATTCCGCACTTCCAGCGATTCGCCGAGCGGATTCACGCCTACGACTGCGCCCTGATGTGCCAGATCACCCATCTCGGCCGGCGTGCCAGAACGAGGGCGTTCGATTGGCTGCCGAGTGTTTCGTCGTCGCGTACACGTGAGGTCGACGGCGGCTTCCCGAAAGTCATGGACCGTGCCGATATCGACCGCATCGTCGCCGCCTACGGCGAGGCCTCGCGGCGCTGCAGGGAAGGCGGCCTGGACGGGTGCGAGGTGGTCGGCCAGGCGCATCTGCCCGAGCAGTTCTGGTCGCCGGCCTGGAACCGGCGCAGCGACGCGTTCGGCGGCTCGCTGGAGAACCGGCTGCGCTTTGGCTTCATGGTGCTCGAGGAGATCCGCAGGAAGGCCGGCGACGACTTCATTGTCGGCATCCGTATCGCCATCGATCAGAATCTCGAGGGGGCCTGTCGAAGGACGACTGCCTCGAGATTGCGCAGATTCACGAGCGTTCGGGCTTGGTCGATTTTCTCAATCTGAACTTCGGCCGTGTCGACACCGAGATCGATTACGTCAATCTGATGCCCGGCATGTCGGCACCGAAGGCGCCATACCTGGACCGGGTGCAAGCCTTTACCCGCGAGTTGACGTTGCCCACCTTCCATGCCTGCCGCATCGTCGACGCGGCGACCGCGCGCCGCGTCATCGAAGAGGGCATCGTGGACATGGTGGGCATGACGCGCGCCCACATCGCCGACCCGCACATCGTCAGGAAGATCGAGGCCGGTGAGGAGGGGCGTATCCGCCCCTGCGTTGGCGCGACTTACTGCATGGATCATCGTTTCTGCATACACAACCCCTCGACCGGGCGCGAAAAGACCCTGCCGCACGAATCACCGGGCGCGCAGGCCAGCAAACGGGTTGTGGTGGTGGGGGGCGGGCCGGCCGGTCTCGAAGCGGCCCGCGTCTGCGCGTCAAGAGGCCATGAGGTCATTCTGCTCGAATCCGCAGATCGGCTCGGAGGACAGGTTGCCCTGGCGGCGAAAGCGGGTTGGCGGCGCGAGATCGCAGGCGTTACCGACTGGCTGGCCGGCGAGATCGGGCACCTGGGCGTGGATGTCCGGCTGTCGACCCATGCCGACCGGGAAATCGTTACGGGACTCGGCCCGGAGGTCGTCATAGTCGCCACCGGCGGACTTCCAGACCTCGAATGGCTCGACGGCCACGAACATTGCGACAGCGTCAGCGACATCCTGGGCGGCGCGGCCGTCGCGAAGAACGTGCTCGTCTACGATGAACTCGGGGATCATGCGGGGGCGTCCGCAGCCGAATTCCTGGCCGACAGGGGAGCGGAGGTGGAACTCGTCTTTCGCGGCCATCATGCCGCCGAGCGCTCGGGCTATTGCAACTACCCGGTCTATCTGCAGCACTTCTACGAAAAGGGCGTGACACTCATGCCGGACCAACGGCTCGAGCGGGTCGAGCGGTCCGGCACGAAGCTGCGCGCGGTTTTTGCGAACGAACTCACCGGGGAAATGGTGGAGCGCCTGTCGGACCAGGTCGTGGTCGAGCGAGGCACCGTTCCCGCCGATGCGCTGTTCGAGGAACTGCGGCCCGGTTCATGCAACAATGGCGCGGTCGACCCGGCCAGGTTGCTCGCCGGCCTGCCGCAGACGGCCGGCAGCCGTGGCGATCGAGGCTTCGAACTGTACAAGGTCGGCGATGCCGTATCGTCGCGAGACATTCACTGCGCAATCCTGGACTCGCGCCGTTTGTGCAGGGCTCTTTAGCGCCACTTGAAACATCGGCGACGACCGACCGCGACGATTGAACCGGCGATTCGGGCGGCGTCACCCTGGCAAGGAAATCGAACATGAAGGAATTCAGCGGGAAGCTCGCGGTCGTCACTGGCGGCGGCAGCGGTATCGGGCGCGAACTCGCGGTTCAGTTGGCGGCGGCGGGTTGCAATGTGGCGGCCTGCGACATCTTCGCCGACAGCCTCGCCGAGACGGCAGCGCTGTGCAGCGATGCCGTACGGGTGACCACGCACGAGTGCGATGTGGCAGACGAGGCCCAGGTGCTCGCGTTCCGCGACGAGGTAGTGGAGCGGCACGAGGCGGAGAGCATCAACCTTCTGTTCAACAACGCCGGCATCGGCAGCCCCGTCTCGTTCATTGACGGCGACCGGGAGGAGTGGGAGCGTGTCTTCGGCGTCTGCTGGTACGGCGTGTACTACTGCGCTCGGGCCTTCATGCCGTTGCTAGTGGCAAGCGATCAGGCATGTCTCGTCAATACGTCGAGCATCAACGGCTTCTGGGCGAGCCTGGGCCCCACCGTGCCGCACACGCCCTACAGCGCGGCCAAATTCGCGGTGAAGGGTTTCTCGGAGGCGCTGATAGCCGACCTGCGCGTGCACGCGCCGCACGTGAAGGTGGCGGTGGTCATGCCCGGGCACGTGGGCACTTCCATCGCCTTCAATTCGAGCCGGGTGCTTGGCGCCCCGGAACCCGAGGAACTGTCAGGGGAACAGGTTGCGGCGGTTCGCAAGCAAATGGTTATCTCCGGCCGGCCGGTCGGCAACGAGTCCGACGACCACATCCGGAAAGCCGTGGCCCAGCAGCGGGTGGACTTCCGCGACAACGCGCCCACCACGGCGGCCCGGGCCGCATCGATCATCCTCGACGGCGTGCGGCAGGACCGCTGGCGCATCCTGGTGGGGGAGGATGCCCACGTTCTCGATGAACTGGTGCGCGAGGACCCCGAAGCGGCCTACGAACTCGAATTCATAGGCAGAATCCTCCAGCGTGGGGCGCTTGGTGCCTTGACCGATCAATCCTGAGGATGCGAGGCTGACGATGCCGGGGCCGCTAGAGGGTCTCAACGTGGTGGAACTTGCGACCTCCATTCAGGGTCCTGCGGCCGGCCTCTACTTCGCGAACATGGGCGCCCGGGTCGTCAAGGTGGAGCCACCCGTCGGCGATCCGAGCCGTTATCACCGGGGCGTCGGCAACTCGCTCCCGGAAGACGCGCCGGCACCGCAATTCCTCGCCATGAACAAGGCGAAGCGCTCCGTCACGCTCGACCTGTACACCGACCTCGGCCGCGCCGTCATGGCCCGGCTCCTCGAGAATGCCGATCTGTTCCTCTCCAACTTCCGTGAATCGGGGCTCGCCCGGATGGGCCTCGACCCGGGCGAACTCACGGCGAGGTATCCGCGGCTCGTGGTCGGTCACGTCAACGGTTTCGGGCCCCGCGGCCCGGATGCGGACAAGGCGATGCTGGACGGCGCCGCACAGGCACGGGGCGGGCTGGCGAGCATGAGCGGCCGGCCCGGGGAGATGCCGACGCCGCCCGGAGTTGCGGTCGCGGACCATGCGGGCGCGATGCAACTTGCCCTGGGATGCGTCACGGCCCTGTTGAACCGTGCGGCCACCGGCAAGGGGCAGGTGGTGCGCACATCTTCCCTCGGCGCCCAACTGTGGCTGCAGATGTGGGAACTGCAACACGCCGCGCTCACCGGCGCCCGCCTGACCCGGGCGAGTTCCCACCATCCCAACATCCTGGGGCCGTACGGTGTGTATGCAACTTCGGACGGCGCGGACGTGCTGTTCGTCGCGGCGCTGACGGAGGAGGCCTGGGCCGCATTCTGGATTTTCTACGACAGGCCGGAAGTGATCCTGAAGGAAGAATGGGATTCCGCGAGCAAGCGCCTGGGATTCTTCGGAAGCGAAGCAGGCGTTTCCGAGATTCGGCGACACATGAGAGAAGCCTTTGCCTCGAAAACCTTCGATGAGTTTGCCCGATTCGCGGTGACGCAGCCGGAAATCATCTGCGAGCGCGTACGCGGCTACGAAGACGTGTTGATGGACCCCCAGAACCTGGCGAATGGCTACATCGTCGACCTCGAACTCCCCGCCATCGGCAAGACGCCCACGATTGGCACCTTGATGGACTTCAGCGCCACGCCCACGGGCCGGCCCGGTCAGCCGCCCCCTCTCGGCGAGCACACGGCGGAAGTCATGACCGAGCTGGGTTTCACGGCGGCCGATGTCGAATCGGTGCGCAGCCACTGCAAACGCGAGTGGCAGGAGGCGTATGCCGCCATGTTTGGCGACGATTGAGGAAATGCAACTGGGTGAGATCACCGTTCACCGGATCGTCGAGCACGAGATTCCCGTCTACCTGCCCACCGACATGTTCGACGAGGCGACGCCGGAGGCGGTGGAACCTTACCGGGAGTGGCTGGTGCCGAAAGCCCTGTGCCCCGAGACCGGTTGCCTGGTGATGCCGGTGGTTTCCTACCTGGTGCGCACGCGCCACCACTGCATTCTCATCGACACCTGTGTCGGCTGCGACAAGAACTACGCGGAACCGCCCGCCTGGCATCAGCGCGCGAACCGGCGCTGGCTGGCCGGCCTGGCGGCAGCGGGCGCGCATCCCGACGAGATCGACTTCGTGTTCTGCACCCATCTGCACTCGGATCATTGCGGCTGGAACACGCGCCTCGTCAACGGCCGGTGGAAGCCGACCTTTCCCAATGCGAAATACGTATTCTCGCGCGAGGAATACGCGGCGACGGAGGCCGAGGGGCACCAGCTCTTTCTCGACAACGTGCTGCCGGTGATGGAAGCGCGACAGGCGGTGCTGGTGGACATGGACTACGCGCTCGACGATCAGCTATGGCTCGAGCCGACCGTGGGCCATACAGCCGGCCACGTCGCCGTTCACCTGAAATCGGGTGGGTATCGCGCGGCCATGTGCGGAGACCTGATACACAGCCCATTGCAACTCGCCGAGCCGGACTGGAGCTGCAACTCCGATTTCGACCTGTTGCTGGCGGCAACGACCCGAAAGAACTTTCTGAAAACCCACTGCGATACCGACACGCTCATTCTGACTTCGCATTTCCCGTCGCCATCGGTCGGCCACATCGTGTCGAGCGCACGCCGCTACGGCTTCAATTATCTCTGAGCGGAATCCGCCACTCCGCGTGGTGAACAGCAGTGAGGAGACTGACCGCTCGAACCGGCTCGCCCGACTACTCCGACGCCCCGGTACCGGCAACTTGGCCGGCCGCTTCCTGCCGCCAGGCGACGTCGCGGCCCTGCCAGCCCGACTCAAGCCGCGCGTAAGCGCTGCGGGCCTCCTCAGCATTGCCGAGCGCCACATGGGCCCGCGCCAGCCCGCGCAGTGACAGGGGGCGGTTGGGCATGCGCTCAAGGGAGCGCTCGAACATGGCCAGCGCCTCCTCGGGGCGGCCGGCGGCGAGCAGTGCTTCGCCGTAGAGTTCGTGAGCGGGTTTCAGCGGGCTCGGCGCGCCGATGGGAGGATGCCTGGATTCGTCGATGTCTACGCCCTCGCTCAACAATGCCAGGCCCGCCTCGGTGTTGCCGCGGGCGATCTCCAGGAGACCGGCGACTTCCCTGCTCATGATCTTCAGCGGTTTGGCGGTGAACGAGTAGTAGAAGCGGTAGTCGTCCTTGGATGCGGCCTCCTCCGCCTTTTCGACGAGCTTTTCCACGACTGTTTCGGCGAGTTCGAAATCGCCGGTATGGACGGCGCCAAGGCCAAAGGCCAGCAGTTGCGTCGGGCTGATTCGGTCCGTGACCGGTTCGCCCTGCCAGTCTTCCCGCTCGATGGCATAGCGGGCCTTGACCCCGGCCAGCCTCATGGCTGCCAGGTCGTCGTCCGGGGCTCGTTCGGCGATGCCTTCCATGATTTCGATCCAGCCTGCCGCACGCGCGTAGTCACCGCGCTGCAGGTCGCCGTACTGGCCCCAGTCCAGCGCATGCACCATGTCGTCCAGACGGTCGCCGGGCTCGTAGGATTCGACGGCTGCCTCGTAGGCGGACTGATTGGATGACGAGACCTGGTCCCACATTCCCCGCTGAATGAAGATGTGGGAAGGCATGTGCCGCGCGTGGGACACCTTTTCCGCAATGCGGGCGAATACTTGTGCGGCGGGCAGGGCGAGCGGCGCGTGCACCGGGTCGTCAAAGGCATGGATGGTGTAGTGCGCCGTCCCGGGATGATTGGGGTTCCGATCGAGCAACTGCAACGCCACCGCACCCGCCAGCACATTGGTGCGCAAGGCGTCGTCCCCCCAGCCCGCGGACATGAGAAGCGACAGCGCGTAGAAGGCCGTGACTTCCTCGTCCTCGGGATAAGCCTCGTGCAACTCGCGCATCACCTCCATGTAGGCGCGCCGCCGCGTCCGCGTGTCGCCGTCGCCGAGAAACAGTGCTTCGACCGCCCGGATAAATCCCTTCTCCCGGTGTGTGGGCGCCTTGGCGAGGCGCGCTTCAGGGGTGTCGCCCAAGCGCCGAAGCACGTCTTTCGGCGTCTCGGGATCCCACTCGCCGATCAGCGGATGGTTGTAGCAGAGCGCCTCGCCCCAGTAGGCCATGGCGAAATCGGGATCCAGTTGCTGTGCCGCCTGGAATTCGGCGCGCGCCTCTTTCCAGCCGAAGCTGTGCATGATGGTGACGCCGCGCAGGAAGTGGTCTTGGGCGGGGCCGCTGGCGGATGTGGGGAAGGTGATGGTTCCCAGCCCGGCCAGGTCCGCCGAATACACTATTGGCGCGGTCATAAGCAGCATGGCGACGGTGAATCGAGTTATTGATTTCATTCGCAGTCCCCGGATTGCCTGTGACGTTGGCCCCTTTCGATGGTGCGACAGCCGGGGCGTGCTTGCAAGGAAGGCCGGCGCTCGCCTATCCGAACAGCTCCCGGTTGGCGCGCCGCAGGAACAGCAGGCCGATCGCTGCGTTGAAGAAGATGAAGAAGTTGTGCATCACAAGCCCGAAGGCCGATAGCTGGGCCGCGTCGTCCGGGAACAGCACCACCCAGATGGTAATGGCCGCGGCGCGCATCGGGGTGGGAATCGCGGCCGCAAAGAAGATCACCGGCAAAACGCCCAGCATGTCCAGGAAGGTCGCTTCGACCCCGAACAGGCGCAGCGCCAGGGTATAGACCACGACGGCGCCCAGGAGGGCGGGCGAGCGGATTGCGGCAACGATGATGTAGCGCAATGGCGAGGACTCGCGGAACGCCTTCAGTATCGAGCGCTCCCGCAGTTTTCTGCCTGCGGGGATGATGCCTCGAAAGTAGGCGACCCAGAGAATGAAGAGCAGCAGCACCCCCAGCCCTATCCACGGCACCAGCCCGAATACCGGCGGCAGGGTTTCGGCCGCCATCGCGTAGCCGACGTTCGCCCAGAACGTGAGATAGAGCAGCTCGCAGAACATGATGAAGAGCATCGACGAGCCGACCTCCCAGCCGGGCACGCCGTCCCGCCGGTTCAGGTAGAGCGCCATGGCGCCCTTGCCCACCTGTTCGTTGACGATGGAGATGATGTAGGCGCTGGCCCGGATGGGCAGGATACCCGTCCAGGGCACGCGGGCGTTGAACCAGGTGACCACGCGCCAAACCACCGTGGAGTCGATGAGGAAGAAGAAGATCGAGTAGGGAATCATCAGCGCCAGCCAGGTCCCCCAGGACACGCTGGCGAAGACCTGCAGCATGTAGCTCGCCACGGTCAGGCCTGCTCGCGCCGCCGCGCCGTCGACGCGCGTGTACAGCCAGGCAAAGCACAGGATGGTGATGAGCCAGAGCAGGGCGCGCTGCCAGAGGGGTGTCGGCGGCCGGGCGCCGGTGCTGGTGGGTTCCTCGTCAGTCATGGTCTAGCCGTCGTCGGTAATGATGCGGTCGTCGTCAGTCACGACCTGGTCGGCGCTGGTCGGCGACTTCTGATTGGGCATCCGGAACTGCCCGACCACCCAAGCATGCACCGCGCTGACGTCTTCCCTCCGGCGCCCGCCGCCGAATTACCGTGAGCCCTGCCCGTCGTCGATCTTGATGCAGGTGCCGGTGACCGCGGCGGAAGCGGGCGACAGGAAGTAGAGCAGGGTGCTGTCCATCTCCGGCGGGTCGCAGAGGCGCTTGCGGGGGAAAAACCGGGTAATGTCGCCAACGCGCTTGAGCATGCCGTCCATCATCTCCGAATGGAAGGAGCCGGGCGCGATGGCATTCACGTTGATGTCGAATCGCGCCCATTCCACGGCCAGGCACTCCGTCATGCGCACGATGGCGGATTTGGTGATGGAGTAGAGCGCGGCGCCGTTGCCGTTGTAGTTGAAACCGGCGACCGAGGAGATGTTCACCATCCGGCCGGGCTTTTTCGCGGCGATGAGCCGGCGGGCGATTTCGCAGGACAGGATGTAGGGCCCGCGCAGGTTGGTGTCGAACACCGTGTCGATGAGTTCCAGGGACATCTTGTGGGCGCGCTGTGCGTCGGGAACGCCGGCGTTGTTGATGAGGATGTCGATGGTTCCCAGCGCCGCCTCGGCCTGGTCGACGGCGCGCAGCATCGAGTCGTTGTCGCACATGTCCAAGGGGACGGCTTCCGCGACGCCCCCGCTCGCACGAATTTTTCCGGCCAGTGCATCCAACCGCTCCACCCGGCGGGCCGCGATGGCGACCTTCGCGCCGCAGGCGGCGATGACCTGCGCGAACCGATAGCCGAGGCCCGACGAAGCGCCCGTTACGAGCGCCACCCGGCCGTTCAGGTCGTTGGACAGGTTTGGCAGGGGATACTCCGTCATCGATGCATTCTCCTCGAGGCCTGTTACTGACTGTTCCGATGCCAGCCGGTGCCGTACTGCTTGGCTGCAATCACCGCATTTTCGGATGAGGCGAACGGGCCAATCCATGCGGCGATCGTCCGGCCCCGGCATCGCACCGGCCGAGATTCTAATGATTAATGGGTCCGGGGGGTACAGAATACACCTCCGCGAGACGAACGATACGATCCATGGGAGGAGTGGTGTCCGATTCCGTGATAGACAGAACCGTCGGCTTTCGCCTCGGCGGTGTGGATGCGACCGAAACCGCGTTCACCGCGCCGCTCGGGGAAGCGCTATATTCCTACGCGAGGCGTGAGAACCCCACCGTAACCGATTGCGAGCGTGTGCTCGCCGAAGTCGAATCGGCTGAATGGTGCATCCTGACGCCCTGCGGCATGGCGGCGATCAACACCGCCCTGTCGATCTTCAATGACCCGGCCGATACGCGGCCATGGATCTTCCCGGCCGATGTGTACAGCGGAACGGCGCAATACGCGGCCGAGGTGCTGAAGGGCCAGCGCGGGGCCAATGTCCGGTTTGCCGACCCTGCCGGGGCGAACTCGACGACAGCGAATCTTATCGGCGCCATTGATGACGAATCACCGGCGCTGGTCTTCGTCGAACCCATCACGAACCCGCTGCTGGATGTCGTCGACGTGCCTGCTGTCGTCCGGGCGGCCCGCCGGCAGGGTGCCCTGGTTGTGGTCGACAACACGATTGGCACCCCCTTTCTGTTCAAGCCGCTCGATGTCGGCGCCGACCTGGTCGTGCACAGCGCCACCAAGTGGCTGGCCGGGCACAACGACATTCTGGCAGGCGTCATCGGCGTGAACGACCCGGATTTGCGCGCCCGGCTGCTGATGCACCGCAATACGATCGGGTCGGTGATCAGCCCGGACGATGCCGGGCGCCTCAAATCGGAACTTGCCACCTTTTCGCTGCGAGTGGCCCGGCAGAACGCATCGGCCGCCGAACTGGCCGGATATCTGGAAAACCATCCCGGCGTTGCCAAGGTCCGGTACGCCGGCCTCCCTTCGCACGCCGATCACGCGTTGGCCCGGAGCCTGTTCGATGAGCGTGGTTCCGGCGCGCTGATCACCTTCGATCTCGCGCGGGACGAGGCAGGCTGCAGCCGTTTCGTAGACGACCTCGGTCCGCACATTCCGCACATCCCTTCGATGGGCGACGTCACCACGAGCTTCCTGCACATCAGGGCCTGTTTCGGGACGGACTACGAGCCTTCGACGATCAGGCTCTCGGTCGGGGTGGAGCCGGTCGAGCTGATCATCGGCCACCTGGAGAGAGCCTTGGCCGGACACGTGCCTGAACGAACGTAGCTGGCGCACATGCACTCGCTACCATAGGCGGGGCTACGCCTGCGGTCGCGGCAGCGCTCCAATCGAGCCGGGTCCGCGCCCGCTCGACGCTGGAATGGTTCAGACCGATGTCTGGGGCCGTATGGGGGTACCGTCGAAGAACCGGCCAAGACGGAAATCGTGTAAATCCATGCCGCTGCCGTTGCCGGTGAGCAGCCCAGCTATCGCCTTGCCGGCCCCCGGGCCAATGCCGAATCCGTGGCCGCTGAAACCGGTGGCCACGAAGAAACCGGGCAGCGCGTCGGCCTGATCGATTACGGGAATGACATCCGGCGTCATCTCGATCATGCCGGCCCAGCTTTCGACGATGGGAATGCCCGCCAGGCCCGGAAAGAGGGCATCGGTATTCCTGCGGATCTGGCGCAGGATCCCGTTGTCGGGCCGCGGGTCGAGCACCCGGCATTGCTCGAACGGAGATGGCCCGTCGAGCGGCCAACGCTTCGGCGTGGACCATTCCTCGAGGAACGGAGCACCGAGGGACAAGCGCAGGTTGCGCCGTTCCATGAGGGCCGCGGGCAGGAACCTGGCCCCGAACCGGACCGTCGACGGCGTGATCGGGTGTTCGAGCGTCGTGCCGTGGGCGAGGGTGTAGCCGCCGTCCAGCCGGCGGCGCAGCGCCACTTTGCCGGCGGCCATGCTGCCTTCGCAGACCACCGTGTTGGCCGGTACGGTTCGCGCCACGGTGCCGCGCACGCGCAACTGGGGTACCGTGATTCCCAATGAACGGCAGAACATGGATGTCCATGCTCCGGCGGCGCACAGCACGGTCGACGTCCTGATCGCGCCGTGCTCGGTAACCACCGCCGAAACCCTTCCCGCCGACGACTCGATACCGCGTACGGCGCAGGCGGTGCGAATCGTGGCGCCTTCCCGGGCCGCTGCGCGTGCCAGTGCCGGCGTTGCCTTGTGCGGCTCCGCGCGGCCGTCGCTGGCGGTGTACAGGGCGCCCCGCCACTGAGCCGCTGCGCCCCGAACCAGGCCCTTGAGTTCCTCCCCCTCGATCAGCCGCGAGCCGATCCCGTAGTCGTCCGCGGCCTTGACCCAGGCGGCGTACCGTTCAAGTTGCCGGTCGTCGTCGATCAGGTAAAGGATGCCCTGCTCGCGAAAGCCGACGTCCTCGCCGATGGTATCGCCCAACTGCCGCCAGATGCGCAGCGACTCGACGATCATGGGCAATTCACGCGTGTCCCGGCCCTGCTGCCTTACCCACCCCCAGTTGCGGCCGGACTGCTCGCCGGCGACATGGCCCTTCTCGCAAACCACCACATCGATGCCCTGCCGGGCCAGGAACCAGGCGGTGGAGATGCCGACGATGCCGCCGCCGATGACGACGATATCCGCGGCCTCGGGTACGTTGGCGGATGGCTCCAGCGGGCCCGACCATGTCTGGGCAACGAGATTGTGTGGAATGGCTTGAGGCATTGGATCGGGAAGTGTGGCGTCTGTACTTTCCATACGAGGATAAAGGATGTCACATCGGTCAAGGATGCGCCCGTTCACGCCTTGCCGGTCCGAGGCGAAGCCACGCTAGCCTTCCCCTTGGCGTTCGCTCAACAGGCGCCGAATCTCCCGCTGCCGCCGGATACCGATGGGGAAGTGCCACATCAGGCAGATCGCAACGACCAGGGCCGCCAGCGGAAAGACGACAAAGGTATAGCGCAAGGCATCGATGGCCTGGGCGTCACTCTGGCCGCCCGCCTCATAGCCCAACCACTCAAGCACGGGATAGGTGACAAGGGCCAAGGCGTAGCCGATCTTGCTGGTCAGGGTCAACAGGGCGTAGTACAGGCCCGCGCGCTCAGATCCGGATTGCACCTGATCGTAGTCGGTGATGTCCGCCGTAATCGACCGCAGCATGGCATTGATGCCGTTGAACACCAGGCCGGACGCCACGATCAGGGCGGCGAACGGCATGACGTCGCCCGGCCCGAGGGCCAGGAACCCCAGGGTGACGAGGATCATCGCCACGCAGCAGGCGACGATTGCGTGGTGCTTGCCCACCCGGTAGCTCAGCCGCACGGTCAGGGGCACGCCCAGGAGCCCGGCCGCGAAGAATCCCAGCAGAATGATCGTCAGCCATTCGGGAGCGCGAATCACGTCCATGACGAAGAAGACGTACAGCGACCCCATCACGCCGCCCGGAATCCCCACCGCCAGGTCCGTGGCCAGCACCCGGCGCATGGGCGCATTGCGCAGCAGGATTCTCATGCCCTCCCGCCAGTGCAGTTGCTCGTTGCGACGGTGCGGATGTTCCGGCACCACGGCGACCGCCAGGCCCACCGTCAGCGGCAACAGCACCAGCACGTACATCCCCATGGTCGCCACCTTGTCGCCCAGCGACGTATTGCCCTGGAAGTACTCCATGGCGGCGGGCAGGCTAAGCACGGCCAGCATGCCGGACAGGTGGAAGAACTCCCGCCAGCCCATGATGCGCGAACGTTCGTTATAGTCCGCGGACAGTTCCGAAGCCCAGGAATACTGGGACAGGGTGGCAAGCGTATAACCGACGTACATCACCGCCAGCCAGAACATCAGGTAACCCGCCGAAACCGTATCCCCGGAAACCGCCCGCGGCATGAACACCATGACCACCGTAACCAGCAGCAGGGGAACCGAGATGGCGAGCCAGGGCCGCCTGCGACTGCCCCGGAAGGCGACCCGGTCGCTCAGAATGCCCAGAACCGGATCGGTGACGATGTCCCATACCCGGGCGAATATGAATACGCCGCCCACGACCGCCAGGCCGAGGCCCATCTCCGTGCCATAGAACGGTGGTAGATAGACCGTAATCGGCGAATAGAGCGCAGCCAGCGGCATGGCGGGCAGGGCAAAGGCGAACAGCCTGGCGGTACCCAGCTCGCGTCGAGGTGTCATACGCCTAGCAGTTTCCGCCCCGCTGCCCGTTGCGCTGACGCGCACGGTACAAAAGACCGCTGGGAGAGAGTAGGTGTGCGGTGCGGGCATCCGGCACCTTTAAAGCACCCCTGCGCCCTTGAATTCCACGACAACGCGCCCGCTTGGCGTGCCGGATGCCCGTACCGCATACCTGCTCTCGGTGCCCGATCGAAGCAATCTTTTGGTACGTATATTTCAAAAATTATATTTAAATCAATCGCTTGAGAACTTGTTCCATGCAAGCGGGTGGCCGATGCCGATCGGCTCAGGGCGTGCGGACGTGATCGTCGATGACCTTGTAGGCGTGGCGCACCATCACTTCCTGATCGGAAAGCTGGGTATGGGTGAGCGCCCCGGTCGCCAGCCCCTTCTGGACGTTCTGCACCTGCGCCCAGTCCTCGCGGATCAGGTCTCGGGTGAATACCGCCGAGAATTCCAGGCTCAGCCGTTCGCCGATGGTTCTCGGCGGCAGCGAATGCAGGCTCGTCTCCCAGATGGTCTCGTCCACCGCCACCGGCCAGTAGCGGTGCGTGACGAACCAGCCCGGCCCCATCAGCAGGCCGAAGTTCGGGAACAGGATATGGGTGTCGAACCCCCAGTTTTCGGTCTTGTGCAGGTTCAGCCCGGCGGGCGTCGCCAGTTCTTCGGTGCCCTGCAGCACGGTCGCCGCGTGGCGCATGACGAAGCCTTCCGCCGGCGTGGGGTTATGCGAGGGATTGGCGCGAAACGCCGTGGAGCGGTGTGCTCCGAACAGGCGGACGCTCGGCAGGTGCCCCTGGGGATTTTCCTTGGAAACATGGGAATCGGGCGCCGACGAACGGTGCACATAGGCCACGTGATAGCCCTCCGACCCGATGTCCATGCACACTTTCCAGTTCGCCTTGACCCGGGCAACGCTTCTGCTTGCCAGTTGTGAATGCTCGAACGGAAAGCCGTCCAGGGCGTTGTACAGGCCATCCAGCGATTCCGGGAGCGTCTGCGCCGGCTCAGGATGGAGGTTGACGAAGACGAACCCGTTCCAGCAGTCCACCGCCACCGGCTTCAGGCCGAGCTCGGTCTTGTTCAGGCAGGGGAACTGGTCCTCGTCGGGCACGTTCAGGAGCCGCCCGGCCTGGTCGTAGGTCCATCCGTGGTAGTCGCACACGAAGCGCAGCCGCCGGCCCCGCTGCGTGCGCACCAGCCGGTTGCCGCGGTGCACGCAGACGTTGTGGAAGGCGCGGATTTCGCCGTGGCTGTCGCGGGTCACGATCACCGAGGCGCCGATGTTGGGAATGTCGTGGACGAAGTAACTGCTTTCCCCGGTGAGCTGGGTAACGTGCCCGACGTTCAGCCAGACGCGCCGGAATATGCGGTCGCACTCCAGTTCGAAGTAGTGCCGGGATATGCAGGGTTCAACGGCCACGGGCTCGAGCCCGAGGAGTTGATCGTGCTCGGAGTGTTGCCGTTCTCTTGCCTGAACGTTCATTTCCCTTTTTCGGTCCCCGTGTGTGAGGCGGACGAATCCGTGCGATTCCCGGAATCTACCAGGTGGAGTTTCCGTAATCTTCCCGGGGCGGGGTGGCGATCACGAGCAGCAACGACTCCTCATCGTCGGAGAATATGCCCGAGTGCTCGAGGCCGCCGGGCACGATAATCAGTTCTCCCTCGCGGGTGACGTATTCCTTGCCGTCGACGTAGAGCATGGACGTTCCCTTGAGCTGGATGGCCACCTCTTCCCCATGGCTGTGCTTCACGTCCGGAAACGAGCTTCCCTTGCCCTTCGCCACCTTGAACAGGGCGACGCTCGTATCGTTGCCGAACGTGTGCTTCATGTGCGCCACCCCGGGCACGATCTCGCGGGAGAACTCGTCGTCCGAGAAGTTCATGACCTTCGGTTCGGTCAACTCTTTGGGCATCACAGCTCCTTGATCAGTGGAAATCGTCAACCAGGAATTCCTGGAGCTTCACGGTAAGGTGGGCGAGGGCCTTTGTCATGTACTTCTCCACCATTTTCGTCGAAATGCCCATTTCCCGCGCAATCTCCGCATGGGGCCAGTTCCGCACCCTGCACAGCACGAAGACCCTGCGGCACCTCGGCGTCAGTTCGTCGATGGCGGCCCGGTAGGCGTCGTCCCACTCCTTCGCGTACTGCGCCCGCTCGGGTGACGGGCTGGTCAGGCGCGGCTCGGCCCCGAAGGCGTCGATGCCGAGCGGTACTTCGCTGATCCTTCGCTTGCGGAAATAGTCCTGGACGATGTTCTGGGCCGTCTGGAAAAGAAAGGCGCGGGGGTTCCTGATGCGGGATGGCCGGTCGATCCGGCACATGCGCAGGAATACCTCCTGGCACGCATCGGCGGCATCGGACACCGAAGGAATCCTCCGGCGCATGTAGGCCGTGAGTGTGGACTGATTGGCGCGAACGAGATCCTCGACAAAATCCGTTGTGCTGCGTTCGCCGGCCGACGCCTGATTGCCCATACAAACCGTTCCTCTGCCCGCCTGGTGCGATGGGGCAAAGGGTCCCTGTGACCCCCCTGACACTGCTGGAAAGTATGGGGACGTTATGCTAGATAAGCAACTGGGAGGGTCTGATCCGACCCAGGCGGGCGAGGGGAATGTCTACATCATCTTCAACCACGGATTCCGTCGATACGGGCCCGACAGTCATTCGCAATGCGCGCGTCATCGACGGGAGCGGCCGCCCGCCGCTCGAGCGTCAAGCCATTTTCATGGAGTCCGGGAGGATCAGGGGCATAGTGCCCGAAACCGGTTCCCTCGCTGCCGACTCCGGGCACATCGATGCGTCCGGCAAGACAGTCATTCCCGGGTTGATCGACATGCACGCGCACCTGATCAGCGGCGGATTCGACACCGTGGTCGATGTGGGCGCCTCCTACGAAGTGGACGACCAGAAACGCGTGCTCAAGCAAATGCTCTATTGGGGGGTGGTGGGTTGCCACTTCTCGGTGCAGCCCATCGACAACGGCCTCTGGCTGCGGCAGGCGCTCGCGTCCGGCGAGATCGAAGGGCCGAGACTGTTCGTTTCCGGCCCCGGGGTGACCGCGCCGGCGGGATGGGCGGGGTCCAACCAGATGGATGCGCGCATCGAGCTCGACGATCCGGACGATGCCCCGGCAGCTGTTGCGGGATTGGCTGAAAGCGGCGTCGATTTCGTGAAGATCTTCTACGACTCGATGTGCTGCGCTTTCCATCAGGCGATGCCGATGCTGCGCAAGGACGTGATGCAGCGGGTGATTGCCGAGGCACACCGGCACGGCCTGCCGGTTGCGTCGCACGTCTACGAACTGGAAGGCCACCGGGAGGTGCTGCGGGCTGGCGGCGACATCCTCTACCATTCCTCGGTGACGGGTGAGATCGACGACGAATACCTGGAAGCGATGCGCGCCAACGGCAGCCTGTACGTGGCGACGCTGTCCATCTACAACGACACCTATGAGCCGGATGCCATCCGGGCGTGGGCGGACTCTTCCTGGGTGCGCGAAAGCGTGCCGAAAGCCACGTTGGAAACCCTGGGGCCCGGCGGCCCGCTGGACGAGTTCGATGCCTTCACCAGGCGGGACAACATCGCGCGGCAGTTGCCGACCATCATGGGCAACATGAAAAAGATCCACGATGCGGGCATTCCATTCGCGGTCGGTCCCGACACAGGCGTTCCGGGCGTCTTTCCGGGCCTGAGCGTGCACCGCGAGATGGAACTCATGGTCGCCGCCGGCGTGCCGGAGCTTGCCGCCATCAGCGCGGCGACACAGCAGGCCGCGACCTTTGCGGGCGAGCCGCTGATCGGCTCGCTGGCGCCCGGCAAGAGCGCCGACCTGCTGATACTCTCGGAGGACCCGCTGGCGGACATCCGGGCGACCCGTTCGATCGAAACCGTAGTCAAGGAGGGACGGGTAGTCGACCGGGAGAAGCTGCTCGGCGAGGTCTTTGCCGCGGATCATACGGAGGAAACCCATTAGGCCCCGCTAGCGGATCAGGGCCCGCGAACGGCCCGCGTTCGCGCCGGCAGACCGCCCGCCCGTCGGTCCGAGGCCGCCAAAGCAAACGAAATCAACGAAAGGAGCCCAAAATGTCCGATGCGCAAAAATGGTATTTCAAGACCAAGGACGACGGCATATTCCGCAAGCTGACCGACACCATAACCACCCGCCTGTTCATCGGCGAGAAGGTCATGTTCTCCCTGGCGGAGATCGGCCCGCATACCGAACCCACCATCCACAGCCACGACGAAGAGCAATGGGGCATCCTGATGGAGGGCGAATGCGTGCGCATCCAGGACGGCGAGGAAGTCGCGATGCAACAGGGAGACTTCTGGTGCACCCCCGGCAATACGCCGCACGGTGTCCGCACCGGAGACAGCGGCGCGGTCATCCTGGATGTATTCAGCCCGCCACGGGAAGCCTACCTGACAGCCGGAGAGGGCCTGTCGGCGGAGTTCCACGAGTCCGGTTGAGCCGTGCAGACCGAATCGATGCGCTGGGCTGCCCGGTTTCCGGAGCTCGGTACCGGGCCGCTGCCGACTACGCCTTATACGTCACCCGACTATTTCGCCCGTGAACGCGACCGAATCTTTTCCCGTCACTGGCTTTATGCGTGCCGCGAGGACGATGTGGGGGAACCCGGCAGCTATTTCGTGCGGGACCTGCCTCACATTCCTGCCTCGATGGTCATCACACGGGCGGAAGACGGCCGCATCCGGGCGTTTCACAACGTCTGCCGCCACCGGGGCAACCGGCTCGCCGACGGGCAGGGCCGCGCGCGGCGCCTGACCTGCAACTACCATGGCTGGACGTACGCACCCGACGGCAGCCTGGTCGGCGTTCCGGATGAAGATCAGTTCGTCGGCCTGGACAGGTCGAAATGCGGTTTGCGCCCGGTGGCGGCGGATACCTGGCAGGGGTTCGTGTTCATCAACCTCCAGGATGCGCCGGAAGAGAGCCTGGATGGCTTCCTGGGGCCCCTGGGCAGGCGAATCTCGGACTTCCCTTTCGGGGAAATGCAGCGGGTCGTCCGCTTCCGGGCGGAACTGGCGACCAACTGGAAGACGGCGATGGACATCGGCCGCGAGGGATATCACATTCGCTTCGTGCACCGCGCCACCGTCCCCGACAGCCACGCCGGCGGCGACAATCCGTACGCGCACCTCCCCTATTTCGACATCATCGGGCCCCACGCGGCCAACAGCCTGGGCGTGAACCCGAATCATGAACCGTCCCCGGCGGAATCCTTTGTCGCCAGGTTCGCATCCACGGTGATTCAGCGCGGCGATGCGGGCGCCGGCCAACCGGCCTGCCTCAATCCGGGGGGCGCGGAATTCTGGGGCTTCGACGCCTACTTCATCTTCCCCAATTTAGGCCTGATCCTGGGGCCGAACTGGTTCAACGCCGACGTGTTCATACCGGTATCGGTGGACCGCACGATCTGGGAACAGTCGTTCTACGCCCGGCCTCCACGGAACGCGGGCGAACGCATCAGCCAGGAATTCTCATCGGTTCTTTCACGCGACCTGATCCGGGAAGACTGGGCGCAGGTCGAGCGCGTGCAATCCGGCCTGTCGTCGGGCGCGATCGGGGAATTTCAGCTGTCCGACCAGGAACTGCTCGTCCGCCATGCTTATCGAACGGTGGACAACCTGGTCTCATAGGATCTTGTCTGTCTCGAGTTGAGTCGGAGGCGGTATTCCTACCCTCTCGCCGCGTCTCGCTCATCGACCTGGCGCCGTAATTCCTGCTGCCGCTCACGGGTCAGCGGGAACCGGAACATCAGCGCGGCGCCGATCAGCATGGCGACGATCGGCAGAAACACGAAGGCGAAACGCAGGCCGTCGAGCGCTTCGGGGCTATTGACGGCGCCGGGAACGTAACCGAGAAACTCGAGCAGCGGGTAGCTCGTGCCAACGCCGATGGCGAACCCCAGCTTGTCGGTCATGGTGACCAGGGAATAGAAAAGGCCGGTGCGCGCTTCCCCGACCTGCAGGTTGTCGTAGTCCGTGACGTCGGCCGTGGTCGCCCTGATCAGCACGGCCATGCCGGCGAAGACCAGGCCCGAGGCACAGATCAGGGCCATGAACGGAACCAGGTCTCCCTCTCCGAAAAAGTAGAAAGGTGGCGTAATGAGCGCCATCAGCACCATGCACAGCACGAGCGCATTGTGGCGGCCGATTCGGTAGCTGATTCTGACGGTCAGCGGCACGCTCACCAGGGCGAAGAAGTAATAGCCCAGGATGATGATGCTGATCCAGCGCGGCGCATGGAGAATGTCGCTCACGTAGAAGACGATCAGGGCGCCCATGACGTTGCCGGGAATGCCGTGCATGACACTGGCGCCGAGAACCCGCCGGATCAGCCGGTTCTTCAACAGCGCTTTCACGCCCTGCAGCCAGTGCACTTGATCGTCCGCCGCGCGGCGGGGGCGTTCGGGTACGCGCCATACCGCGAGGCCCGTGGTGACCGGCAACAGCAACAGGATGAAAGCGCCCATGGCGAACACCTTGAGGCTGTTGGGCACGCCGCTCGTCTGCCCGGGTTCCGGGGCGATATCGAACAGCACGTCGCCGAACTGCTCCATGACGCCGGCCACGCCGAGAATCAGGAACATGCCCGTAAGGTGCCCCATCTCCCGCCAACTGAGAATGCGGGAACGCTCGTTGTAGTCGCCGGTCAGCTCCGCCGCCCAGGAGTATTGGGAAAGCATGGCCACCGTGTAGCCCACGTAGAGTAAGACCATCCAGAACAGCAGGTAGCCGCTCGATGCCTGCTCGACGCCAACGGCGCCGGGCATGAAAACCATGACGACGCAGAGCATGAGTACCGGGACCGAAAGCACGAGCCAGTGACGCCGCCGGCCGTAGCGGGAACTGTACCGGTCGGTGAGATACCCGGTCAGCGGGTCGGTGACCACGTCCCAGACCCGCGACATCATGAACACCGCGCCGACCGCCGTCAGCCCGAGGCCCATCTCCATGGCGTAGAACGGCGGCAGGTACACCGTGATCGGCGCGCTCAACGCCGATAGCGGCAGCGCGGGCGCGGCGTAGGCGAAAAGCTGGGAGCGGGAAAGCCTGCTAATCGGTCAGCGACTCGATGATCTGGTACCTGCCGTGCGGCAGCCCGCGGGAATCGTCCGGCGCGTGAAACAGCTCGACGGCCAGGGACACTTCGATGAAGGACAGGGAGAGATTGAGGAGGTTGCTGGCGGCCGTATCCAGCTCATCGAGCGGGAACGGGTTGAGATACGCGGCGATGGCGTCCATGCGGGGCAGTATCGTCTGGTAGAAGTCTTCCAGATCTTCCATCGCGGAATTGACGCGCTGCGCGTGCCGCTCGGCCTGGGACGGAAGGCACCAGGTGGCCGCGAACCTCTCCAAATCCGCGAAGTCCCCGGGCAGCATGGCGTCGTCAGACATGGCGATTCAGCCCAGGTTTACCGCGGCGGCTTGCAGGGTGCTGCCGTGGACAGGCGTCGCAAGCACCCGGCGCACCATGGGCTCGAATTCCTCGAGCGGCAGGTTGTCGTAATCCGGATCGAACGAGTTCTGATCGAATCGCTCGCAGAACTCCTCGCAGGCATCGTAATAGGGGCTGCCGCGATAGGCATCGCGCGCATTCCGGTCGAAACCCGCCAGGTGGTAGTAGTAATAGCCCTGGAAAATCTCGTGGTGCTTGAGGACCCAGTAGTTCTTCTCCGAAACGTAGGGTTTCAGCACGAGCGCCGCGAACGAGGCGTGGTCGTGGGGCGACAGCACGTCCCCGAGGTCGTGAAAGAGCCCGCATACGATCGACTCTTCGTCCATTCCCGCCCGAACCATGCGGGTGGCGGTTTGCAGCGAGTGGTCGTAGCGGCTGATCGGCAGGCCGCCGTGGAAATCCCTGAGAAGCTCGAAATGTTGCAGAAGGCGCCCGGGCAACCCCCGTTCGCCTTGCAGCAGATGGGCTGTGACGATGTTGCAGTCGTCCTGGGTGATGTGCTTGAAGTCGGTGCAACTCGCCCGTTTGTTCAGCAGGTCTTCAAGCATTTCCCCTTCCCGCATCAAGAGTGGAGCCGTGGCCGCCGCCGGGACCGGCCTCGCCGTCATTGCCCCGGGATTCTATGGGATGTTCCCGGCGAAGCAAAGAATGGCGGGGACCGCTGTTTCGCAACCAGATGTCATCCACTTCACAATCCGACATTCGACGCCCCTGAGTTTCCGGACATCGCTGAATGCCGTGCTGTATGAGAGGTTCAGTGGGACGCGGAGGATAGGCAGCGACGGTTCACACGTAGTATTGCGTGAGTGCTTATGGTCCCTTGGTGTCTGGGGTCCTTTGTGCAAGCCACTTCTTCAGCGAACCCTGGCTTTCGCCGGACGGGCGGCCGCCCAACAGGCCGTCCAGACTCACGTCCTCGTCCAGATCCCGCCAGTGGATGCCGTGACCTTGGTCGATGATGGTCCAGTGGGCCCGTTCATCGTCAGTCGCGTACGCGAGTCGCGGATACCATCCTGTTGGTACCGACAGCGTCCTGCCGTCGCTGAGCTCGACGCTCAGCGTCTCGTTCGAGACGGCAACGTCGAGCACCTCCGGCAGCATTGCCTCAAGCAAGGAAGTACTCATCCCAAGCCTCCATAATCTGATGACGGTTTTCGTGCACCAGCCTCGATATACGAAGTATCTCCGGCCTACGGAATCCACCGCTACGCTGCACCCTAACAGGATCGAGCCAGAACTTGGCGACATGCTGGTCCCGTTCGACATGGACGTGCACCGGCTCTGCCCCGTCGTTAGAGTAGAAATAGAACCGATAGGGCCCCTGTCTCAGCACAGTCGGCATGCACCACTCAATACCCTGTTCGCGTGCCCGGACATCCTGCGCTTGCTTTACGGAGAACGCAAAAAAATCTGAGGTGTTCAACTCTTCCAGATTGGGAATTGCAGTGCCTCTGAAGATCAACGGCCCGAATCCAGAATCTTCAGCGCGTCCTCCGCCGCACGATACCCCTGACCCGCCGCGCCGGTTACATGGCAGAACCCGTCGAGATCGGTGTGCGCGTAGGCGATTCTTCCCTGTGGAACGGCTGCCAGGCGCCGTTCGGGTCCGCTCAGCAAACCCGGGTCCGGCAACATGTAGCCGTGGCCCCAGCGGCTTACGGAGATTGCGGCAACGTCCCGCCTATCATTGAAGCCGTAGGGTCCGAAGATTGCTGTCAAATCATCTCGTATGGCTGTCTCGAAGAGGCTGAATGGGGCAGTCAGCAATTCGTGCCGGCCTTTCACCGCCTGTGCCTGTGCCGGTTCGCCCGGGAAGAAGTAGGGAATGCTCAGGCCGACCACCACGGGCCTCGCCGGGTCACGGTCTTCTGCCCAGCCCGCCGCGTTCATCTTGTCGTAGGCGACCAGGAGGCTGGCCCGGCGTCCGGACAGTATCGTCATGAAGGGTGGGTCGGCTTTGTCGAGTGCCGCGGCGTTGCTTAGTGCGACGTTGGTCCAGACGACCGGTGCGTAGATGAAGCGGCCGAGGGCAGCGGCTTTCGCTTCGGTCAGGTCGCGCACCACATGGCGGGTAACGAAAGCCCCGCCCGCCATGATGACGGCGCGTGCATGCACGGTCTCCAGCTTCCCGTTGCGACTGTAGGTCACGTCGACCAACTCGGCGGTTGCCGGATCGCCGGCGTGCTTGACGTGAACGGCCGTTGCGCCGAGGCGCAGGGTCCTGCCGCCCGGCGCGGACCCGAGCCCGTCGAAGTCGAAAAGATCGCTCACGTGCTGGTCGATGCCAATCCGTTTGCGAATCGAATCGGGCCAGAGTGAGCGAAGCAGGGAGACGGCCAGCGCGGCGTTTCCCCCGGGAAAGCTGCGGATCTGCGGCGGGCCCCCTCCGTATTGACGCCAGACGGCCGCGGCGGACACCCGGTCCGGCAGGCCGTAGAAGTTCGCGAGTTCGGGCACCATCCACTCGTAGACGGCGGGCGACCAGCCACGGGCAGCGACGTATTCGGCAAAGGACTGCCCATCGAGCGCTTCCAGCTTACGCGGCCAATCCTCATCCGCGTAAAGGCCGGCGCTTTCTCCAAGGAAGGCGAAGTAACCATTGCGGACATCTTCCGGAATGGGCGCCTTGAAGAGGCTCTTGTAGAGCCTGCTGCCGCCCGAGACGGGGTCAGGAAGCACAATCCCGAAGCCCCGGTCCATAAAGGGAACCTCGTAGCTTTCCCCATCGGGCAGCATTTCCGCCAGCAATGCCGCGACAGGTTCGGATGCGGCAAGGCCCGGTGTGGGAACTTGGAAGACGATCGATCCCTGAGGCGCCAGCAGTCGTTTGCCGCCGACTTCGAACAGGTCGGTTCTGGCGGCACCGCCCGGAAGCGGATGATTCTCGAGCACAAGAATCTTGAGGGATTCAGGCCCGAGCCGATCCAGAGCCGCGGCCGCCGTGAGCCCGCTGATGCCACCGCCGACGATGACCACATCGTGAAGTTCGGCCGTATCCCGGGCGTTGCCGACATCGGCAAAGGCGCCGTCTCTCAGTGCGTGGGCCACCTCGTAAGTTGGCGTGTCGTTGCCTCCCCAGCGCTGTTCCGATCTGGCGCCGCTGAGGGCAAAAGCCTGCCGGGGCGACAGCGCCGCGCTCCAGCCCGCCAGGGCGCTGACCGCAACCCCGTTCAGAAAGTCACGACGGGCAATTGGCCGGGGCGATTCGCTCGTTTGATGCATGGATTCAGATCCCCAGCGCACAACCATCACGGCGCCCGTCGGAGGCGCCCTGGAAGGTGCCGAATTCCGGCTGGTGCAGCACGGCCTGGCCGCCGCCGAAGAACCCGCCGCTGTCCGTAACCCGGTGCCCGCGTGCCGCAAGCTCGCCGCCGATGGTTGTCATTAACCCCGGCTCCAGCGCGGTGTCGCGAAGATTGTCCTCAATGCGCCAGCGCGGCGCGTCCAGGGCGCTCTGCGGATCCATGCCGAAATCGATCAGGTTTGAAAGGAACTGCACCTGGCCCTGTACCTGCATGTCGCCGCCGACGAATCCGAAAGCCATCAACGGTTGACTGTCCTTCAGCAGCAGCGCGGGCAGGATGGTGTGACGGGTTTTCTTGGCAGGTTCGATGACGTTGGCTTGGGCGGGGTCGAGGGAAAAACTGTGACCCCGGTTCTGCAGCAGGAATCCGGCGTTGCCTGCAGTCAGGCCGCTGCCCCAGGGATGGAAGAGGCTGCCGATCAGCGAGACCCAGTTGCCCTCGTCGTCGGTGGCGCAGACGAAAGCGGTGTCGCCGCCGCCCGTCGCCGCCGGCGCAACGAAAGGTTGACCGTTCGCGATTGCGCTATGAAGTGACTCGATTCGTTGCGGGTCAAGCAGATTTTCGACGGATGCACGCATGCGGGAAGCATCGGTGACGTGTGTTGCGGCGTCCGCCAGGCCCTGTTTCGTTGCCTGTATCTGCCAGTGCGCGGCTTCCGGGGATCCGAAGTCCCTGCCTGCGAAATCGAATCGTTCGAGTATCGCCAACGCCTCCAAGACGGCCATGCCCTGGGCGTTGGGGGGCATCTCGGCGACGGTATAACCCCGGTATCCGGCGAGCAGCGGCTCGACCCACTCGATTCGGTGCCCGGCGAGGTCCGCCTCGCAAAGCAGTCCGTCCTGTTCGTTCGATGCCTCGATGACGGCATTGCCGAGCGGCCCGCCGTACATGGCGGCCCGGCCGGACTCGGCGATCAGTTCCAGGCTGTCGGCGAGCCGGGGGTTTCGGAATCGCTCCGCGCACCCGAACGGCGCCCCGTCCGGCCTGATCCAGGTTTCCTTCGAATGCCGCTGCCGGGCGAGAATCGGCGCACCCATGGCCCAGGTCGCGGCGGTCTGCGGCGCCACCGCAAAACCCTCCCGGGCGGTGCGGACGGCCGGTGCGAACAGCCGCGACCGATCGAGGCGGCCGAAGCGATCGTGCAGTGCAAGCCAGCCGTCGACGGCGCCGGGCACGGTGACGGCAAGAATGGAATGCAGGGGCGGTTGCGTGGCTTCGGCGCCCAGACGTGCCCTGAGCGTATCTAGGTCTGCGGTGGCCGGTGCGCTTCCGGAAGAATTCAAGCCGATCAGCTCCCCGCGCGCAGAATCGAAGACGAGGGCCAGCACATCGCCGCCCGGCCCGATCTGCATGGGTTCGGTGACGCAGAGCATGAGTGCCGCGGCGACGGCGGCATCGATCGCGTTGCCTTTATCTTCCAGTACCCGGACGGCCTCATAGGCAGCGGACGGCTGACTGGTGGCTACTATTCCGCGTGAAGCGCAGACAACGGACCGGGAAGCGCCGAACCGGCTCGGTTCACCCGTCGCGCCCCCCAACACTGGCCCGTCAGGAACCCCGGGCGCCAAGCATTTCGGCGCGAAGCTCGAGCGTTGCCTGCTCGTCCACCGCACCGTCGGTGACCACCACGCCGTACGCATCCCGGGCCTGTTCGACGGAGACCATGCCGTTGCGGATATCGTCCAGCAGCGCCTCGGGATCCCTCTCCAGCGGGTCGCCCCAGCCGCCGCCACCCGCCGAAAGCACGGTCAGCGTCTCACCGTCCTTGCACCGGTTCCAGCCCTCGTTGCTGGTCAGCTTCTGCTCGACATCCGTGCCGCGGTTGAGATACCCCTCGTTGAGGCTGCCCGGGCCGCCGCCGTTCAGGCCGAACGCCGGGATCACGGCGCCGTCGCCGAACACCGAGACGTCCGGAGAGACGCCGCGGAACTGAATGGTGTAGTCCACGCCGTTGCCGCCCCGCCGCCGGCCGATGCCGCCGCTGTCGCAGATGTACTCATGGCTGAGCGTCTTGATCGGGAAGTTCATCTCGTCGGACTCGATATTCGGCACCAATATCCCGTTGTAGTTGGAGATCGGCGCCACGAAGGAGTCGCCGTCCCGGTGCGGATAGCCGCCCCCGCCCCCGAGCGCTCCGAAACACCAGCCGATGAATACTTTCTCGGTGCGGGGATCGATGCCGCCGTAGCCCGCCGTGAACACGCTGAAAAACCCGCCCGGCACCCGGGAAGGGTCGCTCTTGCCGAACGCCTGCAGCACCGCGCCCATCATGGCGCAGGCCGGCGGCAGGGTGCACATGCCGACCGCCGCGGGTTCGATGGGATTCACCAGGGTACCCTGGGGCGCAATGATCTCGATCGGCCTGAAGGTGCCGCTGTTGCGCGGGATCTTGCCCGACAGCGCCCACAGCACGGCCACGACGGTCCCCGAATAGGTGGTGGCGAGCGTGCAGTTCTTGGCGCCCTCGGCCTGCGGGTCCGTGCCCGTGTAGTCCACGGTGATGTGGTCGTCGTCCACGGTGACCGCTACGCGGAAGTAGACGGGATCGTCGTTGATGCCGTCGTTGTCCATCGCGTATTCCGCCTTGTAGACCCCGTTCGGAACCTTGCGGATCTCCTCCTTGCACTGCTCTTCGGACATGTCCAGCACGGCGTTGATCACCCGGCGGATCTCCTCGTTCGAGTAGCTCGCCGCCAGCGCTTCGGTAAGCCGCTGCTTGCCGACGCTGCAGGCGCCGTACTCGGCCATCAGGTCGCTCCAGAGCACCTCCGGGTCGCGCACGTTCAGCTTGATGGTGTCGATCAGCGCCTTGTTCAGCTTGCCGCGCTCGTAGAGCTTCACCGGCGGGATGCGGATGCCCTCGGCGAAGATCGAGTTGTGTCGGGCGTTCATGCTGCCCGGCGTCGGCCCGCCCACATCGTGGTGGTGCGCCCGGGCCACGGTGAAGAAAAGGAGTTCGCCGCGGATGAACACGGGCATCACCACCGTCATCTCCGGCAGGTGGTTGCCCAGCCGGTAGGCGTCGTTCATCAGGAAAACGTCGTCCTCGTGGATGTCTTCCACCGCGAAATCGGCCAGCACCTCGGTGGGCCCGAAGCCGCCGGCGGCGCCGATGATGGGGATGCCGGCGAGCTGGGCGATCTGGTCGCCTTGCCAGTTGGTGACGCTGCAGGCGAAGTCGTTGGCTTCGGCGAAGATGGGCGAATGGCTCGACTTGCGCATGGTGACACCCATCTCGGAAGCGATGGAGTCGAGCTTGTGGGCCATCACCGACAGCGCGATCAGGTCGGTGACCCTGGTGTCCGTTCCTTCCTGGACGTTCTGCTGAATTGCTTCGGCCATCGTCCGGCCTCCCCTTTCGTTCAGTCGAGTTGAATCAGGATGTTCTCTTGCCCGTCGACGAGCGCCTCGTCGCCGGGCACCAGGATCACGGTGGTGTTCAGCCGCTCGATGATCGCCGGCCCAGCGACCCGATGCCCCGGAACGAGCCGTTCGCCATCATACACCCGGGCATCGATGAAGCCCGCGCCGGTGCCGAAATAGGCGCGGCGCGACCCCTTCAGGCACATCGATGCGTCGGCGTCGCCCAGGGCCTTGACAGGCACCTCCAGGCTCGGCGTGCGGCCGATTGCCATGAGCCGGCAGTTGACCACCTCGGTTTCCCGTTCGAGCATCTGGTAGCCGTGCAGCATGTTGTGCCGGCGGTGGAATTCCGCCACCGCCGCCTCGAGGTCCGGGGTATCGTCTTCCATGACGGCGGGCACCTGGATGTCCCAGTGCTGGCCGATATAGCGCATGTCCAGCGAGAATTCGAAGAAGCGGTTCTCCGCCGGAACGGCGTCCTGTTCCAGGCGCTCGACGCCCTGGCGCACCAGGTCCTTGAACTCCTCGGCCAGCTCGCCGACATCGATTTCGCTCGCCTTGGAAAGGAACGTCGAAATGTAGTCGTACTTGGCGTCCGCCTGCAGGCCGCCGATGGCGCAGAACACCGAGGATGCCCTGGGCACGATCACCTGCGAGATCTCCAGCGCCCGGGCCAGCACGCTGGTGTGAATGGGCGCCGCGCCGCCGGCGGCAACCAGGGCGTATTCGCGCGGGTCGTAGCCCTTCTGCACGGTCACCACGTGAATGGCGTCCACCATGTTGGAGTTGACGATCTCGAAGATGGCCTGGGCGCCTTCCTCCACGGTCAAACCGAACGGGTCCGCCACGTGCTGCCTGATGGCCTGCCGGGCAAGCTCCGTATCGAGCGGCATGGCGCCGCCGAGAAAGTAGGACGGGCTAAGGAAGCCGAGCACGAGATTGCCGTCGGTCACCGTGGGTTCGGTACCGCCCCGGGCGTAACAGGCCGGCCCCGGCAGCGAGCCCGCCGAGCGCGGCCCGACCTTCAGCAGGCCGCTGTCGTCGATGTGGCCGATGCTGCCGCCCCCGGCGCCGATGGTATGGATGCCGATCATCGGCAGCGAGATTGTGTAGCCCGCGATTTCCGTCTCGGCGACGAGTTGCAGCTCCTTATCCTGGATTAGCGTCAGGTCGAAGCTGGTGCCGCCCATGTCCGCCACGATCAGGTTTTCCCGGCCGACGGCTTCGGCGAGCATCAACCCGCCGATGGCGCCGCCGGCGGGCCCGGAAAGGAGCGCCCTGGCGCCGTGCTGACCGGCGGCGCTCGCGGCCGTGACGCCGCCGTTGCTCTGAATCACCTGGTATTCGTGGGCCAGCCGGTTGTCGGCCAGGAACTTGCCGAGATTGGACAGGTATCGGGAGAGCACCGGGCCGACGAACGCGTTGATGACCGTGGTGCAGGTGCGTTCGTACTCGCGGATCTGGGGCGAGATTTCGTGGGAAGCGGATACGAAGACGTCCGGGTAGCGGGAGCGGATCAACTCCGCCGCCCGGGCTTCGTGCGCCGTGTTCTTGAAGGAGAACAGGAAGCAGATGCCGATGGCCTCCACCTGGTGGTTGCCGACCAGGTCGTCGACTTCCTCCATGAGCTGGGCTTCATCGAGAGGCGTATCTATCGTGCCGTCGTAGAGCACCCGCTCGTCGATTCCCCGGCGCAGGTACCTGGGCACGATCAGCGGCGGCTGCGGCGTGAAGAAATCCCACTGCCCCGCACGGTGGCAACGCCGCATCTCAAGCGAGTCACGGAATCCCCGGGTGGTCAGCAGCGCGGTAGTGGCGCCGCGATACTGAATCACCGAGTTGGTCGCGACGGTGGTGCCGTGTACGAACTTTTCCGTCTCGGCCAGCAGCGACTGCACGTCCGTATTCGCGAAGTCAGCCGCCTGCTCGAGCCCGGCGCGAATGCTCTCTGCGGGGTCTCTGGGAACCGTGGGTGTCTTGAACATCGCCACTTCGTTGTCGCGAACGACCGCTACGTCCGTGAAGGTGCCGCCGACATCGATTCCGAGGTGGTACATGAAACAGTTCCAGGTTGATTGATGGTTGAATGGACGCCGGAATGCCTGATCGGGCTATATCTTCAAATGACGGGAAATCTTCGATCAGGCGCGAACTCGATTCATTTGTCACCGTTGCTCCGCGGTCAGTTGGTATAGACGGGCCGTACCGAACACACCCTACCGCGGCGTCAGCGCCAGCCTTGCCGCCACGCCTGGTATTCGGCCAGGGTAATCATGACCCTAACGAAACAGCCTCCGTCAAACCCGGGGTGATTCACTTCAAAGACCGACTTCGTCCTTGAGCACCCGTACGCAGTAACTGTTCAGGCTTTCGCCGATTTTCATCGACTCGATTGCCAACTGCTCATGCAGTTGCTCGCCGACCCGCAGGTTGAACTTCCCGGAATACTGTTTCCCGGCGGTAGCAGTTGGCAGTGGCGCCCCTTCCTCGCCGTAGATGGCAATCCACTCATCGACGACATTGCAGAGTTCCAGATAAACCGCCTGCTCATCGTTGCCATGCACACCCCCAAGGGCCAGCCCCGGTGCACGGCCGATATAGCATCGGTCTTCTTCCGACCATTCGACGATTTTCAGATAGCGGTTACGCTTGCTCATCGGATGTCAACTCAATGGCGCGCCTGACGTCGCGGATCTGATAGCGCTTCGCATCGCTTCCAGCCCTGCCGCTGATCGTGATGTTCACGCCTTTGGGATGCCGAAAGTTCCGGTGACTCCCTTTTCCGCCACGATTCTCGAAACCCGCTGTGGTCAGTTCTCGCATCAACTCCCTGATCGTTGGCGGCATGCCCTCATGGTACCACTGTGGTACCAATAGCTGAACCCGGCAGATGGATCGCGATGCCTGGCGACGATCTCCCAGACTCGCGTAGAATTCCGGGTCGAGACGCCCATCCAGAGCGCATGCAAAGCGCAAAATGGGGTCAGATTCGACGCCCATGATCGGCGCGTCCGGCGTGCCCGATGTATACGTGCATACGGGTCACGGCGGCTTGGGCTGGACCATGTTGGCTGGCTCAGGCAAGGCACTTGCGGATCAACTCTGCGGTCTGGTGCCGGCTCCCGACCTCGATGGCTATTCTCCTTCGCAGTGTTAGAGGGCTCATGGACAGACAGACCCGACCCAGCGATCCGGATACCGCCCCACGTGAACCAGTCACGCGGCCCAGCCTGGCCTCGGACCTGCGTGCGCTCGGTCTCGACGAGGGTGCGACGGTAATCGTCCACACATCCATGTCGCGGCTTGGTCCGGTAATTGGCGGTGCACAGGCGGTGATTGCGGCGCTCCTTGATGCCCTTGGCGAGCGCGGCACGCTCGTGATGCCCGCGCACAGCGGGCAACTGTCGGATCCCGCACACTGGCAGGCACCTCCAGCGCCTGAGGCGTGGTGGGACACCATTCGACAGGAAATGCCTGCCTACGACCCTGCATTGACGCCTACGCGCAACATGGGCGCAGTCGCCGAAAGCTTTCGTACCTACCCGGGCGTGCGGCGTAGCGCGCACCCACAGGTGTCGTTCGCTGCCCGTGGACCGCTTGCGGAACGAATCGTCGCCGAACATTCCCTGCATTCGAAATTCGGAGAGGATTCCCCCCTGGCGAAGCTCTACGAACTGGACGCGCAGGTGCTGCTGGCGGGAGTTGATCATGGCAGCAACACAGCTATCCATCTCGGCGAAGCCCGTGCTCAGTTTCCCGGAGGGCACAAATTGCGTGAAGGCGCGCCAATGCTGGTGGACGGTGAGCGGTGCTGGGTCCGTTTCGAGGAAACCGCACCGGAAGCACATGACTTCGCCGAACTCGGTGAGGACTTCTCTCGGGACACCGGCCAAGAATGCATCGGTCCGCTTGGATGGGGGCGGGCACGACTGATGCAGGTGCGCGCGATCGTCGACTATGCGCAGGACTGGTTGAAGGAGCATCGCACGCCGACCCGGCAATCGGGGCTGTCGCAGGCGAGGCATGCTGGTGCCGGTATAGGAGTCGACGGATGCCCAGCGGGCTGGTTCTTCGTGCGAATCGATCCTGACAGACGATTGACTCGCGGTGTGGTCAAGCGCATGGGGGACCTGCTTGAGACAGTCGAGAACTCGGACCGCGTTTTTGTCGACATTCCCATCGGGTTACCGGACAAGGCGCGGCCGGAACAACGCCAGGCCGATCGCGAAGCACGTACGCTGTTGGGCAAGCTTCGAAGACCAAGCGTCTTTCCGGCTCCGGCAAGGGAAGCCCTGGGGGCGGCGGACGAAGCCGAGGCCAAACAACGAAACCGGAATGCAGTCGGCAAGAGCCTGTCCAGGCAAACTATCGCCATCCTGAGCAAGATTCGGGAAGTGGACGAGTTGATGCGCAAAGACATCAAGGCTCGTCAGGTCGTCCGCGAAGTCCATCCCGAGGTTTGTTTTTGGGCACTCGCCGGCCGGCCCATGAAACACCGGAAGACAAGTTCAGAGGGCTTCCTGGAACGCCTCGGGGTGCTGATGCGCATCCGGCCGTCCGCTCTACAGGATGTGATGGACATCTTGACCGAATTTCCACGCAGTGAGGTCGGGCGCGATGATGTCCTCGACGCATTTGTCGCCGGTCTTGCCGCGACGGCAACGAAGGCAAGCCTGCGCACGCTCCCGAAGCGACCCGAGAAGGATTCCTGCCAACTGCCCATCGAAATGGTCTACGCACACCCGGAGGATTTAAGTTGATCTCGGGTGGACCACGGGTAGCCCTATACCTCGCCTTATACGGCCACATCGCGTCGCTACCAAATCGGTTCGGGTGGATCAGATCCTCTATCGACCAATTGGATCTGGACCCTCTAACCATCGACCACAAAAATATACATGACGATTTATAGAGATATGAATAGTGGCGAAAATCCATTTCAGACGCTGGTACATATGAGATATTATCGCTCGAAAAACTTTAATAAATGAGCTATAAAGAAAACTGTTATGGATCGAAACGAGCAAACATGGGTCTGGCAGGATCCTAACTGGCCGAATTTCAGTTGGGACGACGGGGCGCTCCGACCGTACATCGCCCGATTTGACCGTGATGCCGCCTGGTTGTCGGGCGCCCTTGAATTTATCGCTGACGACGACCTGGCCGCCGTCCACCTCGACTGGCTTGAGGATGAGTCGGTGGAGACTGCGGCCATCGAAGGCGAGGCGCTGAAGCGCGAGTCGGTCCGCGCGTCACTGCTGCATTATTTCGGCCTGCAGGCATCCCAACACGCCTCCCGTGCCGAGCAAGGCATGGCGAGGATGGCAGTCGATGCGTTTCGGACCCATGACCAGCCGCTCACGCACGAGATGCTGTGGCAATGGCACCTGATGCTGATGTCGAGCAGTCCAACGATACGCACACTCGGCGCCTACCGAAGCGACCCCAGCTCGATTGCCATAGTTTCTGTCAGGCGGGGACGCATGGAGGGTGGCCGGGTTCACTATCGCGGACCGCCGGGCACGATCGTTCACGCCGAAATGGAACGATTCATGGAGTGGTACAACCGAGAGGTCGGTCAGCCTGGGCGCGGGCATGTTCTTCCTTTGGCTGGAGCGGCACACCTCTACTTCGAGTCAATCCACCCGTTCGAAGACGGCAACGGGCGAATTGGGCGCGCGCTGGCGGAAAAGGCACTGTCCCAGGGTCTTGGTCGGCCGAGCCTCATACCGCTGTCAAGAACGATCCACAAGCGCCAGGAAACGTATTACCGGGCTCTTGAGGGCTGTAAGGCCTCGCTTGATGCGAGCGCGTGGCAAACGTGGTTCGCGGATATGGCGATCGATGCGCTACACCAGGGGCAACTGAGGCTCGTCCGCCAAGCCGAGCAGGCCCGGCTGTTCGGGCGGCTTGACGGCCAGATCAACGCGCGACAGGGCAAGGCGCTGATGCGTCTGTTTCGGGAGGAACCGGAGGGGTTCAAGGGTGGCTTGAGTGCGGGGAACTATCAAACGATCACCGGCGCTCCTCCGGCGACGGCTACCCGCGATCTGGCGGATCTGGTTGACAAGGGCGCGCTCAGAAAGACCGGTCAAGGGCGGTATACGAGATACTGGCTGAACGTGCCCCGGCTGGACAGGCTGCGCAGTCGCGAGGCGGATACCGAACTTGAGTCAGGCCCCAAGCCTCGAAGCGACCCCATGAGTGAGGCCGGGTTGGCGCCGGGCCAAGGCCCCAATCGGCGGTCTCCGATAGGATGAAGCAGAAGGCCCAAGTCGCGGCCTGTTCATGGTTCTGCTCGATCAAGATGGCACCGACCAGGCGCGCGATGGCTTCATCGTTGGGGTTAGCGTCCCCGGTGTTGGTGTAGGAATTCCGCTCGGGGCATCCGCGTCCAGCCGACCCGGTCAACGCCAGCCTTGCCGCCACGCCTGGTATTCGGCCGGCCGCAGGCGGTACCGCGCGATGTTGCCTTCGTGGAGGCTAATCAGCTCGGTTTCCACCACTTCCACGAATCGCGCCCTGTCCGCCGATGGCACCTGCTCTGCCGCACGTTGCCGCGCCAGTGCGGTTGCTGCCCTCTTGTCCATCCCCGTGCGCACCACCGCGGCGACCAGCTCGGCCACCAGCGCCCGGTATCGCATGCGGAACGGGTCCGGCTCACCCAGGGACTGGCGCACTGCCGAGTACCGCCCGCTGGAGCGCTTGTAAGCCCAGACGAACACGTCACGCAGCAGCCCGACGCGATTCAGCTCGTAGATGGCCAACACGCCGTCGATGTAGGCCCGCTCCGGCACGTCCACGAAAGACAGGGGGCTGAAATTGCCGCGGATCAGCGGGATGTTCGCCGCGAGGCGGGAGACCCGCTTGTTGACGTCCTCGAAACCCTGCAGGTAGGCGAAGTGCACGAGGGCGAAGAAGGCCTGCTCGAAAGGGTCTGTGATCGCGGATGCGGTATCCAGAATCTGGTCGAAACACTCCTCGATGAGCCGTGGCACTTCCAGCGGATAGTAGACCGTGCCTCCGATGCCTACCGAAATGCGCCGCAGGCGGCCACCGGCCTGCGGGTCGGCAAGCAGGTTGTCCGCGAGCAGGGCGTGCAGATTCAGGATGGTGTACCGGTTGAAGCCGATCTCGTCGGCCGCCTCGACGAGCAGATCGATGGCCGCCTTGTGGTTCAGGATCATCTGCGTTTCCAGCGCAGTCTTGCCCGCGGCGGCCTCGCCCAGCTCCAGCAGGCGCTCGGTTTCCAGCAGGGAGTAGGTATTGCCCTCCAGACGGCTGGAGTTCCAGGACAGATCGATCAGCAGGCGGCTGTAGATCGCCCGGGCGTGGGTTCCCGCGGGGCGCGCGTCGTCGGGCGGGCGACCCATATCGAACAGCCGTTGGCGCGTTTCCGCCGGCAAGTAGCAGGTGACGTTGGGCCGGTAGTCATCGAGGAAGGCGCGACGGTAGCCCACAGGCTGCCGTTCCTGGATCGGCGCGCGAATTGCCTGGCTGATCGCCTCGGCCTCTGGCGAGATCGGCACATAGACCTCACGAGGCGCCTCGACGACCGCGCAACCCGAGATCAGATTGCCATTGCCGGCAATTGTGGTGAAGGGTGCGCGATAGCGACGACCCTTGGCTCTCCCCTCGGCGATCAACCGCTTCTGTTCCACCAGGAGGGCGAGGCGGCGCTGCAGCGTCCGCGGCGGCAGTTCGTAGGGCAGCCCCTGGCGGATGGCGCTGACCGGCACGCCTTCCGGTTGAGTCGTTACGACGGTGAGAATGGCGTCAAGCTCTTTTTTGGGGATCCGCTTCGGCATGTGGCGGATTATATGTCGCTAAAGATTCTTATACGACAAATAAATCGATTAATTTGACGCTAAACGCTTTTTTGTCTTATAAATCGCTTTTTCCATCGCAAACGCGCCCTTCATCGCCTTCCCCAAGGTGCATCATGGGTCTCGAACAGGAACACCGCCAGGGTCGAGGCCGCGCCGAACCCGCCTCGTGCGGTGGGTGCCCCCATTCTGCGCCGATCTTTGTTGATTTGGACGGACACGCGTGTCGCCACAGCACCGGAACCTGTGGTTCTTGTTCAAGCAGCGCGGCCCATCAGTACTTCGAGAGGAATTCGAAGCCCGTTGTGCAAGCGTCGAATCATCTCCAATGACAATCCACGCCGACCGTTGAGCACTTCGGAAACACGATGACGTGAGCCCAGAAACGGTTCCAGGTCTTTTCTTTCGAGGGCCAACTGCTCAATCCGAAAATTGATTGCCTCAATCGGATCAGCCGTTTCGATTGGAAAGTGCTTCTGTTCGTACGCATCGACCAGTGTCGCCAGGATATCCAGTTCATCACCTTCGGGCGTGCCGGTTTCTGCCGACATGAGTTCAGCGATTCGTGCCAGCGCGGCATCATGGTCTGCAGCCGTTCGAATAGGTCGAATGTCCATTACACGGTCTCCGGATCAATACGATCGTAGTCGCTATGCGTTCCAACGAATTTGATATAGACGATGCCGTAGTCGTAATTCACGTGCACGACCAGTCGATGCTTGTTGCCGTCAATGTTGAAAATCACGCGGTTGTCGGCGACAAAGCTTGCATGCTGGTACTGGTCCTTTATCGCCGGGGGAGTCTCCCAGGATGCGCCCGAGGCTTTAGCAAACCAGGCATTCAAAGGTTGCTCTGCGTCTCGATGCCGTTCCCAGGATTCTCGCAGGATTCGTCGGGCGATAATTCGCATACGCGACCGCAGCATGTTCCCAGATCGGGAACAAGCCAAAGACTTCTCCAGTACCAATCAGAATAGGCCGTCTACGCGCCTAATTCCCAACGACGAATCCACCATGCGCCTGGTCGGCGCCATCTTATTAGAGCAGAACGAAAAGTGGGCTGTCGCCCGAGTTTAGCTTTCGCTGGAAACCATAGCCCATTTGAACGACTACATCGCGTCGCAGGTCTGAAGCCAGTGCGCCGGCGGGTGGCCGTTGTTCAAACGGCCAGCGATTCGTCGGAATCCTTGACGAGCCGGCGAGCGGGATACGTGACGTAGTCGCGCCCGGACTCGTCCTGCAGTTCGCGAATCCGCCGGAAAATGACTCCAACATCGTAGTCGGCCCGCGCGGCGAAGCCGTCCCGAACCGCTCGGACTTCGGCAATGACTGCGTCAGCCTGTGTCGTCTCCATGTTCAGTCTCCATCAGTTCATTCGGCGTACAGATCACTGGAGGCTGGTAGCCCGCCTGCCTGCACGCCCTCTCGATCCGCACTCGGATCGCGGCATTGGCAATGTGGCGGAAGTTCCACGTCACCAGGTACTCGACGCCGTTAGTCACGGCGATGGCGATGTGCGCGGCATCCGCCGCAGCTTCGCGCGGAACGGCCCCAATTTCAACAAGCTGGCGCGCAAGATCCTCCGCGTCCGGCGAGGCGTTCAGTAGCGCAACGCCTTGAAGCGCCTTCAGACGGGAGCGGGCAGCGACCGGGTCACCTGCGCCTGCCTCGGCCAGAACCAGTTCCGACGCCACCACATCGAATCTTGCGGCGGCATCTCTCCACCACTCGCGTGTCACCTCCTGATACGCAGCGACGACAACGTCCCGCGACGGGCGCGCTGTGAGGTAGCTCACAACCGATGTCTCGATGTAAACGGTCGGGTTCACCTGTCGCAGAGCCTGGACCGATAGGCGAGTGGCCATCGGTAGCCGCGCAATGCTACCGACGCATTCGCAGGCGACTCAGCCCACCGCCGGAAAGTCACCCAGTGTCTCAATGCATTCATCAAGCCCATTTCCACCACCTCCGACCGACTTCCAATCCCTCAGGCAATTCGCTGCCACAGACTGTCGCCTGCGTCTCAGGCCAACCCTTAAGCTTTCCTCCCGCCCGAGGAGCGACCTGCGTGGCTCTCCCGCTCCGCCGAGCAGACCACAATCCGGGCGCGTGACACCTTCAACATCCATACATTGTTTACCGACAGCTCACGCAATCACGTCCGCTCCCGCCACACACTGCCTGTCGTCGACATCCCGTGAACCGTTGGATGAACGGTCCTGCCTGCGACCATAGCCTTTTGCCATTTGATGTATGCAGGAGAGAGTCGAAGTACACGCTGCAGGGCTCTCACGGCGAATCCATCCCCGCAGAAGCCAGATGCTGAGCTCGGACGTGAAACCAGTGCCGAACAGGCAACGCAAGGCCCATCCACTCCATCAGATAGAAAAATTCCTGCAAGCAATCTTCGGGCGCCCCGGACGGCAACCTTCCCGCCAGTTCACCCATCCGATCCTGTAACCATTCCCACCAGCTACTTTCGTCGCCGTTTGCTGCGGCTGCTTGCAACAGCATGTGGACCATCATTTGTATATCCGCGCGCTGCGGATTCAATGCAGCAAACCTAGCGACCGCCGCACCGACCGAGTCTGCGATTGCAGTCTTACCCGCCGTAGCGGCGACGATGCTGGCAGCATGCAACCGGGCCGCCATTTCACTGAACGGGACCTCTAATGCACGTTGCTCAATAGATTTCACTTCGTCCTCAACGAGTTCGAGTTCGCTCCCACCCAAAACGTAGAACTGGGACAGATTGGCCAACATAGTCAAACTGCCGGCCTTTCCTTCCTCCGTCCACGATTCCGCAACTTCAGCCGCTAGCTTTTTGGGAAGAGCCTTGTCGGGTCGGATGTGGAGTTCAGCGGGTCCCGGAGCGGCCAACCACGCTGCCCGGGAGGACTCAAGTTCTTGCTTCCGTGCTGATTCGACTTCTGCTGCCATTGGGACGTCCCTGCCCGCGTCTCGGTGACGAGCAGCAAGATTTACCAGCCTCGATAGCACTTCGTATCGCAGGCTTCCGAACAAGGGGGCGTGTCCGATGACCTGCGGTTCCGTCCGACAATCGGCCAACCGACGCAGACTCCCGGCTGGCGATCCGTGTTGTCTACACCAATTTTCCAGTTGCTTGAGCTCGGGCAGTGCACGGCACGCCAATGCAGTCCGAGCAATCAAACCGGCCTGCATCCAGGCGCACATTCTTCTCCAAAATCCGGAGTGTTTGCCAACCCCTTCCACCAAGCCTATGCAGTTGGATTCAAAGTCGACCAGCATCTCAAAGAACCGATAGCCATCGTATCCCTCGGGAAATCCAAGCCGTTCATCCAGCAGGATCGTCACGCACTGCTCCGAGATTTGCCGGAACTGTTCGTTGCCGACACGGTACAGGGCGACATCGAGAACACCCAATAACGCAATGGGATTGCCTTCGGCACGCACTGACGCGAGTGCTTCAAGCACGGTGTCGTCATCAACATCTTCAAGCCACGCCCCCGGACTCAAGTCGTCCCGCAGCGCCCCAAGGCAGCAAAAGTCCAGCCCGATCACAACGTCCGTCTCCAGTAGCGATTTGCGATAGGGCACGAGTTGCTCGGAGAAATAGGACTCCAGGTCGCCTTCTGGAACCGGCCCGCAGAATGACTCCCAGTAAGCTTGGGATGGTGGAACGAGGTCGCCCATTGTCACCTGCCATCCAGCCAACACTCCCTGTGCCAGACGCGCATGAACCGCCGTCACGCCCCGAGACTTCTCCACGAGGACCGCAGACACCTCTATCGCGCTCAATCGCCTCGACTCAGCCGACTCCACCAAGGCCCGCGCACGCGTTGACGTCGGCCCGATATTGGCAAGGATCTCTCGGCAAACCTTGCACCTTGTCTCGTTGTTCGGACACACGAGGGTCAATTCCGGTAGATTTACCTGCTTGTGTTCCCCATCCGCGTCGGTCCAGGTCAGGCACAATCTGTCATCACTCTCTGCAAGAGCCAGCTCAGTTCGTATCCCCGCTAAATCAGTGATCTCAACGGACCTGGCTCCGCCAAAAACCGCCTCCGCTGCGGCTATGAGTTCGGCCTCCACGACCTTCACGCCTTCTATTTCCAAGATCTGTCTGGAACTGAACCCGCAGTCGCCGGCAAACTCTGGATGACCCTCGACTACCTTTTCCTGCAGCCCATCAGGCAGACACTCAAGGAACAGTCCACCGAGAAGTTCGCGGTTGGTTTCGACACTGTCGATCGTGCTCTGAATCTGAGACGTCGCGACTTCGACGAGTTCGACACTCGCCGGTCTGACCGGCGAAATCACGGTCTGTTCGAGCCATTGCCTGTAGGCGGACCTACGCTCCACCGAATCCATAATTGGCGCGATCAGTGGCAGTCCCAGCCGTCCCGAAACAAACTCCTCAAGGGGGGTGGGTGACTCTCCTTCGGGCGGTCCTTTCCACGCCAAATAGGTCGTTACCGGGAGGCGGCGCCAGATCCAGTTGGAAAGCGCCGCCACCACTTCAACGCTTAGCGAATCGTCGATCCACAAGTTTCGAACCACTTCCACGCAGACCCGTGCCAGTCCTTCCGACAGCGTTCGGGCCTCCTCGCCTTTCAGCAGTCCAAGTGAATCGAAGCGGTTTACTGTTTGTCGAATCACTCGAAGTTCGCTGCTCTCCAACATCCGATCACCAACGAACCGGGTAGCCAACAAATGTCTTGTCAACTCCTCCACTTCCACTGGCACGAACGCGAAACCCGCTTCTCTAAGTTTGTGTCTAGCCGTCCAGTACTGTTCTTCACCAATTACTCGTGACGCACGCAAGTGACGCAGAACGTCCAGGACACACACAACGGGAACCTTTTTCCCGTCGGGGCCCTCGCAGATTGGGTGATGATTGAGGTATCGGTCGTCCACGCAGACCGCATCGCACTCACCGCTGCCGTAGATCAGCGCTTCGACCGAATCCACGCTCGGCGTACTCCACATTGCGTCCTCAGTGCGCTCAGGCGGTCTTGGCAACAATGAGGCGTTGCCAGACTCAATTGCGCTTCTCAGCGAGCCGCGGATACTTTCAACTGCGTCGGCAAGTTCATCGCCCGCTTCCCCTGCCTCGACAATTGTTTTCGTCTCCTGCGCCAAATGCGTGTGTATCCGCAGGTCCAATCCACGATTCGCAATCGGCTCCAGAACCCGCGCCAATTGCAGATACGACAACGCGAGGGAATCAAGATGGATTGGACCATCCAATCGTGATTGTCTGAGTTCCTCGTTCGCCACCTGTCCCAGGCTTGTCAAGGCAGTCATTGCATGCTCGTGCTGAGCCGAATCGACCCACCCGGCGCGATAGGCCATTTCTGCGAGGTCTGCCGGAGACAGAATCAGATCGTCGTATTCGGACGTGTCGGCAAGCTCCTCCATCAGGGACTGTGCTTTGTGGATCGGTAACGCACAGACCACGACACCATTGTCGTCCCTGCTCGCTTCGAGCAATGCCGCCAGGTCCGAACCGACTTCGTCAACAAGATCGCTCGAACCTTGAACTGGATCCTCCACGACCTTGATCAGACCTTGGTCAATTAGCCTGCGTAACCGCCGAGCCTCCACAACGCGCACCGGCTGATGAAACCGAACGGCTGCCCGTTCATTGAAAAGGCAGCCCATTACATCGGGCGCCAATTTGACATGTCCCAGTGAGTCCAGCGCCTCATCAAGCAAACCGATTCTCGCGAGCACCATAACGGTGGTGGCGTCCATTCCCACTGTCCAACTTGGCTGCAGCTCAATGCGATTGCGTAAGCCGGAAATGATCGGCACCACCGGGCGTCGCCGTCCGTCACGCAGACCAATTTGCCCCTCGTCGAGTAGCAAGCGGGATAACGGTATGTTCAGGCCCCCGGCCGCGACAGCGATTGGAAGAGTGCCTTCCAGAAGCTTTCGCTCAATGTCTTCGTTCCGTTCGCGCATGCGGGGAAGCCAGTCGCTGACGACCATTTGCAGATCCGCCTGCCAAACCGGTCCCTGTTCGGAAGAATGCGCGAGCGCGGCTCCTACCCAACTCGGATCGGTCTTCGCGTCCAGCCCGAGTTCGACGTGAGTCATGTGGGCGGCAATCAGCATATTTGGATCATCCGGCGCTTTCTCAGCCGCCAAACGCGCCAATTCCGCCGCCCGTTCCCTGGACTGTCCACCTTGGCTGGCGAGGCGCGCCAGCATGATCAGCACGTTCGGTTCGTGTCTCATGCGATTCGGCCATTCCCGGTCGACAATCCCCGCCAATCGTTCCCAGTCGCCAGTTGCCACCGCGATGTTGACACTGAGACTCAAGTCATTGGCTTCCTCTCGGTCATGCAACAGTTCTTCGTTGATCGCGCGGGACTCGTGCACCCGCCCTACATGATAGAGGCCCCAAGCCAATGCGGATTTCATGTCCTCGCATCGCTCGACGATGGCTGGATGTTCCTCCAGGAATGCCACAATCGATTTGTAATCGCTCGGCGGCAAACTAAGGAATCCAACTACCTCACGCGCGTTATCCAAGGTCTGCTCGTGGGCGAACATTTGATAAACAAGGGGTCCCAATGCCTCCCGGTCACGAACAGTCTTGAGGTGCCCGATGAGGTTTCGCAAATCGACGCCATTGCCTGACTCCTGGTATAGCCTCTCCAGGCGCGCCCTCGGGTCACCTCCTCCTGCGGCTTCCAGCGCCGTTTCCATGCGCAAGATAACTTGCTGGTCCAGGTATTCACGGCGTTTTTCGACCAACGCCCGTGCTCGCTCGACTTGGCCATTATTGAGCAAGGCTTCAAACAGCATCGTCGTAGTTACCGGCTTTTGCAGGATCCGGTCCAGCCCTTCTATGCGACTTTCGACATATTCCGCGAATTCTGCGGGATCCATCGTTCGCTGGTTTAGCAAGCACTCGGCAAGCCGGTCTTCATCCCCCAGACCTCCCAATCGTTCCCGTCGCCTCAGATACTTTCGGAGCGCACTATCTTCAAATTCGATCTCGAAAGACCAGGCAAGCGGCACCAGTTTGACGCACCCCGCGCCGCCTCTTTCCAATCGTTCGCACACCGCTTGTCGAGCCTTCGATGCTGCAATAGCGTCCGGGTCCATCAATTCAAGCCAAGTTCGCCATGCTGCCGGCCACGCCCTAACTTGGCCCGCGCCAACGGGCATTTGCCTTTCAACATAGTCAAAACACTCAAGAGCGCGCGCGTGGCGGGCCTTCGCACCTGCGGTGACACTGGGAGCAATCCCGGCAAAAGTCGGCTCTCCTTCAAGTGCGAGCATCCGACGCTCGTACGGTAACAGCAGAGCCGCGTTGACTAACCCTTCCGTCATTGCCAACGCCGGTGACCATCCTGATTGCATCGCGAGGTCTGCAAGTCCGTCTGCCGCGGTTTCCCACTCGCCTGACTGTGCTAGGCATAGCGCCCAGCTCCGCCAGCCTGGATCCGTAAAATACGACGCCGTCTCTATTGGGTTCAGCTCTCGGCACCACATCAATGCCGCTTCGTTTTCCTCGGATCGCATTTGAATCCCGAGCAGCACCGATCTCGCTTCGGGATAGTCGTCGTCCCGAAGTACCCGCATGGCACCGCTCGCGTCGCCCTCTGCCGCCATTATCAGTGCGTCCAGAATGCGAAGGTCAATTTCGGGTTCCCAGTCCAAGAGTGACGCTCGAATTCGTTGCGCTTCCGTTACGGTCGCGGCTTCAGACGCATGCAACCGCGCCGCCCAATAGCACACCTTGTTCCTAGTCATTGTCGGCACACGACCCAGGTCGCCACCGTCGACCCGACCCCACAGGGTGGCTGCGCGTTTGACGGCGGCTCGGTAGTCGAACATCCTCAACGCGAGAATTTCCGCAAGATCTTCTTCCGCAACCTTGCCTAGTGCCTCTCGGACTTGCGGTTCGTCCGCCATGTATCGATCCAACCGGGCGCGGACCCCGAGCACCTCCCCTTTAACCGCCTGGACCATCCCCGCCAGGGGTCGCTGATCGTGCCGAATCGATGCCAAGTAACCCGCAGTTAAGCATCCAATGACTGCGTCCATCGGCGCCTCGGCGAATCGCGGGGCCTCCAGGGTCTCATCCGAATAGCTCTCTGCAAGCCGCTTGCGGATATCTGCTTCATTTGGGGCCGATTGGCCCATGACCTCCGCACTCGCGAGCGCCAGGAATCCCTCTTCGACGTCAGCAACGTTTAGCCAACTCCAGACCGCACGTTTTTTGAAGAACACTGGTGCCACATAGTCCTGCGCCATCTCTTTCAGTACTCGGCGCCACCATCCGTCGTCGATATTTCCGCCTTTCAATCGTTCAAGAGTGTTGCGGAGTTCCACTTCCATCAGGTCCGTATGCACGCCGAATGGGCGGTGCGCGCCAGTTCGCTCTGCGTGAAGGCGGCGTACTCTTTGCAAAACGGCTCTCGCCAGCGGCAACAGCGTCCTTGCACTCAGACCTGTAGATGGTTCCATGGCTGGTTTTCGAATGGCCTTCGTTTGTTACCTGACTGCTCTGGTCAGCCACACTCCCGAGTGCTATCGAGTGGACCTGCCGAATGTGTGTGCCAGGCTAGCCATCGTCAGCGATTCGCTGACCAAGCGATGCATTTTACCTCATCGCTGGACAGTTCCCTGTGCTTGAGGAATTTGGAAAGATCCCGCTGCGATCCTACGTTAGGGCGGGTGTCGCCGTCGGCCGGGCCCTAACCGCCTTCGGCGGACCGACCCCCGCACGCGGGTTTCGGCTCTTGTGGGTGACGGTCCCTGAAGCTTGGCGCGCCGCGCTTGCCGATTCCGAAGCACCGGCAGAAAACTCTCACCAGCGCCGCAAGCCCACTCGCATCCAATACTCAGGCCATCCCCAGATTCGCCTTTTCTCCATGCGACGCGAGACCTGAATCGTCGTCCATCCCTTCTTTCACTGCACGCCCCGAGTAGCCACCTACGGCGGTCTTTCCATCCGTCGCCATTCGCCGCTCCATCCCCAACGTCCCGTCGGTCGTTACCAACCCAGCGTGTCAACCGCTTGCGCGGGCAATCGGGCCGGTCCTCCGCTGCCGCTTTGGCCTCGCTGGCGGGAGGTGACCGGATTCGGATTGACGCGCAACCGGATGGCGCCGGCCCGGATTGCAGGCTGGGGACGGGCGGCGTCGGGCCATGTCGGTATTGGCACCCATCAATTGCAAACCATTCAATTGGGTTCCACGATCTGGATCTGAAGGGACCGGGGCGTGTAAAGCAAATCGAACGGGCATGCGGATACCGCGGCCAAAATGTCCATCTCCGCCCGGAGCGCAATGTAGTCCCCTTTCTTCGAAACCGGCATGACCGTTTCGAACTTGCCTTCCTCGATACCGTCAACATTCATGAATGCGTTAAACACATCCGGCACATCGTCCTCGCCCAGGCCGTAGGGCGCCAGCACTTCAGCCAGGTTGTCCTGGCAACTGCGGTGATTCGTCATGCCGATGCCTTCGTAGAAGCTGCGGCTGCAGCGGCCGCCGTTCCAGGGCATATGCACGCCCACCGGGTCCTCCAGTACCTCCAGCATCACATTGTCGCGGGGCGGCTTGGAGTAGAGTTTCTCCACCTTCTGCATGGTGCCGGTGCCATTGATCATGTTCAGCGCCGCCGTCCATCCGGCGTGAAACACTTCCTTGAGATCGCGGGCGTTGAGAAACACCGCGTCGACCATCTGCGGGCCTTCCACCTGTACGATGTTCAGCACCTGGCCCTGCTTCACCTCGAATGCCTTCGCATAGGTTGCGGGGATGATGAAGTCGGCAAGCAAGCTGCCCTTGATGTTGCTGACGATGTCCCCTTGTACGCTCATCGCTTGATCCTCCTCGCTTCCTGTTGCGGTACGTTTCATCGCTTCGGAGCGCGGTTTTGTTGCAGGCCGGAGCGTCAACCGACAGGCGGCCTTCTCTTGCTCCAGTCGGTGGCCTTCTCAAAGGCTCCGGCAACCTTCAGCAGCAGCGCTTCGGAACCATGCGGACCAATGAGTTGCAGCCCGATCGGCAGCCCGCCCTCGCTGAACCCGCAGGGCACGGAAACGGCGGGGTGCCCGGTAAGCGCGAAAGGCGCGGTAAAGCTCAGCAGCGCCCCGGCGCTTTCCTGGGGGATGATGCCGTCGGCGGGAAACTCGGTCAGCGGCGGCGGCAGGCGGCCCATGGTCGGCAGTGCGAGTACGTCGGCCGCATCGAACAGCAGCGACACGGCGCGGCGTGCGGCGAGCCGGGTAAGATGCGCCCGGGCGTATTCGGTGCCCGGCAGGCCCGCGCCCTGTTCCAGGAACAGGCGCAACGCTTCGCTGTAATCCGGGGCGTGATCCGGATAGTAGTCGGCGTGGGCCAGCAGGCATTCGGCGACGAACAGGTTGCCCCAGGCCTCCACCGCCTCATCGATCATCGGCACTGTCACCGGCTCGACGGCTGCGCACAGGTCCGCCATGACCCGGGCGGCCGCCTCGACGGCGGATTTCACTTCGGCATCCACCACCCGGTCCAGCATGGACTCCGCGAGGCCGACACGGAGGGGCTGCAGGTCGCTGTCGAGCGCTGCACGGTAATCGGGAACGGGATCCCGCAACGATGTCGGGTCGCGCTCGTCCTCGCCCGCGATGGCATTGAGAACGATGCAGGCGTCATCGACCGTCCGGGTGATCGGGCCGACGGTGTCGAGGCTTTCGGCGAGAGGGAATACGCCGTGGCGGCTGACGCGTCCGTAAGTGGGCTTCACGCCGACCACGCCGCAGGCACTGGCCGGGTAGCGCAGGCTGCCGCCGGTGTCGGTGCCCAGCGTTGCGTAACTCAAGCCTGCCGCCGCCGCCACGCCGGAGCCGCTGGAGGACTGGCCGGTCCAATGCCCCGCGTGCCAGGGGTTCCGCGGCGGCACCACGTCGGGGTGATAGCCGATGCCCGCGAACTCGGTCATCACCAGCTTGCCGACCAGCACGGCGCCGGCCTCGTTCAGCCGTGAAACCACGGTGGCGTTTTGGGCGGAAATGCGCTCGCGGAGGATTTTCGACCCGCAGGTGGTGCGGATGCCCGCGGTGTCGATCAGGTCCTTGGCGCCGTAGGGAATGCCGTGCAGCGGGCCGCGGTAGTTCCCGGCGGCAATCTCCTGTTCGGCGCGCCGGGCCTGCCGCAGTGCGAAATCGGCGCTGACGGTAATGAACGCGTGCAGTTGGGCATCGAGCGCCTCGATGCGGTCCAGGGTAGCCTGGGTGAGCTCGACGGGAGAGATCTCCCGCCGTTCCACCAGGGCGGCGACTTCGGCGATGGAAGCGTAGTGCAGCAACGAAGCGCTCCGCGGGCGGGCGTTACTGGCCGATCCAGGGCGTTTTCACCCAGCCTTCCGTGTAGGGGCTCATGATCTGCATCCTCAGCGCTACCTTGCTGAAACGCCATTGGCCGTCGATCTTGACCAGGTCGTCGTGGTAGACGCCGGCGATCCACACGGGTTCCCTGCCGTCGCCGTCCGGGCTCGGCATGGTGCCCAGTTGCCACAAATACCAGGTGCCGTGGGCCGACTGCCCGTCTTCGGCAAGCTCGATCTGCGGCGCGATCATGTAGTGAATCGCCCAAAGCATGATGTCGTCCGCGCCCTCGAGAAAAGTCCGGATCTCGTCGTGGCCGCTGTAGGAGCCGTACTCCTCGCCGATGTCGAACACCGCGTCTTCGGTGAACAGGGCCATCATGCCGTCGAGGTTGTGGGTGGGGTCGCAGTAGCGGCCGTACAGCACCTTCAGGGCACGGATCGCCTCGATGTCCTCCAGCCGGGCGACGCGGCGCCTCAATTCCTGGAGTTCG
>CAZWZH010000011.1:0-40694 GCA_964638775.1 uncultured Pseudomonadales bacterium
CCGAGCGCAACGCCGTGGCTCTCCCCGAAGGTGGTCACCGTGAACAGTCGACCGAAAGTGTTGCCGGACATGGGATGCTCGGCTCCCGCGAACTGAAAGCCCCGCAGTATGGTCTGCTGTGGGAGAGTGTCAAACGGTTGGCGGCAGCCGATGCTGACACGCTGCGCACCTTCATCGATCACTCAGGGTGCATCGTTTGCATGCAGCAGGAAAACCCCGGTGCCGCCGGCGGGAAGGTCCAGCCAGAAAAACGGCACGCCGGGCCAGCGCGCCTCCAGCCGCCCCGCCCCCTCGCCCACTTCTCCGATCAGGATGCCTTGTCCGGCCAGGAATGCGGATGCCTCGCCGATCACGCGGTTCATGAGCGCCAATCCATCGCTGCCGCCGTCGAGTCCCAAAGCCGGTTCGAAAGCGAACTCCGGTGGCAGGGATTCCATGCCGTTGGCGTCGACATAGGGCGGGTTGCACAGGATCAGGTCATAGCGCCGGCTGGTGGCGCTTCCGCCGGCGTGCAGGCCGGAGAACAGATCGGACCGCAGCGCCTCCACCCGGTGTTCGAGGCCATGCGCCGCCACATTGCGCCGCGCCGTCGATACCGCCAGGGGATCGATGTCGGCGAGGACGACGCTCGCGTTCGGGAAGCGCCTGGCGGCGAGAATGCCGAGGCAACCGCTGCCGCAACAGAGATCGAGGATCCGCGCCGGGGATTCGACCCAGGGCTGCAGGCCGTCCGTGAGCAATGGACCGATCGGCGAGCGGGGTACAACGATGCCGTCCGGCACGTGGAACAGTTCGCCGCAGTAGACGGTCTTTCCTAGCAGGTAAGCCAAGGGCCGCCGTTCTGCGATTCGGCGCCCCGCCAGATCCCGAATGTCGGCTGCCTGCCCGGCCGCCAGGCGGAGGTCCAGAGACGATTGCGCATCCGGCAAGCCCGTTACGCCCAGCACCAGTGCAACGGCCTCGTCCCAGGCATTGTCCGTCCCGTGACCAAAACTCAGGGGCGCGGACGCAAAGCGCTGGTGCACCTCTTCCAGCACGTCCGAGAAACCAACGTCCTTAATCACGGGTTCCGGTGGTTGGAGCGCGTCACGCGGGGTCTTGGGCAAAGCCCGGCTTTCCGGGTCAGTCGCGTTGCTGGCGGTGCGGCAGTACCAGTTCGATGCGCGACGCCGCACCGCCCTGCCGGGGCATCAGCGGGCCGGCGCCGAACGGGATCAGCTCCGGGCCGCCATCCGGGGGCAGGCCGCCTCGCAGTTCCGCGGCGGCCGCTTGCGCGCAAGCTCCGGCACGCTCAAGGAGTACTTCGCCGGATTCCGGCCCGTACAGGTGGCACACCACGTACAGGCTCTGGCGTTCGAATATGTGCAGTTGCAGAGCGATGTCCCCGAGCATCCGCACCCCGTCGTCGGGGATGGTGCCGTCCCGGCGCGGCCGTACGCCGCCGATGACGGAGAAGCCGTCGCCGGCCAGCCGCTCGGTGAGCTTTGCGTTGACCGTGGCGCTGACCGCCTCCTCCGGCTGCAGAACCTCGATGTGGGCATAGACACGGCGGTTTCCGCGCTCGATCACATAGGCTGAAACAAGCCGGCCGTTGCGGTCTGCCGCGATGTAGAACTGATTGCGGTCGGGCCCGTAGAGCAGCGCCTGCCCGTATACCTGGCTTGCCCAGGCATTGCTGCGTCCGCAGTCGAAGCCCTCGCAGGAAAAGAGCGCATCTGCGCCGAGCGCACGGCGGTAATGGCCGGCCACCTCGTCCCGCGGCGTTCCGGAGGGCACCTGGTAGGTCACCTTGAGGGCGGTGGCGTCGACCCGGAGCTTCTCGTCGATGCGCAGTTCCCGGCGGATCTTCTCCACGGCACTGATGATGAATTCCCTGGGGACGAGGTTTTCTTCCTCTTCGAAGAACACCACCCAGGAGCGGGGAAACCGGGGGATGCCGTCGGGGTCCCGGGCGCCGGGCAGGTCTGTCTGTGACTGAGCGGTGTCCGGCATTGCGACGAGCCAGGCGAATGCGCAAAGCCAGCCCACCTTCGGCAAACGCCCGCTCCATGCCGCGCGGCCGACTCCTGCCCGGCAACGGCCCGCAATCTCACGGGCGCTGCGCGAGAACCTGCCCGGGCGAGGATATCTGCGGAAATCGGGTATGGGCCCCTCCTGCAATGCGGCGCCGCCGCCGCAATGCTAATCCGACAGCAGTTCCAGCAGCAAACGGTTGATGCGGCCGACATAGGCCGGCACGTCCGTCAGCCCGCCCCCTTCGGCCAGCGAGGCGTGCTCGAACAGCACCGTCACCAGGTCGGCGAAGCGGTCTTCATCGGCCTCGTCGTTCAGCCGCTGAAGCAGCGGATGAGCGGCGTTGTACTCGAAAATAGGCTTGGAATCGGGCATTTCCTGGCCGGTCGCCTCCATGATGCGGCGCATCTGGGCGCCCATGGCGAACTGGCCAAGCACCAGGCAGGCCGGCGAGTCGGTGAGCCGGTTCGACTTGCGCACGCCTTCCACGCGCTCCGCGAGCACGCCCTTGATGCGCCCGGTGAGCGGGTCGTCGTCCTCCTTCTCTTCGTCTTCCGCAGACTCGTCCTCTGACTCACCCGGCATCTTCAGGTCGGCGCGCATGACGTCCTGGAACGACTTGCCGTCGAACTCGCTCAGGTGCGACATGAACCACTCATCGATGCGGTCGGAGAGCAGCAGCACCTCGATGCCCTTGTCGCGGAAGGCTTCCAGGTGGGGGCTCGCAGCGGCGTTCGCGTGGGTGTCGGCCACCAGGTAATAGATGGAGTCCTGGCCGTCCACCATGCGGCCGGCATACTGTTCCAGGCTGACGTTCCTGGCCCCGTCCTCGCCCGCCGTGGAAGCGAAACGATAGAGCTTCAGGAGTTGCTCCCGGTTCGCGAAATCCTCGCCCGCGCCTTCCTTGAGCACTTCGCCGAACTGGTCCCAGAATCCCTGGTAGTCCTCGGGTTCCTTGTCGGCCATGGTTGCCAGCCGGGACAGCACCCGCTTGGTGAGGGCGGTGCGAATGCGCGAGACGCGCTGGTCCTCTTGGAGGATTTCGCGGGAAATGTTCAAAGGCAGTTCGTTGGAGTCGACGACGCCCTTTACCCAGCGCAGGTAGAGGGGCAGGAACTGCTCTGCGTCGTCCATGATGAACACCCGCTGCACGTAGAGCTTCAGGCCGCGCGGAGTTTCCCGGTTCCAGAGGTCGAAGGGCGCGCGCTTGGGAAGATAGAGCAGGCTCGTGTATTCCAGCTTGCCCTCCACCCGGTTGTGGCTCCAGGCCAGGGGATCGTCGAAGTCGTGGGAGATGTGGCGGTAGAACGACTTGTACTCGTCGTCGCTGACTTCGGAGCGGGAGCGGGTCCAGAGCGCCTTGGCTTCGTTCACCGTTTCCAGCTCCGGCTGCGTCCCGGCCCCGGCCTCGTCATCGTCGTCCTCGACAGGCGCATCCTTCGGCATGCGCACGGGGACGGCGATGTGGTCGGAGTACTTGCGCACGAGGTTGCGCAGGCGGTATGAATCGGCGAAGTCCAGCGCATCTTCCTTGAGGTGCAGGACGACCCTGGTGCCCCGGCCGGTATCGGCATCCTCCACCGTGAAATCGTCCTCGCCGCCGGATACCCACCGTGTGCCCTGGCCCGAGCCGGCCGCGCGGGTGAACACCTCCACCTCGTCGGCGACGATGAAGGCGCTGTAGAAGCCGACGCCGAACTGGCCGATCAGGTGGGCGTCTTTCTGCTGGTCGCCGGTGAGTTGGGAAAGAAACTCCGCCGTGCCGGACTTGGCGATGGTGCCGAGCTGCTCGATGGACTCCTCCCGGGTCATGCCGATGCCGTTGTCTTCCACCGAGACGGTCTTCGCGTCCTTGTCGAAACGGATGGTGATGGTGAACTCCTCGCCCGCGCCCACCAGGTCGGGTTCCGCGATGGAGCGGAAGCGCAGCTTGTCGATGGCGTCGGAGGCGTTGGAGATCAGCTCGCGCAGGAATATCTCCCGGTTGGAGTACAGGGAGTGGATCATCAGCTTCAGGAGCTGCCTGGCTTCGGTCTGGAAGCCGTGGGTTTCCGCTTGTGCCGTCATGGGTATGGTCCTTCCTGGGATAGCGCTACGATTGGAGGATGCGCAATAGATGAGGTCGCGGTCGGAGATTTCAAGCCGGTCTTAACAGCGCGTTCGATTCGACTCCGAGCGCAGGTACGCGGGACTCAAGCCCAGCCCGTTGCCTCGGCCAGTGCGTCGCCGATGCCGGCCAGGCTGCGGACTGTCTTTACGCCGGCTTCTTCCAGCGCCTCGAACTTTTCGGCGGCGGTGCCCTTGCCGCCGGCTACGATGGCGCCCGCGTGGCCCATGCGTTTTCCGGCTGGGGCGGTGACGCCGGCGATGTAGGCGACGACCGGTTTGGTGACGTGTTCGCGGATGAAGGCGGCTGCCTCCTCTTCAGCGGAGCCGCCTATCTCACCGACCATGACGATCGCTTCGGTGTCCGGGTCCTCCTCGAAGAGCGCCAGGATGTCGGTGAACTGGCTGCCGGGGATGGGGTCGCCGCCGATGCCGACGCAGGTGCTCTGGCCGAAGCCCGGGTCGGTAGTCTGCTTGACGGCCTCGTAGGTGAGTGTGCCCGAGCGCGAGACGATGCCGACCTTGCCGGGCAGGTGGATTTCGCCGGGCATGATGCCCATCTTGCACTCGTCCGGGGTGATCACGCCGGGGCAGTTCGGGCCGATGAGGCGGGCGCCGGTGATGTCGAGCCTGGCCTTGACGGTAAGCATGTCCAGGGTGGGGACGCCTTCCGTGATACAGACGATGAGTTCGATGCCCGCATCGAGGGCTTCGAGGATGGAGTCCTTGCAGAAGGGCGCGGGCACGTAGATGACCGAGGCGGTGGCGCCGGTGGCATTCACGGCCTCTGCCACGGTGTCGAATACCGGCAGGCCGAGGTGGGTGGCGCCGCCCTTGCCAGGGGTTACGCCGCCGACGAGTTTGGTGCCGTAGGCGATGGCCTGTTCGCAGTGCAGGGTTCCCTGGGAGCCGGTGAAGCCCTGGCAGATGACGCGGGTGTTGCCGTCGACCAGGATGCTCATGAGCGATCCCCCGCGCCGGTGTCGGAGCTGACGGTTGCCGCGCCGCCGCTCGCCGCCGCGGCACGGCCCGTTTCCGCCCCGGGGGCCGTTGATCCACCTGCGGCCGCGATCGATTTCAGCGCCGCTTCCTCGAGCGAGGCCGCGGCGATGATGTTGAGCCCGCTTTCCGTCAGTATTTCGCGGCCGCGGGCCGCGTTGTTGCCCTCGAAACGCACGATGACGGGTACCGATACCCCGACCTCTTCCACGGCGCCGACGATGCCTTCGGCGATGATCGCGCAACTGACGATGCCGCCGAAGATGTTGATCAGCACCGCCTTCACGGCATTGTCCGAGAGGATGATCTTGAAGGCTTCCGACACCGCTTCACGGGTGGCGCCGCCCCCGACGTCCAGGAAGTTGGCCGGGCTGCCGCCGTAGACCTTGACCAGATCCATGGTGCCCATGGCGAGGCCGGCGCCGTTCACCATGCAGCCGATGTTGCCGTCGAGAGCCACGTAATTGAGGCCGAACCCGGCGGCCCGGGCTTCACGCTCGTCCTCCTGGGAAGCGTCGCGGAGGTCGGCGAGCCTTCTCTGCCGGTAGAGGGCGTTGCCGTCGATGTTCATCTTCGCGTCGAGGCAGTGCACCTTGCCATCAGTGGTGACAACCAGCGGATTAATCTCGACCAGCGAACAATCCAACTCCTGAAAAAGCTTCGCCAACCCCATGAAAATATTGGCAAATTGCCTGACCTGGGCACCTGAGAGCCCAAGGCGGAAAGCGAGCGCCCGGCCCTGGTACGGCTGGGCACCGACGTACGGGTCGATGGCTTCCCGCAGGATTTTTTCGGGAGTTTCCTCCGCCACCTTCTCGATTTCCACGCCGCCTTCCGTGGAGGCCATGAAGACGATGCGCCGGCTGCCGCGGTCGATGACGGCGCCGAGATAGAGCTCCCGCTCGATGCCGACGCACTGTTCAACGTAGATCCTGCTTACCGGCTGCCCCCCGGCATCGGTTTGCGCCGTGACCAGGCTGCCGCCGATCCAGCGTTCGGCGAAAGCCCGTACCTCGTCCGGTGAATCGGCCACCTTGACCCCGCCGGCCTTGCCCCGGCCGCCGGCGTGTACCTGCACCTTTACGGCCCAGCGGTCGCCGCCGATTTCCTCCGCCGCCGCCACCGCCGCGTCCGCGGTGTCGGCGACGATGCCCGGCGAGACGGGCAGGCCGTAGTCGGCGAAGAGGCCCTTGGCCTGGTATTCGTGCAGGTTCATCCGTCAGTGTCCTGTCCCATCAGTTTCCTGCATTTCACAGGGCGCTAGGCCCGCTTGCGGCGGTTGACCATGTGAATGGCATGGCCGGCAACGCCGAGCGCCGCCTCGTGCACCGCCTCCGAGAGCGTCGGGTGGGCGAACATCGTCAGGCCCAGGTCTTCCGCGCTGGCATCGAATTCCATGGCAATGACGGCCTGGGCCACCAGTTCCGACGCCTGCGGCCCGAGGATGTGCACGCCCAGAATGCGGTCGGTTTCCGCATCGGCAATGATCTTGACCACGCCGACCGCATCGTTGGCCGCCAGCGCCCGGCCGCTCGCCGCGAACGGAAAGGCGCCCGCGTTCACGGCGACTCCGGCGTCCTTGAGTTCCTGCTCCGTCTTGCCCACCCAGGCGATCTCGGGGTGGGTGTAGATCACGTTGGGCACGGTGTCGTAGTTCACCAGCGGCTTGTGTCCGGCGATTCGCTCCACCACCATCACGCCCTCTTCCGAGCCCTTGTGGGCGAGCATCGGGCCGCGTACGCAGTCGCCCACGGCGTAGACGTTGGGCGCCGCGGTGGCGCAGAGATCGTCCACACCGATGAAGCCGTTGGCATCCACCGTCACGCCGCTGGCCGGGTCCAGGAGCCCCTCGGTATAGGGCTTGCGGCCGACTGCGACGATCAGCTTGTCGACCTCGATCGACTGCTGCCCGTCCGTATCCTCGTAGGTGACCGTCACGCCGTTCTTGCCGACCTTCGACCCCGTGACCAGCGCCTCCAGCCGGATATCCAGGCCCTGTCCACGCAGGACCTTCAGGGCATCGCGCGCGATGCGGGTATCCGCCATGGGCAGGAAATCCGGCAGCGCCTCGAGGATGACCACCTCGGAACCCAACCGGCCCCAGACGCTGCCGAGTTCCAAGCCGATCACGCCGGCGCCGATTACCCCGAGCCTGGCCGGCACCTCCTGGAATTCAAGCGCGCCGGTGGAGTCCACGATCGAATCCTCATCCACCGGCGTGGGCGGGATCCCGGCGGGAACCGACCCCGGCGCCAGCACCACGTGCTCCGCCCGCAGCGTGCTCACCACGCCGTCGTGGCCGGTGTATTCGACCTGACGGCCGGACAGCAGCCGCCCCACCCCCGGCAGACCGGTGACGCCGTTGCCCTTGAACAGCGCCGCGATACCGCCGGTCAGGCCCGCCACTACTTTGTCTTTACGGGCAATCATCTTCGGGACATCCACGGATACGCCGGCCACCTCGATGCCCACGTCGCCGAGATGCTGCGCCGCCTCGACGTACTTGTGCGATGCATCGAGCAGCGCCTTCGAGGGAATGCAGCCCCAGTTGAGGCAGGTGCCGCCGAAGGCGGGCTTGCCGTCCTTGCCCAGGGACTTGTCGATGCACGCACTCGTCAGCCCCAACTGGGCGGCGCGGATGGCCGCGGCGTAGCCCGCCGGGCCGCCGCCGATAACGACGACGTCGAACTTGTCGCTCATGTTCGCTCGATCCTGTTGTTATTCAGTGTTACAACTCTAGGAGAATCCTGGCCGGGTCCTCGAGCAGCCCCTTGATCGCCACCAGGAACCGTACCGCATCGCTGCCGTCGATCAGGCGGTGGTCGTAAGAGAGGGCCAGGTACATCATCGGGCGGACGACGATCTCCCCGTCCTGCACCACCGGCCGCTCCTGGACCTTGTGCATGCCCAGAATGCCCGTCTGCGGCGGGTTGAGTATGGGCGTCGAGAGGAGCGAGCCGAAAATACCGCCGTTGGAGAGCGTGAAGGTGCCGCCGGTCATCTCCTCGATGGTGAGCTTGCCGGAACGCGCCTTCTCGCCGTACTCGTTGATCTGGTCCTCTATCTGGGCCATGCCGAGTGCATCCGCATCGCGCACCACCGGCACCACCAGGCCGCGCTCGGTGCTCACCGCAACGCCGATGTCGTAGTAGCCGTGGTAGACGATGTCGTCGCCGTCGATGGAGGCGTTCACCGCCGGAAAGCGCTTCAGCGCCTCTACCGAAGCGCGCACGAAGAACGACATGAAGCCGAGCCGGGTGCCGTTGTGCCGGGCCCGGAATTCGTCCTGGTACTTGCGCCGGAGCGCCATCACCGGCGACATGTCCACCTCGTTGAAGGTGGTGAGCATGGCGGCGTTGTGCTGGGCCGCCACCAGGCGCCGGGCGATGCTGGCGCGCAGGCGGGTCATGGGCACGCGGCGCTCCACCCGTTCGGCCACGCCCTCCGGGTCGAACTCCGGCGTGACGGGCGGCGCGAGTTCGGGCGCGGCCGCCTTCGCCGCCCGCCCCGACGGCGGCGGCATCGGCCGCTCTTCCTCCACGTATTGCGCCACGTCGTCCTTGGTGATGCGCCCGTCGCGGCCGGTGCCCTGCACCCGGGCTATGTCCAGCCCCTTCTCCTCGGCGAGCTTGCGGGCCGCCGGGCTCGCGCTGACGGGCTCGGCGACCTGCGGTGCGGCGTCCTCCACCGGCACATCGGGGATGGCCACCTCGCCCGGCTCGAAGGTGGCGAGCAACTCCTCGCTGGCAACGATGTCGCCCTCCTGCTTGACGATGCGGGTGACCTTGCCGTCCGCGGGGGCCACCACTTCGAGAACCACCTTGTCGGTCTCGATGTCCACGAGCAGGTCGTCCCGCCGCACCGCTTCGCCGGGCTCCTTGTGCCAGACGGCGACGGTGCCCTCGGTGATCGATTCCGGGAAGGTTGGCGCCTTGATTTCCATTGCCGTTATCCGAGTTATCCGAAGAGTGCATCCCTGACCAGGCGCTGCTGCCGGTCGTTGTGCATCTGCATGTAGCCGCCGGCCGTGGCGGCGAAGGAATCCCTGCCCGCGTATTCCAGGTTGGGGAAGGCTTCGTGGGCGGCGATCACCTGGCGCATCTTGTGCTGGGTCTGGTACCAGGCGCCCTGGTTCATGGGCTCCTCCTGGCACCACACCACGCGCCGCAGGCGCCTGTAGGGGGCGATCGCCCGCGCCAGGTCTTCCCGCGGATACGGGTAGAGCTGCTCGATGCGCAGAATCGCCACGTTTTCCGCCCCGGCCGCCCGCCGCGCCTCGAGCAGCTCGTAGTACACCTTGCCGCTGCACAGCACCACCCGGTCGATGCCCTGTGGATCGAGTTCGTCGATTTCCCCGAGCACGGTCTGGAATGAGCCGTCGTAGAGCTCCTCGAGCGTGGAGACGGCCTGCTTGTGCCTCAGCAGGCTCTTCGGCGTCAGGGCCGCCAACGGCTTGCGCAGGGGCCGGATCGCCTGGCGGCGCAGCATGTGAAACACCTGGGCGGGAGTAGTGGGCACGCAGACCTGCATGTTGTGCTCGGCCGAGAGCTGCAGGTAGCGTTCCAGCCGCGCCGAGGAGTGTTCCGGCCCGGCGCCCTCGTAGCCGTGCGGCAACAGCATCGTCAGGCCGCACAGCCGCGCCCACTTGACCTCGCCGGACGAGACGAACTGGTCGATCACCACCTGGGCGCCGTTGGCAAAGTCGCCGAACTGGGCTTCCCAGACGATCAGCTCCTTGGGCGTGGTCGTTGCGTACCCGTACTCGAAGGCCAGAACCGCTTCCTCGGAGAGCAGCGAGTCGTAGATGTCGAAGTTGGTGGTCTCGGAAAGATGGTTGATGGGAATGTAGCGCTTGCCGTCGACCTGGTTGTACAGGCAGGCGTGCCGGTGCGAGAAGGTGCCCACGCCCACGTCCTGGCCCGTCAGGCGCACCCCGTGGCCGGCCATGACCAGGGTGGCGTACGCCATGGTCTCCGCATAGCCCCAGTTCACCGGCATCTCGCCGGCCGTCATGCCGGCCCGGTCGTCCAGTGTCTTCTGCACCTGGCGCTGAAGCCGGAAGCCGTCGGGGATGCGGCCGAGGCGTTCGGCGATGTCGATGAACTCATCGCGGGGCACCCGGGTGTCCGCAGCCGCCGTCCACTCGTGGCCGAGATAGGGCCGCCAGTCGACGAACAGGCTCTCGTCCGGCTGCTGGACGATGGAGAGCGCCACATGGCCGCCGCTCTCCAGGGTATTGCGGTATCGCTCCACCATCTCGGAGGCCTGGTTGCGGCTCACCACCTGCTCTTCGACCAGTTTTTCCGCGTAGCGTTCCCGGGTAGTGGGCAGCGCCCGGATGCGCTTGTACATCAGGGGCTGGGTCTTCATCGGCTCCTCGGCCTCGTTGTGCCCTCGGCGGCGGTAGCAGACCAGGTCGATCACCACGTCCTTGCGGAAGTACATGCGGTAGTCCGCCGCGAGCTGGGTCACGAAGATCACCGCCTCCGGGTCGTCGCCGTTGACGTGGAAGATGGGCGCCTGGACCATCTTGGCGATCTCGGTGCAGTACTCGGTGGAGCGGGCATCGTCCTGCCGGTGGGTGGTGAAGCCGATCTGGTTGTTGAGGATGATGTGCACCGTGCCGCCGGTCTTGAAGCCCCGGGTCTGGGACATCTGCAGCGTCTCCATGACCACGCCCTGGCCGGCGAAGGCCGCATCGCCGTGCACCACGATGGGCACCACCAGGTTGCCGCCGTAGTCGCGCCGGCGGTCCTGCCGGGCGCGCACGGAACCGGCCACCACGGGGCCGACGATCTCCAGGTGCGAGGGATTGAAGGCCAGCGCCAGGTGCATCTCGCCCCCCGGGGTCATGACGTTGGTGGAGAAGCCCTGGTGGTACTTGACATCGCCGGAGGCCAGGGACTCGTCCACCTTGCCGTCGAACTCGCTGAACAGGTCCCAGGGATCCTTGCCCAGGATGTTGACCAGCACGTTCAGGCGGCCACGATGGGCCATGCCGACCACCGTTTCCAGCACGTCGTGGGAACCGAGCCGCTGCAGCAGTTCGTGCACGCAGGGGATAAGCGACTCGGCGCCTTCGAGGCCGAAGCGCTTGGTGCCGGGATAGCGGCCGTGCAGGTACTTTTCCAAACCCTCCGCCGCCGTCAGCCGCTCCAGTATCCGGCGCTTTTCCGCAGCCGTGAGCGGCGGCATTGAACGCACCCGTTCCAGGCGGTGCTGCACCCACATCTGCTCGTCGGCCTGCACGATGTGCATGTACTCGGCGCCGATGCTGCCGCAGTAGGTCATTTCCAGGGTCTCGACAATCTCCCGCAGCTTGGCGTTTCCGTCGTGGTAGCCGAGCGAGCCGGTATCGAAGATCTCCTCCAGTTCCGCAACGGACAAACCGTGATACGCGAGGTCGAGCACCGGCATTTCCGGCCGTTCCATCAGGCCCAGCGGGTCGATGTTCGCCTTCTTGTGCCCCCGGTGGCGGTAGGCGGAGATCAGTTCCAGCACGCGCATCTGCTTGCGCTCGTGCTCGCTCTCCACCGCCGCGCTCTGGCGCTCCGGGCGCGCCTTCAGGCGGTTCCTGCCGATGCGCTCGAAATGCTGCACGATGCCGCTGTGCGGCACCTCCACGGCCTTGTCGCCGTTCCCGTCCTTCATTGGCGGCAGGCTGCCGAAGTAGCGCTCCCACTCCGGCGGCAGTTCCCCGCCGCCGGTCAGGTATTCCTCGTACATCGCCTCGATATAGGCCGCATTGGCGCCCGCGAGGTGCGAGCTTCGACGCATGCGGTCGAGTTCGGATTCAGCCATGGGTGTGCCTGGTCTCTGCCTGTCTGGTCACGAGTCGCCGGGGTGCCTTGCCGTGTTTCCGCCCGTTGGCCGCTCAGGTGCCCTGCGAGAGCATCATGGTGCGGATCTTGCCGATCGCCCGGGTCGGATTGAGGTCTTTCGGGCACACATCCACGCAGTTCATGATGCCCCGGCAGCGGAACACGCTGAACGGGTCTTCCAGATCTGCCAGGCGCTCCTCAGTGGCCGTATCGCGGCTGTCGGCGATAAACCGGTACGCCTGCAACAGCCCCGCGGGGCCGACGAACTTGTCCGGGTTCCACCAGAACGACGGGCAGGAGGTGGAGCAGCAGGCACACAGAATGCACTCGTAAGCGCCATCGAGTCTCGCCCGCTCCTCGGGCGTCTGCAGCCGTTCCTGGGCGGGCGGCGGCGTATCGTTGATGAGATAGGGCTTGATCCTCTCGTACTGCCGGTAGAACTGCGTCATGTCCACCACCAGGTCACGCACCACCGGCAACCCCGGCAGCGGCCGAAGCACCAGCCTGCCGCCCCGCGCCGCCTCCGAGACCGGCGTGATGCAGGCAAGGCCGTTCTTGCCGTTCATGTTCATGCCGTCGGAGCCGCACACCCCCTCCCGGCAACTGCGCCGGTACGACAGGCTCGGGTCCCGCTCCTTCAGCAGCGCCAGCACATCGAGCACCATCAGGTCCCGCCCCTCGGGCAGCTCGACGGCCATGTCCTGCATGCGCGGCTTCTCGTCCGCCTCCGGGTTGTATCGGTAAACGCTGACGTGCATGGCGGTTCCGTTCTCCTTTAACCCCATTCTAGCCCGAACGTTCTGCAAATGGTTTCCGGGAAAAGCCGGCCGGACCGGCTCCGACCAGGGTGAAAAAACTGTCTCACAGATTCGGGCGACCGGTAAAGAGTTCGGGTATCGCCCTTTTCCTACATACAAGGCGAACCCTGCCAGTTGATACTCGCTGTTTCAAAGAAAGGCGGTTTGGTGATGGAATCCGCAATGCGCGAAAGTTGGACCATGGTCTCTGACCATGATACTGTTCTACTCATGGAAGAAATCCAGATTTCGAAATTCAAGGCCACGTGCCTGTCAGTGCTCGAACGTGTTGGAAGAACCGGCCAGCCGGTACTGGTAACCCGATTCGGAAAACCGGTGGCAGAGGTAGTTCCACCTCCCAAGCCGCCGGCTGCTGAGTGGCTGGGCGCCATGCGCAACCAAGGCGCCATCCTCGGCGACCTGATCGAGCCGGTCGCCGCGCCGGATGAGTGGGAAGCAGTATCTGATGCGCTGGAACCGCCCGATCGATAGGCGCGCCGCAAAGCGAACGCTACTACTCGATAGATACAAAAGACGGAGCATCAGGTGGCATTGTTGCTCGATACACATATCTGGCTGTGGAGCCTCCTGGATCCAGCCCGCCTGTCGAAAAGCGTCCGGCAGGCCCTGACGGCGCCCGACAACAGGCTCCACCTCTCGTCAATCAGTTTCTGGGAGGCCCTGCTGCTTGCAGAGCGCGGGCGCCTTGCCCTGCAACCGGACGCCGGAAGGTGGATGCGCAACGCCATCACCGCAGGCCCCGTTTCCGAAATCCCATTGACGCTGGAGATCGTTCTCGCCAGCGCGTCTGTCAATCTGCCCCATCGCGACCCAGCCGACCGCCTGATCGCTGCAACCGCAAAGGCGCTCGATCTGACCCTGGTAACCGCGGACCGCCGCCTGATCGTGTGCGACGACGTGGAAGTCCTGGTGGGCTAATACTTCCGTTCCTTTGGCTCGAACACGGGAACGGTTTTCGGCGCGAAGTTGACGTCGCGCTTGCCGACCCGCTTCTCCTCGGGGTAATACAGTGAGTGGCACAACCAGTTCTCGTCGTCGCGCTCCTGGTAGTCCTCCCGGGCGTGGGCGCCGCGGCTTTCGCGGCGCTCCTCGGCGACGATGGCGGTGGCTTCGGCTACCTCGAGCAGGTTGTCGAGTTCCAGGGCTTCGAGGCGCGCGGTGTTGAAGGCGTTGCTCTTGTCGCCGAGGTGGGCCGCGCTGATGCGTTGCCTGAGTTCGTCGAGTTTTTCTATGCCCGCGCGCATGTGCGTTTCCGAGCGGAACACGCCGAAGCTGTTCTGCATGACCGTCTGCAGTTCCCGTTTCAGGCTGTCGACGGACTCGCCGGCGGCGGAGGCGTTCCAGCGGTTGAGGCGGGTAAGCGATGCCTCGAGGTCCGAATCGCTGGCGTCCCGGTAGCTGACGCCCTGGCGCAGCGTCTCCTCGATGTGCAGCCCGGAGGCCCGCCCGAAGACGATGAGGTCGAGCAGCGAATTGCCGCCGAGGCGGTTGGCGCCGTGCACGGAGACGCAGGCCACTTCGCCCGCGGCATAAAGGCCTTCCACCATCCGGTCGTTGCCATCGTTGTCCTGGGTCAGCGCCTGGCCGTACACGCCGGTGGGAATGCCACCCATCATGTAGTGGCAGGTCGGCACCACCGGTATGGGTTCCCGCACCGGGTCGGCATGGGCGAAGGTTTTGGAGAGCTCGAGAATTCCGGGCAGGCGGGCATTGAGCACTTCCTCGCCCAGGTGATCGAGCTTCAGCAGCACGTGGTCGCCATCGGGGCCGCAACCCCGTCCTTCCAGCACTTCGAGAACCATCGACCGGGCCACCACGTCCCGGCCCGCAAGGTCCTTGGCGGTGGGCGCGTAGCGCTCCATGAAGCGCTCGCCGTCCTTGTTGATCAGATAGCCGCCCTCGCCGCGGCTGCCCTCCGTGACCAGCACCCCGGCGCCGTGGATGCCGGTGGGGTGAAACTGCCACATCTCCATGTCCTGCATGGGCAGCCCGGCCCGCAGCGCCATCCCGACGCCGTCACCGGTGTTCATCAGCGCGTTGGTGGTACTGGCGTAGATGCGACCGGCGCCGCCGGTTGCCAGCACCGTGGCCTTGGCTGCGATGTAGACCACCTCGCCGGACTCGATTTCGATGGCGATCACCCCCACCACCACGCCGTCAGCATTGCTGACCAGATCGACGGCGAACCATTCGTTCAGGAAGGTGGTGCCGGCCTTGAAGTTTGCCTGGTACAGCGTGTGCAGCAGCGCGTGGCCGGTACGGTCCGCGGCCGCGCAGGTGCGGCTCGCCTGGCCGCCCTTGCCGTAGTTCTTCGACTGGCCGCCGAACGGGCGCTGATAGATCCGGCCCGACTCGGTACGGGAGAACGGCATGCCCATGTGCTCCAGCTCGAAGACGGCCTGGGGGCCTTCGCTGCACATGTACTCGATGGCGTCCTGGTCGCCGATGTAATCCGATCCCTTGACCGTGTCGTACATATGCCAGCGCCAGTCGTCGTCCGGGTCTTCGCTGGCAATGGCGCAGGTAATGCCACCCTGGGCGGAGACCGTGTGCGAACGGGTGGGAAACACCTTGGATATCACCGCCGTCTTCAGGCCCGAACGGGCCAGGCGCAGGGAAGCGCACATGCCGGCGCCGCCGCCGCCGACGATGACGCCGTCGAACTCCATCCTGCGCGGCAGCGTCACGGCGTACCCTACAGTGACCAGAAGAGGGCCAGGCCCCAGGCGACGTAGACGAACAGCACCAGCACCATGCCGCACTGATAGACAAAGCGGAAAACGGTGGCGTGCCTGCCGAAATAGTGCGGCTGCACGTAGTCGGTGCCCACCGTCCACATGCCGATCCAGCCGTGCACGGCGGTCGCCAGCAGCGCCAGGGTGCTGAACAGTTGCATGGGCATGGAACCGAAGTACGCGGCGAGGGCTCCGTGGCTGACGCCGTCGTTGACGAGGAACCAGCCGACCACGCAGCCCGCGTAGAGTGCCAGCACCACGGCGCTCACCCGCTGCAGCACGAAATCGGCCAGCCCGTTGCCGGTAAGCGACGTGACGCTGGTCACCATAGCCAGAACCCCAGGGCCAGCACCGCTGCGGCCGTCAGCGCGAATACCAGCCAGGATGCCCGGCGCGCTGCCTGCAGCGTGTCACCGATGTGCATGTCCAGCAGCAGGTGCTTGATGCCGGCAATCAGGTGATAAGCCAGCAGCGCCATCATGGCGAGCAGCCCGAGCTTGCCCCCGTATGCGGCCAGCAATGCCTCTGCCCGGTCAAACCCGGCCGGGGAGTCCAGCGCCAGGTGGAGCAGGTACAGGAGCCAGGCAAAGCCCGCGAACAGGCCCACCCCGGTGAGCCGGTGGGCGATGGACGCCATGGCGGTAACCGGCCAGCGGAACTTGGCGGGAGAAAGCGACAGGCTGACTGGACGCGCGGGTTTCACAAATGCGATTCAGGTTGTTTCTCTAATTGGGCAACCGCGCGTAGCCGTATGGGTGACCTGCGCGACCGTCGGTATATTAGTGGGCACGTTCCAGCAATCCAACCGGCAGGGCGTGAAAGGTGTGTCCTTCGACGCGGAACGGCAGAACCTCATCACCGGTGTAGAACAGGACGCCGCGATGAAAATCGGTGCCTGTGAACTCCGCGAGCAGCACCCGTATCAACGGTTGCAGATGCCGAACGCATATCTGAATCTCCAGGGCTCGAGCCATTCAGTCGCGGAGTAGCGATACGAAATTCGAACGCATGGTCGTTATCGCTTCTCTTTACATGGGACCAACGCGGCGGGCTGGCGGCTACAGCAGCTTGCCCGGGTTCATCACTCCATTCGGATCGAACACGGCTTTCACGCCCCGCATCAATTCGATCTCCGCCGGACTGCGCGAGAAGTCGAGGAAGTCGCGCTTGAGCAGCCCCACGCCGTGCTCCGCGGAGATGCTGCCGCCCCGTTGCCGCACCGCTTCGAACAATTCCGGGTTGATGCGGCGGCACCGTTCGTGGAATTCGTCCGTTGACAGGCTTTCCGGTTTCAGAATGTTGAGGTGCAGGTTGCCGTCGCCGATGTGGCCGTACCAGCAGATGTCGAAGTCGGGGTACCGCGCGCCGACGATGCCCTCGATCTCTTCGAGAAACTCCGGCACTTCCGACACCCGCACCGACAGGTCGTTCTTGTAAGGTGTGAGCGGGGCAATGCTCTCGGTGATGCCTTCCCGCAGCGCCCAGAGCGACGCGGCCTGGGCATCGGACCGGCTGACGACACCGTCTGCTACCCAATTTCTTTCGACAGTCGTCTGAAAGGCTTCCAGGGCGGTTTCTTCCGCTTCGGCGTCGAACTCGATCAATGCGTAGAACGGCGCGGCCTTGTCCAGCGGCCGTTGCAGGCCACGATGGGCGACCACGTGGGTCAGCGCCAGCTCTGAGAAGAACTCGAATGCGGAAAGCGCCAGGGCGGCCTGGAAGGCTTCCAGAACCGGCAGAATCGCCCCCAGGCTACCGAGGCCCAGCACCATCACGCGCTGCGGTGGCGGTGGCGGCCGCAGGCGCACCTCCGCTTCGACGATGAAGCCCAGGGTTCCCTCCGAGCCGATGAAGAGGTGCCGCAGGTCGTAGCCCGTGGCGTTCTTCACCAGGCCGTTGTTGCAGTCGAGCACGGCGCCGGTTCCGGTTACCACGGTCAGCCCCGCGATCCAGTCGCGGGTGAGGCCGTAGCGAATGACCCGGATACCCCCGGCATTGGTCGCGATGTTGCCGCCGACCTGGCTCGAACCGCTGGAACCGAAGTCCACGGGATAGAAAAGGCCGCGGGCGCGCGCATATTCCTGAAGCGTTGCGGTGACGACGCCTGCCTGGCACCTGGCAAGCCGGTCAACCGGATCGAACGCGAGTATCCGGTTCATCCGGTCGAAGGAAACGACGACTTCCCCGTTTGCCGCCACCGCGCCGCCGGACAGCCCCGTGCGGCCGCCCGAGGGCACCAGGGCCAGCCCCCGGGCATTCGCAAGCTCCGTCAGCGCAACCACCTCCTCCACCGACTCCGGGAATACGACGGCTGCCGGCGCGGCCTTGAAGACCCGCGTCCAGTCGATGCCCCGAACCGCCAGGTCGCCGGCATCGGTGCTGACCCGGTCAGGCGTGAATATGTCTGCAAGCGCATTCGGCAGGAAAGACGTCATAACGACCCCCATCGATCTGGGCCATCCGCTCCCATAGCACCATTGGCGGCCGATGGCAAAAGCGCGCCTTTCCTAGCGGCGGTCCGGCCGCGACGGCGCCGTCGAGAGGTTGGTCAGGTGCCCGGTCGGGCTGCGCAGCAGGCTCATTACGACGACCTCGCGGTCCGCTTCCACCAACAGCCGCCATTTGCCCGTTCCGTCGCCCAACCGGCCTCCCCTTATCTTGCCCCCGCCCCGCCGGTCCGGCGCCAGTTCACCGGTCTCCAGCTCCGCTGCCGTGAATTCCAGCGACTGGCGCGCGGGAATCTCCAGCCCGATGCCGTCGTTCCTGGCGCCCGTGTCGTCCCTGGGGCGAATGGCCACACGGGCTTCCGTTGCCGTCAGGTTCACCAGCCGCAGCGTGCTCAACTGCCCCGTATTGCTTGCCGGATTGAACGTGACTATCCGGGAATCGCGCGAGCCGACCCGCGGCGCCAGGTCGTGCATCGGCGTGAGAAAGCCGTCCTGCGTACGGATGTATGCCAGCGCCTCGAACTCCAGGTCGCTGTCCAGTTCCAGCCGCCAATCGCGCGTGCCTGGGCCGGTGCCTTCCGAGAGCCCCTTCCGGGGATTGCCGTTCTCCAGGTCATTGGAGTTGAAGTGCGCCGCCGCACCCGCATCGATCGCGAGGAAGACCGGAGGGTAACGCTGCCCGGCGTCGTCGATGGCGGCGATGCGGACCTCACCCCCACTTGTCGAGCGATTGATCACGCGAACGAATCCCTGGCGCACGGTATCCGACGCCGCCGGGAACAGCGGCACCAGGGCGCGTCCGCGTACCGTCGCCACAAAGATGTGGGATACCCGAAAGCCGTCGCCGTCCTCGCCCGCGGCGCTGGCCGTCACCGTCACCACGGACTCGCCGGAGACCAGGCCGCGAAGGGTGACCCGGCCGTCTCCGCTTGCCGTTGCCACGACAGTCTCCGGATCGCTGGATTCTACGCTGTAGGTCAGTTCCCGCCGTTGCGGGTCGTCGAAGTGGCCCGGTACGTACAGTTCCCGCACGCTGCCCGCAACGATGGTCTGGCCGTCGATCCGCGGCCCCTGGCCGACCGCGCGGGGCGCAGCGTAAACGGTCTCCGACGGCCGCCCGTCGTCCGCGTTCGCCCGCGTCGCGATCACCTGAACGCCGTACTCCGTGTTGGCCGTGAGCCCGGGGATCGTATAGGAAGTGGTTGCGCCGCCCTCGACGATCGCCTCGCGCTGTGGAATGAGCGGATCGTGCCTGGGCTGCCACCGAACCTTGTAACCGTCCGCACGCTCGGCGGCCCACCACGACACCGCGAGGCTCTCTACTTCCTCCGTCACCCCAATAATCGCCGCATCACCCGGCGGATGCGCCCTGGGCGTACCCTTCGCCTCCGCGGAAGGCGCCCCGTCGTCAGCGCCGGACCGGGTTGCGATCACGCGCACGTGGTATTCGGTACCGGCCTCCAGGCCTGTGACGGTGTAGTTCGTGACGCTTCCCGGACCGATCTCGGCCTGGCGGCCGGCACCGAACGACTCCGTTGCGGTTCGCCACTGAATCCTGTAGCCGTCGGCGAACGGGACAGCGTTCCAGGAGACTTCCAGGGCTTCCTCTATCGCGGCAATGCTTACATCGCCAACCGGCCCGAGCTGGGGGACGGGCCCGGTGCCCGGGTCGGGATCGGGGTCCGGGTCGGGGTCCGTGCTGCCGGCAATCGAGAACGACAGGGTCAGGGGCACGCCGGCCTCCCCGTCGGCGCCGGCCTCCCAGAAAGGAGTCGCCGTGATCTCGTAGCTCCCGTTGGGAAGTGCGCCTCCGTCGTAATCGCCGCCGCCGTCGTCCCCGAACAGCGTATAGGGGGCCTGGTTGTCGATCTCCGTCGCCTCGAAGGGCCCCGAGAGTTCGAGTTGCAGGCTGCCGAGCCAGGGAACCGCTTCGGCATCCGCGCGAATCGACAGCGACTGCGTGCCGGACGGATGCACATCGATCGCCTCGCCGTCCCCGATGGCCGCGATGTCGACATCCCGCTCGGCGTCGACGAGCACGAAACCGGTGATGGGCGGCAGACGCCGAATCTCGACGTTCGATTCGGCATTCCCGGCCAGCATCGCTCCCGATGGCGATGAAAGCTGCACCCGGAAACGCCTCGATAGATCCGTCACACCGTTCTCGAGAAGGTCGACGACGATGGTTTGCGGCCTTCCATCGCCATCTTCCCAGCGCAACCGGCCCGGGACGGGCGCACGGTAATCCATGCCCTCGACGGCACTGAGCGGGCTCGTGGCGAATGACGCCGCCACCGCCCCCAGGGGGCTGCCCAGGCGCCTGACGGTGACGACGGCGCGCTTCGCGCCGGCCCTCACGGCCGTCACGGATTCCGAGAGTTCGACGGCGGCGGACGCGCCGGCATCTCCGATGAAGAGGCTCGCCAGGTTCACTTTGCCGAGAACCGCCCCACCGGTCGGGTGCTCCAGGCGCACAAAAGCGCGCTCGATGGGCTCGGAGGCGCCGTCGTTTACCAATGGCACGGTGATGGACCGGTTGTCGCTGTCGCCCGCCGGCCAGACCAGGGTGCCTTTCGCCACCGCAAGATCGCCTGCATTCGCCGACGCTCCGTAGACGGTGTAGTTCACGGAAACTCGGCCCGTCGAGCCACCGCTGCGGGACACCGACACCACCGTATCGGTTCCTTCCTCGCCACCGAAGGCGGGCGCCGTAAAGGCGAGTTGACCATGCCTGGATCCCAGGGTCCGGTCCGCCACCACGTAAAGGCCGCCGACGAAATCGCTGACCAGCACGCTTCCGCTCGGCAGAAACGGGTAGACGCCCCAGGCCCCGTCAAATGCGGTGAAGTCGGAAACCGGAAAGGTGTCGAAGAACCCGACCTGACGCGGTGCGGCCGGTTGCGTGATGTCGAGCACCGCCAGTCCGCGCGTGTAGTTCGACATGTAATAACGATTGCCGCGCACGTAGCCGTTGTGATCGATAGCCGCGGTGGGCCCCTGCCACACGGTTGTCAATACCGGCGCAGTGAGGCTCGCCAGGTCGAAGACGCGAAGCGTGGTGTTGAGGCGATAGTTCCTTTCATCGAGTTCATCGTGGACGAACAGGTAGCGCCTGTCTTCGCTCCACCAGCCCGAATGTACGTAACTCGCCCGATCGTAGGGTGTGGAACTGAGCAGCCGCGGGCTGGCCTGGTCGCTCAGATCCCACAGGTCGAACGTCGATTCGGAAAAGTCGAAGAGAATTTCGCAGGGCCCGGTGCTGTTGCGGCACGCGGCGGCCCGGGCGTCATCGATCACCATCGAGGTCGCATCGTGGGTATAGCGGGCCGGCGTCTCCTCCGGAGACTCGCCGGCAAGGCTGGGGGCCGCCGGGTCCCCCAGGCTGTAGGAACGGAATGCGCCAAAGCGCCGGTTCGCGCCCAGCACCTGCAACAGCGGCGGAGGCCAGCCCGTGACCGGCACGCCGGTGGCAGGGTCGACGTTGCTGACATGGATGTTGTGGGACGTGGCGTTGTCCGTCACCCGCCCCGCAAGGGACATCCGGTTCGGCAGCCCGGTGAGGTCGATGACCATGACACGATCCGCGGCCTCCGTGCTCACATAAGCGAAGTTTTTCCAGCGATTGGTTTCCTCCTCGTATACCTGGAGTGTCTTGACGTCGCGCCAGAGTGAATCCCTGCCCGGGACCTGCCCGACCTGGAAGGGATTCTCGGGGTCCGTGACATCGATGACGGCCAGGCCGATGTTCAGGCCGAGCAGCGCGTATTCGCGTTCGGTGTTGAGATCGACGAACCCCCAGATATCGTTTGCGGTATCGGGTTCGATCCGCAGATCGGCCAATGCCACATGGGACAGCAGATCGACCCGGTTGCAGGCGAATTCGCCCGCTTTGCCGCCGCTGCAGGGAAGGCGGCCGCTGCTCGCGTGCATGGCGGCATAGCCCGCGCGGAACTCCTCCAGAACTTCGCGCTGTTGCGACCGCAACCCTTTCCGATCCGCCACGACGTGAAATCCCCGGTTACGCAGTTGCTGCCGGAACTCCAGCGGTACGCCGACCAGGGTGGTGCGGTTTGTATCCGGTGACTGCCTCGCGAAGTGGTCGAACCGGTCGAAACCGCCCTGGACGTCGAGCATGCCACTGGTGAGCATGAAGATGTCCTGGGCGGTGCGCACCTCGTAGGTGCCCGCGGCGACCAGCAGCCGGTCGCCCTTGCCGGCCACGGATTGCGCGTACTGGATGGTTCGGCAGGGCCGCACAGGCAGTTCGCAATTGCCGGTGTCCCTGCCCTGGGCGGACACATGGCGCGGCACCTCATGCTCACCGTGCCCCAGGGCCGGGCCGGCCCAGAGCGCGAGGCCCGCAAGATACACGGAGCCCGCCGCGATTCTGAGAATAGCTGTAATCGTTTCCACCCTGGGCTCCGGTACCATAGGCCGCATGCTCGCAGCCGCCGCAGCCCGGGCACGAGTCGCCCGGTATTTTACGCTCTCTGCCGTCTTGCCCGCCGTTCTGGCGGTCTTCGGCTGCAGCCAGAACGACAGGTACCCCATACGGCTGCAGTTCAGCCTCGGGTCTTCCCTGGCTACCGGTTGCCATGGCCTCCCCGAGTCTGGCCAACTCCGATTTTATGTATCGAACCTGCGCATGATCAACGCGAACGGGGAAGCGAGTACCGTGCTGCTCGACGCCACGCCTGTGCAGAGCGTGGACGCAGGCACCGCACTGGTGTCGTGGCAGGGAAACTGCGCTGCCAGTGCATCCGCGCCGGCCGACCCGCACATCTCGGGGCAGGCGGCGGCCGGTGACCATGAAGCCGTCGAATTCGATCTCGGCGTGCCCTTCGGCCGCAATCACGCCAACCCGCTTGCCGCCCCGACGCCGCTCAACGTTCCATCCATGTTCTGGACCTGGCAGTCGGGCTACAAGTTTCTGCGGCTCGATGTCGGCACGGACTGGTCGTTCCACCTCGGCAGCACCGGTTGCGTCTCGGCATCCGCCGTACGGCCGCCCGAGCGTTGCGCGCGGCCGAACGTGGCGACGATACGGCTGCCGGCCGCCGCTGCCCGGGAAGGCGCCGTTGTCGTCGACCTCGACGCCCTGCTCGCCGGAATCGACCTCGCCGCCGCGAGCAGTTGCGTTGACGACTATGCCGAGGCGGAACATTGCCGCGCATTGTTGAGCCGCCTCGGGATCAATGCCTACACCGGACGATGCAGCGGCGGCTGCCAGGGCCAGGCGCTCTTTCGATACGACGGCGGCAGCCCGTGATTGCGGTGCTGGGTGGTGCGGGAATTCCGGCCCGTTGGGCAGCCACCGGCGCGCTGGCGGCCGCATTGCTCGTCGGCGCCGGCGGCTGCGACGCGCCCGATACGTACGAGTGGCCCATCCCGGAGGGTTATCCCCAGCCCGTCGTGCCCGAAAACAACCCCATGACCGCCGCCAAGGTGGAACTCGGACGGCACCTGTTCTACGACGAGAGGCTGTCCGGCAACGGCCGACAGGCCTGCGCTTCCTGCCATCTGCCGGAACACGCGTTCTCCGAGCCCCGTGCCCGGGCCGTCGGTTCCACGGGCGAGCAGAGCCCGCGCAACTCCCTGGCCCTGGTAAACGTGGCCTACAACGCCACGCTGATGTGGGCGCACCCCGGGCTCCGCCGCATCGAGCAGCAACTGTTGATACCGATGTTCGGCGAGAACCCGGTGGAACTCGGCATTACCGGGCGGGAGGATGAAGTGCTCGCCCGGTTCCGCGACGACCGGCGCTACCGGCAACTGTTCGCGTCGGCCTTCCCCGGAGAAGGCCCGCTCGAATTCACGCACATCGTCGATGCCCTGGCCTGCTTCGTTCGGTCGCTCCTGTCCTTCGGGTCACCGTTCGACCGCTACGCCTACGCGGGCGACGACGATGCCTTGAGCGAAGCGGCCATTCGCGGCCTGGGGTTCTTCTTTTCCGAGCGGTTCGAGTGTCACCACTGCCACGGCGGTTTCAATTTCACCCAGTCGACCAACCACGAAAGCTCGGCGATCCTCGAAGATCCCTTTCACAACACGGGCCTCTACAACGTCGGGGGCGACAACGCCTATCCACCGGATGACCAGGGCCTGTACGAGCTGACCGGGAATCCCGAAGACCGCGGCCGCTTCCGCGCCCCGACCCTGCGCAACGTGGCGCTCACGGCCCCCTACATGCACGACGGCAGCCTCCCCGACCTGAACGCGGTGCTCGATTTCTATGCTGCCGGGGGCCGCAACATCGAGGACGGCGACCTTGCCGGAGACGGGCGTGCCAACGTCTACAAGAGCCAGTTCGTCAAGGGCATCGACATGACGGAACGGGAACGCACCGAGATGCTGGCCTTCCTGAACGCCCTGACCGACCCGTCGTTCGTCGACCGGGCCGGGCACCGGAATCCCTTCGCCGAATGAGCCGTCCAAAGCCCGGGCCACTCACTGACTTCATGCTGCGGACAGAGCCCCGATCCTCCTGACTTCCGAACCTGGCAGGCTCATCAGTCCGTGTATCGGGGGGGCACACGACAAGGAAGCGCATAGACGGCCGCGTGCCCTGATTCAGCTTCGCTGCCGGGGCTGAATTCCAGCGCGATTCAACGATCGGGCCCGTAATATGTATAATCCGTTTTACCGATGGGGTTCGTCCCATCGAATCCCTTGGGGAAGACTTGCAGCGCCGCTCCGGGCAATCCAGCCGGGGCGGCAGGTGGTTCATGCGCTGTTTGCATACCCGGAACCGGCTGCCGCGGCAGTCTGTGAACGAATTGATACGGAGGATACATGCAGGACGCCAACGGCAAGGTCGCCCGGCTGACCGTTGACGACAATGAAATCGAACTGCCCATGTACGAGGGCAGCGAAGGCCCGATGGTCATCGATGTCGGCAAGCTCACCAGCCTCGGCTATTTCACCTACGACCCCGGCTTCGTGTCCACCGCCGCCTGCGATTCCGAAATCACCTACATCGACGGCAACGCCGGCGTGCTGCTGCACCGGGGCTACCCCATCGAGCAGCTTGCCGAGCGGTCGGACTACCTGGAACTGGCCTACCTGCTGCTGAACGGGGAACTGCCCGACGCCGCGCAGAAGGCAGGCTTCGTCGAGACGATCAAGCGCTACACCATGGTGCACGACCAGCTCCGCTTCCTGTTCCGGGGCTTCCGCCGGGATGCCCATCCCATGGCGATCATGTGCGGCGTGGTCGGCGCGCTGTCGGCTTTCTACCACGACTCGCTGAACATCGACGATGCCGAGCACCGGCGCGTCACCGCCCACCGCCTCATCGCCAAGATGCCGACGCTTGCCGCCATGAGCTACAAGTACTCCCGCGGCGAGCCGTTCATCTATCCCCGTAACGACCTGCACCACGCGGAAAACTTCCTGCACATGATGTTCGCCACGCCCTGCGAGGACTACAAGGTCAGCCCCGTGCTAGCCAGGGCGATGGACCGCATCTTCCTGCTGCACGCCGACCACGAGCAGAACGCGTCGACCTCCACGGTGCGGCTCGCGGGGTCGACCGGGGCCAACCCGTTCGCCTGTATCGCCGCCGGCATCGCTGCGCTGTGGGGGCCGGCCCACGGCGGCGCGAACGAGGCCGTGCTGAACATGCTCGCCCAGATCGGCGACGAGAAGAACATCGACAAGTACGTCAAGAAAGCCAAGGACAGGAACGACCCGTTCCGCCTGATGGGCTTTGGCCACCGGGTCTACAAGAACTACGACCCCCGGGCGAAAGTCATGCAGCAGACCTGCCACGAGGTGCTCGAGGAACTGGGCGTGGCGGAGAACCCGGAGCTGCGCATGGCGCAACGCCTGGAAAAGATCGCGCTGGAAGACGAGTTCTTCGTCGAGAAGCGGCTGTATCCGAACGTCGACTTCTATTCGGGCATCATTCTCAAGGCCATCGGCATCCCCGTGGAGATGTTCACGGTGATCTTCGCCATCGGGCGCACCCCCGGCTGGATCGCACACTGGAACGAGATGATCAGCGGCCCGTACCGGCTCGGGCGGCCGAGGCAGTTATATCACGGGCCCAGGCGGCGGGATTACGTGCCGGTGGCGGAGCGGTCGCCTGCCTGACGGGCAGCTTTACCGCCGCAGTCGCGCGAAGGTCTGCGGTTGGACGCGCTTCGGCGCTCCTTTAGCCCTTTCTTTCACCGAGCCCGCGGGATTGGCGTGCACGTTTGGAAGGCCCATCCGAGCCTGCCTGCCGGACAATCCGAAGTGACCTTGCGTCGCACCCGCGGTCAGTCGCGCAACCGGGCGATTAGGCTCGAGGTATCCCAGCGGTTGCCGCCCATGGCCTGGACATCGGCATAGAACTGATCGACCAGGGCAGTGAGCGGCAGCCTGGCCTTATGGGCGCGGCCGGTACGCAGCGTGATGTCGAGGTCCTTGCGCATCCACTGCACCGCAAACCCGAATTCAAACTCGTCGCACGCCATGGTGTGCGCCCGGTTCTCCATCTGCCAGGACTGGGCGGCGCCCTTGGAGATCACATCGACCACCGCATCCGCATCCAGGCCGACCCGTTGCGCGAAGTCGATGCCCTCGCTCAAGCCCTGCACCACGCCAGCAATGCAGATCTGGTTGACCATCTTGGTGAGCTGGCCTGCGCCCACCGGGCCCATGAGCCGCGAGAATCGCCCGTAGCAATCGAACAGGGGCGCAACGCGTTCGTAATCTGCCGCATCGCCGCCCGCCATGACGGTGAGCTGACCGTTCTCGGCGCCCGCCTGGCCCCCGGAGACCGGCGCATCCACGAACCCGATGCCCAGAGCGCGCGCTGCCGCCGCCACTTCCCTGGCAACCTCCGCCGAAACCGTGGTGTTGTCCACCAGGACCCCGCCCGCGCGCATGCAGCTCAACACACCCCCGTCGCCGAGGCTGACCGACCGGACGTCGTCGTCGTTGCCGACACACATGAAGACGAGTTCGGCACCGGCTGCCGCCTCGCCGGGCGAGGCGAACGCCTCTCCACCGTGGTCGGTTACCCAGGCTTCCGCCTTCGATGCCGTGCGGTTATAGACACGCATGGGATACCCCGCAGCGGCGAGATGCCCTGCCATGGGGTATCCCATGACGCCGAGCCCGATGAAAGCGGCGGTGGGTTTGGACATGTGATCGCCCCTTCGAGAAAAAGGCGGCAGTTTAGCGTAAGGCAAAAGCCACCAACGAATCGCCGAGCCGCGAGCCGGCCCTGGAATTGCCCCCAGCGTAGATCAGGACGTATTGGCGGCCTTCCCAGACGTAACTCATGGGTGTGGCCTGGCCGGCCGCCGGCAATCGCCAACGCCAGACCTCACTACCGGTAACGATGTCGAATGCGCGCAGAAAATCGTCGAGGGGGCTCGAGGCGATGAAAACCAGGCCGCCGGCGGTGACGATAGGACCGCCCAGGGTCGGCGTTCCCAGATTGATGCCCGCCACATCGCCGAGTACGTGGGACAGGACACCCACATCATTGCGGACGTGGGACAGGACACTCACATCATCATTAGACACACATGAGACAGGACACCCACCATGGGACTGGACACCCATGGGACAGGACGCCTGCCACTGGACAGTGACGCGCCCGCTCCTGCCGGAGTCGGGTTAAACTCCGGGGCCCGCCGATGAGGGCACCCAGACACCGCCAATCGGAACAGACGGCCATGCAACCCAGCGACCTGCCAGGTATCGACAAGCTGGTCAACGCACCGGCGTTGCGGCTGCTCGTTGCCCATCACGGGCCGGAATCCGTGAAACGGGCGTTGCGGAAACTGCAGGGCGAACTGCGCGCGGGCGGCGACATCCCGGCATGGGCCTGCGCCCCCGAGGGCTACGCCGAACGATTGGAGACGGCCCTGGCCGGCCAGGGATACCGGCCCGTCCACAACATGACGGGAACGGTCATTCACACCAATCTCGGGCGTGCCCCGGTCAGCGCCGAGTTGTGGGATTCGATCAGGCCCCTGGTCACCGGCGCCATGAACCTGGAATACGACCTCGCCCAAGGCGGCAGGGGCGACCGGGAGGGCGTCGTGGAGGACCGGCTCACCCGGCTGACCGGCGCCGAGGCCGCCACGGTGGTGAACAACAATGCAGCGGCGCTGCTGCTCGTACTCAACACCTTCGCGCTCGGCCGCCCCGTGCCGGTCTCCCGGGGCGAACTCATCGAGATCGGCGGCAGCTTCCGGCTGCCGGACCTCATGGAGCGGGCCGGCTGCCGGCTGCGCGAGGTCGGTACCACCAATCGAACGCACCTGAAGGATTTCGCCGCCGTCGCCGGGGATGCCGCGCTGCTTCTCAAGGTGCACACCAGCAACTATCACATCGAAGGATTCACCGCCGAAGCGCCGACGGCGGACCTGGCGGCGCTGGCAGACCGGCACGACATTCCCTTGTGCGTCGACCTCGGCAGCGGCGCATTGCTCGACTTGCGCAAGTTCGGCCTGCCCCACGAGCCGCTGCCCGGGCAGGTCTTGAACGCCGGCGCGCACCTGGTCACGTTCAGCGGCGACAAGCTGCTCGGCGGGGTGCAGGCCGGGCTGATCGCCGGCCGCAAGGGCCTGGTCTCGCAACTCAAACAGAATCCCCTCAAGCGGGCGCTCCGGGCCGACAAGGTCACGCTGGCGATGCTGGACGCCACGCTGAAGCTCTATGAAGAGCCCGATCAGGCGCCCGTCAGAATTTCCCTGCTACGCCTGCTTACGACGCCGGTCGAGGTGCTGGAGAATCGTGCGGGAGCGTTGCGCTATGCGCTGGCAGAGCGGCTGGACGGCTACGATCTGCAGATAGCCGCCTCGGAGGCGCAGATCGGCAGCGGTGCGGTGCCCGACAGGACACTCGAAAGCCGCGCCGTGACGATTCGGCACGCGAAGTCGAGTCAGGTTCGGGATCTCGAAGAACGGTTGCGGAAACTGCCGGTGCCGATCGTCGGGCGCATCCAGCGGGGCGCGTTGTGGCTGGACCTGCGCGCCGTGGCGGATTTCGACGGGCTGCTCGCCGCGCTCGAAGAGCTTTGAAACATGCGATGTCCCGCTTTTACGGCGACTCCGCTTTTGGCGAGTTTGCGCGCCCGCCCGGCAAGCCGGGATGACAGCCGGGCCCGGCCCTCGTGATCGTCACGCTGGCCGGTCACGTCGACCACGGCAAGACCAGCCTGGTCAAGGCAATCACCGGTGTCGACACCGACACTCTGCGCGAGGAGCGCCAACGCGGGCTGACCATCGACCTGGGTTTCGCCTATGCGGTCGACGGGAAGGGCAGCGGCGATGTGCTCGGTTTCGTGGACGTTCCCGGCCATCACCGCTTCATCCACAACATGGTGGCCGGGGTCGCCGCCATGCAGTACGCGCTGCTGACGGTTGCCGCGGACGACGGCCCCATGCCCCAGAGCCGCGAACACCTGCAGATTCTGGAGTTGACCGGACTGCGCCAGGGTGTCGTGGCCTTGACCAAGTGCGACCGGGTGAGCCCGGAACGCGTTCTGGCGGCGGAGCGGGAAACCCGGGCGCTGCTTGCCGGCACCTTTCTGGAAGATGCGGAAATCATCAAGACCTCCGCACAGACAGGGCTCGGCACTATCGAGTTGACCCGGGCACTGTGGGCGGCCCATCGCACGCAGCGACGGGATATCCCGGAACGACGGTTCCGGCTCGCTGTGGACCGGGCGTTCATCGTCCGTGGATCCGGCCTGGTCGTGACCGGGACCGTTCATTCCGGGCGGGTCGAGCGCAATCAGGAAGTCTCCGTCTTTCCGACCGGCGAGAAAGTGCGCGTGCGGGGCCTTCGAGCCCAGGATCAGACAGTCGACAGCGCCCGCGCCGGGGACCGGACAGCGCTCAACCTGGCGGGATTGGACGCCCAGGGCATCAGCCGGGGTTGCTGGCTGATGGAAACCCCCTCCCCCATGCACCGGAACTTCGCCGTCGACCTCCGCGTGGTGGACGACTTTCCGCGCCCGGTGAAACACTGGTTGCCGGTGCACGTCTACCACGCGACCACGCACAGTACGGCACACCTCGCGCTGCTCCGCCCCGGCCGCCTGGAGCCAGGTCAGCGCGCGGAGGTGGAACTGGTGACAGACGAACCGCTCTGTGCTCGCCACGGCGACCCCGTCGTGGTGCGCGACCAGGGGCTGGACCGCACCCTGGGCGGCGGGCCGGTGCTCACCGACCTGCCCTCGACATCACGACGGCGGAGGCCCCAGCGGCTGGCCCGCATTGCGGCGTTCCAGCGGGACGACCCGAAGGGCATCCTTGAAGCACTGATCGAACTGGGGCCGCTCGAAACCGAGCCGTTGGAGTACACCCTTGGCATGCCCACCAACCGGCTGCAGGCGATACTCGACGACCTGAATGCGGACCGCCGCGGCACCGCGATGGTCGGGCGGCCGCTCTGGACCGGCTGGCGTGCTGCCGCGATCGAGTTCATCGAAGGCTATCAGGCCGCGCACCCCGATCGCACCGGAGCACGGCCGAACCAGTTACCCTCTGACATTCCTTCCGCATACCGCCTGGAACTGCTGAACGAACTCGTCGCCGAAAAAACCCTGGGCGTCACCGCCGGCGCCTATCATCCACCGCGGCACGTGGCATCGCTGCCGGAAACTGAGCGGGCACTACTGGATCGCGTTCAGCCGCTGCTGGACGTCGACCAGGTACCCAGCGTCGGCGACCTGGCGAAGGAACTGCGCATGCCCATCGCCGTGCTCGACCGCGGGCTCAAGAGCCTGGCCCGGCGCGGATTGCTGGTGCAGGTGTCGGCCAAGCGCTTCTACTGGCCGGAACGGCTGAGGCGAATCGCCGGCTACGCAGCCGATCTCGCCGCGCGCGGGCCGTTCACCGTACGGAATTTCCGCGATGCCACCGGAATCGGCCGCAACATCGCCATCGAAGTGCTGGAGTATTTCGACGGCAGGGGCTTTACGCGGCGCACCGGGGATACCCGGCTGGTGGTCAAGGCATTTGAACTGTGATACGACTTAGCCGGCACGGATAACCGGCCCGGCATGCGGAAGAGCATCGTCTCCGGTGGGGCGCGCGGCCTTCAAAGCCGTTGAGGCGCGATAACGCGCCTGGTGGGTTCGACTCCTACCTCTTCCGCCAGGTTCGCTCGGAGCACGACGGCGGCCGCTACGGTATCCTTTCGTCAGAGATCGATCCGCCTCGCCGATCAGCAAGGGCCGCGCCGCGGTCGACCTTGGCACAGGCGCCACCGCTCCTCCAGCCGCTTCCAAGAAACACTCGACCAAAGGAACCATGATGTCCGTAAGAGAGCTTTTCAGCATGCCGAGGCCTATCAAGGTCAACGGTCGTTCTTCAAGTATCACAAACGCCTTCGTGAACTCGATCGTCCCTACCGTCGAACCGACGGAAGAACAGATTGCACGCGCACTGTCGATTCTCGGCATGGATCAGTCCAATTACAGCTGCTCGTATTGCGGCGATCAGGCCAGCGAATGGGACCACCTGTTCCCACTCGTGAATGACAAGATGCCTACCGGCTATATCTCGGAGATCTACAATCTTGTACCCGCCTGTGGCAAGTGCAATCAGTCGAAAGGGAACAAGGACTGGAAGGCGTGGATGCTGAGCGACGCTCCCCGTTCGCCCAAATCGAAGGGTGTCCCCGACGTCGCGGATCGCATCCGTCGCCTGGTCGCCTATGCCCAATGGGGGCCACCGGTCCGGATCGACTTCGAGGCGGTCGTCGCCGCCGAGGACTGGCAGCGACACTGGGCTAGTCGAGACCAGATTCTGGCGTCGATGAATGTGGCCCAGGTGCTCGCCGACTCGATTAGGAAGGCGGTTGCAAAGCAGCTACGCCTAGCAATGCACTAAGGTAGTCCCTGTCGAAGTCGCGTGCCATCACGCCGCTGGCCAAGCGCTGGGGTAACCTCGACGATCTCCCAGATGATGTTGTGCCCAGCCTGCACCGGTCGCCAGAACGAACTTCCGGTCGCAGACGCTGTGCCTGTTCGGTGACAACGGCCGTTGCCCGGGCGCGTGCGGTTTCAACGGTCCGGAGCGGGCAGCCGGCTCGTCGTCGCCCGACGCCAGTCTGCCGGGGAGCAGCATGACGCACACCACGCGCCCGTCCCCCGAAACAGGTCGATCGCACCGTCGCCGGCCGCTGCGACCGACGCAGCCCCCGCCGCGCACACCTTTCTCAATTTCACTGTTTGTGGTAGTTTCACCAAATGGTGAAAAATGTCGAATTACAGAAAGAGCTGGAAGCGACCGCCATGGATGCCGTCCGCGATCTTTTGCGTTGCCTCCCTGCCGCCGAGGTCACACCGCTCGCCGAATTTCGTCGGACCGACCGCAGGCTCGAGGTCGACGGATTGATTCGCGTGCACTACGGCGGGGCCGTCCGGCTGCTCGTCATCGAGGTGAAGGCGCACGGCGCCCCCCGGTTCGTGCGCTCGGCCATGTACCAACTAGAGAGCTGCGTGGCACGCGTCAGAGAGTGCCCGGCACACGCTGTCGAGTTCGTCGTACCGATGCTCGTCTGTCCTTACCTTTCCCCCGAATCGCGTGCCATCTGCCGCGACCACGATGTCGCGTATCTCGACCTCGAAGGCAACGCCCGCCTCGTCTTCGACGGCGTCTACATCGAGCGGAGCGTCCCCACCAAGCCGAAGTCCGAATCCCGCGCCTTGCGCTCGATCTTCACCCCGAAGGCGGCCGCCATCTTGCGGGCGCTACTGCGCGAACCGGACCGGCCCTGGCTCGTTACCCACCTCGCGGCGAGCGCCAACGCAAGCCTCGGCCATGTCAGCAACGTCTGCAAGGCCCTCCTCGAACGGGAGTGGGCCGACAGGCGGCACGACGGCATCGTGCTTGCGCAGCCCGAAGCCCTGATGCGGACCTGGCGCGACAACTACCGCCGGCCGCGGGGCGACCGGTTCGACGCCTACACGCATCTCCACGGCCGCCAGTTCGACGACCGGGTTCGCACAGCGCTCAATCCCGGACCGGGTTCACCCCGCGCCGTCTACGCCCTGGCATCCGCCGCCCAGTGGATCGCCCCCTTCAGCCGGGACGCAATCCGGTCTTTCTACGCTGACGCAGCCGGCGCCCGGGTCCTGCGGGAGACGTTGGAACTCAGACCCGGCGGCAGTGGCCCCAACGTCGTCGTCCACGCCATTGCCGACGAGAGCATCTTCGACGACGCGATCGAGCCGCTGCCGGGCCTCTTCTGCACCAGCCCGATCGTCACCTACCTGGATCTGTGGTGCGGCAACGACCGCGAGCGCGAAGCCGCCGACCACCTCGCAAGGGAGGCGCTGCCATGGATCGCGTAGAACCCCAGTCCGCGAACGACTACGACGACCGGACCACCGCGGCGGTCAAGAGCGTCCTGGTCGAGATCGGCCAGATCCTCGGCAGCTTCGAGGGAAAGTTCGCCGTCATCGGTGGCGCCGTGCCCTGGCTCCTGCTGAGTCAGGCGGAAATGCCGCACGTCGGCACAGCCGATGTCGACCTCGCCCTACATGCCGAAGCGCTGGGTGACGGCGAGTACGCGCGGCTCGTCGAGCTGCTCCAGCATCAGGGCTACCGGCAAGCACACGACCTGCGCCGCTTCCAGCTCGCCCGCACGGTCCCGGCGCGCGACGGCGGGCCGCCCATCGACGTCATCGTCGACTTCCTGATGCCAAGGGACGCCGTGATTGCGAAGAACAACCCACCACTGGTCAGCAACTTCGCCGTCCAGCGCGCCGACGGAGCCGAGCTCGCGTTGAACTTCTACCAGATGGTCGCCATCGACGGGGGCATGCCGGACGGAGGCCGCAACCTGGTCTCCATTGCCGTCGCGAGCATCCCCGCACTGCTCGCCATGAAGGGCTACGCGATCGCGCAACGCCAGAAGCCCAAGGACGCCTACGACATCTACTACTGCGTGCTCAACTACCCCGGTGGCGTCGACGGCCTCGTCGCGGACACCCTGCCGCTCCTCGAGGTCGACATCGCCAGAACGGGTTACCGCAACATCGCCGGCAAGTTCCGCACCGTCGACGACTACGGCCCCGTCTGCGTTCGGCGGTTCGTGGACGGCTCACCCCTCCTCGCCGGGCGGACGCCTGATCAGTGGCAGCAGGACGCTTTCGGCCAGGTCGACGCCTGGCTCGCCCGACTCGGCGGGAGGTGACGCATGCCCATCGCCTCTCGGAGACACATCCGCACCACCGACATGCTGGTCATCGACAACGTGTTCGGCATGGGCGACGGCTACGTCCTGAACTTCTCCAATCGCACGTTCTCGGAGTTCTTCGCCGAAGAACTCGGCGTCGACATCGACCAGCTCCGCTGGTCCGTGGACGGGGGCAGCAAGGCGAAGCGCCTGCGCACGTACCTGCGCCAGGCGGATCGCGAAACCGCGCTGCGCCCGTAAGGGAGCTGGATATCCAGCAAACGTGACCGCTCCGGAGAGCTTTCGTCGTCGCATCGGCAGCCGCTGGTTCTGCGTCAACGACCTGTTCGCCAAGCACGGCCTGCCCGAGATCGTCGCCCGGTACTGATCCTCTGGCAGAAAACGTTACTCCTGGGAACTCGTCGAGGACGGCCGCTGGCGTCACTACCTCTCTGACATCTCCGTCTTCGTCGCCCTCGTCGACCGTGTCATGGCCGGGATCCCCAGGTACTAGATCCGCCGCAGCCCTTGGTCACAACGTGCTCGGTCAACACTCCCGAGCGCCGCGATGGGCGACCTCAACCGAAGCACGGTACCGTCAAGCGACGACGCCTTCACATCCGTCGGCCGGGCCACCACGAACAACTGGGGAGTGACCCCCTTGCGCTCGACCAGCAGGCATTGCCGGCTATCGACCTGCCTACCCTCAGTCCCCCTCGGGACCACCTTTCGCCAAGATGACTTCTTCTGGGATCGCCACATCAGGCGGACTGGGAAACGTAACCCGCGCAATGTCATTCAATAGCGCCTTCCGGCACGCATACGCATACTGTTCGTCCTCGTTTCTCAGCAAGTATTGCACTACGAAAAAAAGGTCCGGAGTGAAGACCAGTCCAGTAGAGGACATCTGAGCGGCCTTCTTGCACTTTTCGGTGAACGGGTCACCTCGCTTATCCAATGGCCGAAGACGAAAAGCGTTCCCGAACAGTACGGGTTTCGCCGGACGCGACACGTCTTCGGACTCTAGGTCCTCCTGGATGTTCATAGATAGCTGTCGGAGCTTTTCGACGTTGATGCTCTTGTTGTCCTTCCCCTCAGCTTCACCAATGAATCGGCCCTCCTCCGACTCGAAAACCACGTCGAATTCAGAGTCAGCGTCTACGAACGAACTCGCGCGAAAACCCAAAATTTTAAGAGCTTCGACTATTGCCTTCTCCAACGGCTTTCCCTTCTCGAACAAAAGACCTCTATGCGTTCCCGCCACACTGATCTTTTCGGCCAACTCTTCCTTACGCCTCTGTGCCTCCACAAGCCTCTGTTCAGCTTCGAGCAATTGCGTTCTGATGGGCCGTTCTGTATCGAGAACAAACTCTTCCGCGCTTGCCCATTCCGGCGTCGGCGTCGGTTCACCCTGACTCCGCAACGTGCCATCTAGTGCCACCACCGTCGCGACCATTCGGGCGGCGAACTCGCGAGCCGCAGACGTCCAGTCCGTATCATCGCCTTTCGTTCTTGTGAAGTTTGAGGGGTAGAAGTCGATTTCCGGTAGCACAACCAACGTACCTGACGAGGACCTGGGCCGGTATATTGCGCCGACGGGCCTGTCGCCTATCCGAGTAACAATGCAATCGGGCACATCTGCCCCTGCCAATGTTACGCGATATGTTGAGTCGTTTTCGAACTCCTCCCAATAGGGAGCCAAGACACGCGCACCTCGCGCAGAGAGCTTCATCGCACTGCCGGTTGAATTCTGCGGCCCGAGATCAGCAGGAATTGACTCATAATTGCTGCGCTCCGTCACGTGGACCGTGGTTTTCTGATTGCGTCCAGTACCGGAGTACGATCTCTCCCCCGTGTCCACGTAGACCTCCCGCAGCATTGTGGCGAAAACAACCACGGTTTTCCCTGCATCTACTATCTGTTTGATCTCGCGACGCCAATGCTCGCAGGCCTCCGTGAACCGGAACGATGCGACTTCCGAGAGACTCGGCTTACCTCGATAGTGTCGATCGTAGTCGAATACGAGGCGCGTCTCCGGCTTAAACAGAACGATGTCCCAATCGAGGAGCGAAGGTTTGGATTCGAAGGCCGCGTACTCAGTTTGCGTGGAGGCTAGCTCGAACCCGACAGTGAGTATTTTCCTTTTGCTCATCTTCTGTTTACAGCCTCCTGGTTCGCGCCGCTACGTCGAGCCGGCGGAGCTTCTGCCTCGGTTTCACCTATAGCGTGTAGCGTGTATTGTCGTGCGCCGATGTCCAACCGGACTCTCTGACGGCTGGCATCACCCGTGTCGCGGCGCCGTCATGCGCCAATACCTTTTCCGAGCTTTGCCCCCAGTTCCCGTTTGCATGAGTTGAAAACGTGGTAACGCTGCATGACCGCTGCGGTCATCGCCTCTTCCGAGAGCGCGGCCTCGATCTCGCCCGGACCCCACTCCTTGCTCCCCTTGAGCTGCTGCACGCCAATCACCGTCTCGATCAGGGCCTGTTCGAACCACGCGTGCACCACGTCCGTCACCGTAGGCCGGATGTCGATGCCTCCCGGCGCCATCCCTTTCGCATTTGCCAGCCGTGCAATCATGTCCGCAAAGACACGGAAGTCCGCGTTCACCATCAACGTGTTCTGGTTCGCCACGTACTTCGCCGCTTTGTCCTCCATGTCCCCTTCAGACCTTGTGCCGTCCTGAACCGACACCCAGTTGACCACCGGAAACGGGTCCGTCTGTGAACGTTCAGATGGCGTGCCGCCGTCCTTCTTCTCGAACAGGTGGTAGACGTTGCCCACCTCGGAGTCGCGTTTGCCCTTGCCGCTCGAGCCAACCGAGGCCCCCTCGCCGCCGCCGCCTTTCGACCGGCCCCCTGATCCAGGCGAGACCGACACGCGTGCCACTGAATACGGGTCGGAGAGATATGTGCCCTGCGGCGACGGCCGGTAACGGCTCACACGGTACAAGTCCATCACGCCCTTCAACCGGTCCTTGATCGACTTGACATGGTCCTTTTCCGTCGATGCCTGGGCCTTCTCCTTCACGAACTCCGCTAGTGCCGCAGGCATCCGCTCCCTGAATTCATGCGCCCAGTCGGACCACGGCAGCCCGTCGCCGTTCAGCCGCAGCGTCGTCCGGGCCGTGTTGGTCGTCAGCGAACTGCCATCGCCTGAGCCCGGCTCCAGATATAGCACCACCTGGCGCGACCCGAACAGAACGCCGAACTGCTGCAGCATCGCTGTTCCGGCCCGCGCCGTCGCACGGTCGTACAACTCGTCCTGGTATAGCGCTGCGATGTGGCCGGCCGATTCGATGAAGCCGCTGTTGTTAGTCAGCGCCGGCTCGTCCTTCAGAATCCACCAATGCACGATGGACGAAGCGAGTTCCTGCCGTCCGGCATCAAGACAGTGCTGGTTCAGGTACTGTTGCTGGCCGGTGATCGTGCGCAAAACATTACGGTCGCCATCAGTCCGCGGGAAGTCCCAACCTTCCCGCGCCTTGACGCCGACGCCGTCCGGGAACCGGAAGTAGCGCGTGTTTAGGTATTTCGATATCCAACGCGACGGGGACACTGCTCCCTCCGGAGCGCTCATCGTGTCGGTGTCACCATCGATGCCGAGCAGCACGACCTTCGTACCGTTCTCGCCGATCGAGTCCGGTTTGACCGAGTCCTCTAGCGTGAAGTAATGCGAGTACGTCCCGTCCCCCAACTCCCACTGTCGGAGCCCGTACTCGCCCGTGGCCCCATCCTTTTCCAAGTGCACCATCCATCCCTGCCCGTCTTTCCAGGACTGGTAGATAACTCCGGCCGGGTTCTTAGTCGCGGCGGCGATTTTCGCGCCGACGCCATAGTTCGACGAAAACGATTGCTCGGCGCCCGACGACGACAACTGGTTGATGAACTCGAGCATCTCTTCGCCCGTCATGCCGTCGCCCGAGTCCGTGATGCATAGCTTCATCGGCCCGTCGGCCAGGTCATACGAGATCCAGTCGACGTCCCACACGATCTCACCCGGACAACCGGTCCGACCGATCGCTTCTATTCCGTTTTGCGTAAGCTCGCGGAGAAACTGCAGCGGCGCGCAGTCTTGACCAAGGCGGTCGAGCAAGAAGCCTACGTTTCTAACCGACATGGGCAGGGACTTGCCCATGTCCCCGTCTTCCAGGGTCATGTCAAACTCCTATCTTCGGCGGTGGCCTTGGCGACCGCTCCGATACAAGTTCCCCGCTCAACGATCCAAGCCGTGGGCGACAAGGGTGTCGGCGACCGCGCGATTCGCTGCTCGAGGCGTGAGCGGCTACCTTACCATGCTGCCGTCCGACAGCCTACCGCCCATTGACCCCGCCCAATTTGACCATACTCGCAACGTTCGGACGTTCGAACGCCCATGCGGAACGAGAGTCCACACTTCAGTTCCCACCCCACCGCCGCTTCCATCAGAGGCCAGCGTATCCCGGGGCAACGACCTCCAAATCGACCAAGCATAGCTCGCAACATCGCATTCCAAGCCCTTATTCCTTACGCTTACGTGCCACCAACCTGCCGCACCGCCAAACGACGCAGAACCCAGCAGGCGCAACCAATGCACAACCAGACCATCGCCGTCTGCCCAGCCATCGGAGAGCCGCCAAACCGGCCATAGCTCTCGTTAGTGTCCCCACCTTGCGCGCAGCTGTATGTTGTTCCACAGCACTGCACGAAGTCTCGTGTTTAGTGGTGGGTCATATGTGGGGTTGCGCATCCGACATGTCTAAAAACCATCATATAAACAATAGGTTGTTGGCGCACCCTCCTCCTACCTCTTCCGCCAGGACCATGCGGCATCATGGGGTTTCGTGAAGGCTATTGACGACTCGAAAATATTGCAAAAACAATTCTTTAGAAGAACCCGGGGCAACTATGCGTAGTTGCCTGAACCGTTCCGAATCTCTACGAAACTAATGTGTTTTGTGGGGTCGAATGTGGGGTCAAGGACATCGTCTGTAACTCGCCTCGGATACATGCAATTTTGGCGTCAGCTTGCAGTAGACGGCGCGCACCATACCCACTCCCTCGCTAAAGCAGGAGTCCTATCCCGTGGCGGTCCAGAACATCCGGTAGTTCCACATGCTCCTGCAGTTGCCCAACGTCGCCCGCATTCAGCTTCGAGACACTTCGATCATAGATCGCGTATGCATCTTTCCCGGTCAGGCGGGACGCATAGACCACGCCGTCGACATCCGCGTGTTCTGCATGGATGGTCTTGCCGAAGGCGCGCCCGGCTGCATGATTCCTCGCTTGGACGACATCCGTCGGCGCTCCGATGCGCGTGCAGCCATCCGCACGGAGATCGAGACGCGTCAGCCGGGCGCCTGGTTCCGTCACGATACGCACCCACACGCGTTCCGTGATCTCGCGAAGCGCGACCTCCCGTATTCGTCGATGCGCAAACCTGTCCCTGACGATTGTCTCGACGAACGCCGTGGTGAAATCGGGGGCTGCATACAGCACCGTATAACCCCCGGTTCGCGTCGCGAAGCGAGAGTCTGCAGGAGTTGTTCCTAAAGGCGATCCGGCATGCCGCTTCGACATGATCCGGTAGCTTTCCGGAAACGCTGTCTTGACCAGTAGCGGCTCAATCAGGCTCCGCGGATAGCGGCTTTCGGTCACGTAAAGGTCGCGCCGAATCCCGCTGCCGCCGATAGAACCTCGTCGAGCCCACCGGACTGCAAGCGCTCAATGGGACGGGCCACGCCGTCATCGAAGGGCCATTCCTGACTGAGGAAGGCCCAAGCAAGCTCGGGCTCCCCAACAACGTCCACGACTTCCGCCAATCCGTCAGTCACCCGACCGGGCCCGACGATCTGACCTGCCGGGATGTTCAGTCGGCGCTTCGTTGACCTCCAAGCAATTAATGTGTTCCTGGCCGCCCAGTCGTAAACGGTCGTACGTGACACACCGAGCCGCGACGCTGCCTCCGTAACGCCAATCAGATTCTCCCCATCCCGATCCACCACGAACCGCTGAAGCTGCGCGGGTACATCCTTCGTTGATCTCGTCGGCGCCGCCCCCGATTGTGCCGCTGCCGTTTCCAAGGCTACCGCTACTGCTATGCGCGCTTCCTCGGGATGCTCGCGGACATACTCCCTGGCACCGCTCGATAGCTTCGGCGGTCTCTTCACTAGGAAGCCCATCATCGTTCCTGGCGACTCTGACATATCGTCCAAGTCATCTGCTCTTTTATCGACTGAATAATTGCCCACAATGTTCAGTTTGTAAAGTCACTCTGAAGATGCTCGCCCCCTGCCTTCATAGATCCACACCATCGGTCCGGAGCACTACGCCAGATTCTTTTGCGACTCGCCCTTCGGTCGGTAGTACAGGCTGCCGCGGCTGATGCCGAGTAGCCGGCACCGCCGGCTCAAGCTGAGCTTGTGGCGCTCTCGCCCCACCATCTCTCGCCTTCGCTCGACGCTCATCGATCGAAGGCGCGTTGCAAAAAATCCCGTTCCACCACCAACTCGCCGATCTTGGCGCGCAGTTCCTTGAGTTCCGCCTGGTGATCGCCCTGGGTCGTCTTGCCGCCGCGGGCGAAGCGGTCCTTCATGCCTTCCAGCGCTTCGCGCTTCCACTTGGTGATCATGTTCGGATG
>CAZWZH010000012.1:0-28623 GCA_964638775.1 uncultured Pseudomonadales bacterium
CTTCACCACCGGCGGGGGCTTCGGTTTCTGCCTGGCCTCCGGCTGCAGTACCAGCAACTGCGACTGGACAATGCGCGGCTTGAACTCCCGCGTTTCCTGCTTGACCGGGTTCCACCCCACGAACAGTGCCCCGACCGCCGCCACATGGATGAGGGCGGCCAGCAGCAGCGGCACACTGTAATGGCGGAACGCGTAGAGCATTCGGTCAGCCCTCCAGATCCATCGGGTCGGTAATCAGGCCGACGCTTTCGGCGCCCGCCTGCTGCAGGACGGACATCACCCGCACCACCATGCCGTAGTCCAGGCGGTGGTCGGCCTTGACGTAGACGGGCACGTCCGGCCGGGCGCGCAGGATCTTCTCCGACTGGTCCTGCAGGGAATAGACGGTGACCCGGGTGCCTTCGTCCTCGGCGTTGTGGATGCCCAGGTTGACGAAGATGGCGCCGTCCTCCCGGATGGAGACGACCAGCGGATCGTCCGCGGTATCGGTGATGGGCTCGGAGGGGGCCTTCGGCAGGTCTACCAGCACGCCCTGGGTCAAAAGCGGCGCCGTGGCCATGAATATGACCAGGAGCACCAGCATCACGTCGATGTAGGGCACCACGTTGATCTCCGACATGGGCCGGCGGCGGCTGACCGCGGAGCCGCTCACGGGCGTTTCGCCACGGTGGCCTGGGCGGCGCGGTGCAGGATGCTGGTCACTTCGTCGCTGAACGATTCGATGCGTTTCATGGAAACCTCCACCCGGGCGGAGAAACGGTTGTAGGCGATCACCGCGGGAATGGCGGCGAACAGGCCCATGGCGGTGGCAATCAGCGCCTCGGAGATGCCCGGGGCCACCGAGGCGAGCGTCGCCTGGCTCATGTTGGCGAGGCTCCGGAACGAATTCATGATGCCCCAGACGGTGCCGAAGAGGCCCACGTATGGGCTGGTGGAACCGACGGTGGCGAGGAAGGTGAGATGGGTGCCGAGCCGTTCCTCCTCGCGGGTCAGCGCCACCCGCATGCCGCGCTGCACGCCCTGCATGATGGAGTCCACCCCGGAGCCGGCCTGCTCCGAGAGCCGCACGAATTCCTTGAAGCCGGCGACGAACACCGTCTCGATGCCGGTGAGGTCATCGCGCCCGTCGAGTTCCACGTACAACTCCCGCAGGTCGACGCCGGACCAGAAGTGATCCTCGAAGTCGTCCGCCTCGGACTGCACCCGGCGCAGGAAGAACCAGCGCTGGAAGATCATCATCCAGGAAGCGATGGAGGCCACGGCCAGCATGACGATGACGATCTGCACCAGCAGGCTGGCATTGGCGATGAGTTCGAATATGGAAAGTTGTTCAGGCACGATTTCGAGTCGGTTCCGGGTCAGTTCTTGTGCAGGTCCAGGCTCCCCTGGGGGCTGTTGGGCGGGCCGGCCCCTTCGGGCGCCGCCAGGCCGAAGTGAAGATAGGCCTTGCCCGTGGCCACCCGGCCCCGGGGGGTGCGCATCAGGAATCCCTGCTGGATGAGATAGGGTTCGAGCACGTCCTCAATGGTATCGCGTTCCTCGCTCAGCGCCGCCGCCAGGGAGTCCAGGCCCACCGGGCCGCCGGAGAACTTGTCGATGATGGTCTTGAGCAGGCGCCGGTCCATGTTGTCGAAGCCCTCGCCGTCGACGTTGAGCAGGTTCAGCGCCTCGTCGGCGATGCCCCGGTCGACGGCGCCGTCGGCGCGCACCTCGGCGAAGTCACGCACCCGGCGGAGCAGCCGGTTGGCGATGCGCGGCGTGCCCCGGGAGCGGCGCGCCACTTCGCCGGCGCCTTCCGGGTTGGCCGGCAGTTGCATCATGTCGGCGGAGCGGGCCACGATCTCGCACAGTTCATCGACGGAATAGAATTCCAGGCGCTGCACGATACCGAATCGGTCCCTGAGCGGCGAGGTCAGAAGGCCCGCCCGGGTGGTGGCGCCCACCAGCGTGAACCGGGGCAGGTCGAGCTTGAGCGAGCGCGCCGCCGGGCCCTCGCCGATGAGGATGTCGATCTGGAAATCCTCCATCGCCGGGTAGAGGATCTCCTCCACCACCGGGGAGAGCCGGTGAATCTCGTCGACGAACAGCACATCCCGGTCGCTGAGGTTCGTGAGCATCGCCGCCAGGTCGCCCGGGCGCTCGATGACCGGGCCCGAGGTCGACTTGATGGCGACGCCCATCTCGTTGGCGACGATGTTGGCGAGGGTCGTCTTGCCGAGCCCCGGGGGGCCGAAGATCAGCGTGTGGTCAAGGGGCTCGCCGCGCCGCCGCGCCGCCTCGATGAAGATCGCCATCTGTTCCTTGACCGCGCGCTGGCCGATGTACTCGTCGAGGCGCGCGGGCCGCAGGCTGCGGTCGAAGCGCGATTCAGCCGTGTCCTCCGGGGCCGGGTCGAGCAGCCGGTCGGGTTCGATGGTCACGTGGCCCGCTCCGGATGGGCGAACCGGCGCAGCGCCGCACGCACGATCTGCTCCGGCGCCAGGCCCTCTCCCTCGACGCTTTCCACCGCGCGCGCCGCCTCGCCCGCCTTGTAGCCCAGCGCCACCAGCGCACGTTCCGCCTCGGCCACCGAGGCGTCCGGCGCCGTGCGCACCCGGGCCGGGGCCGCGATGTCGAGGTCGGCGAGCCGGTCCTTGAGTTCGAGCAGCATCCGTTCAGCCGTCTTCCTGCCGACGCCCGGCACCTTGACCAGGCGCGAGATGTCGTTCTCCGCCGCCGCCATGGCCAGATCGCCGATGTCCACGCTGGAAATCACCGAAAGGGCGAGCCGCGGCCCGACGCCGGTAATGCGCAGCAGCGCGCGGAACAGGTCCCGTTCGCCCTTCGAACCGAACCCGTACAACTGCTGGGCATCGTCGCGCACGATGAAATGGGTGTGCAGCGTCACCTCCCCGCCGCCCCTCGGCAGATCTGCAAGGGTCGGCGTGGGCACCTCCACCTCATAACCGACCCCGGCCGCATCGATGAGCACGGTCTGCAGGTCAACCGCCACAAGCTGGCCGCGGATGCGGCCGATCACCGGCCGGCACTCCAGCCAGCGGTTTTCGCGCGGGAAACCGGCGCTCTCGCCGAGTTAGCGGCCCTGAACATGGGTGGCAGTATTTACGTGACAAATGGCAATCGCAAGGGCATCCGCCGCATCCGGCGCGGGCTGCCCCTTGAGGTTCAGCAGCACGCGCACCATGTGCTGCACCTGCGCCTTGCTGGCCCGCCCGGTGCCCACCACCGTTTTCTTCACGGTCCGTGCCGGGTACTCGAACACCTCGAGGCCGGCGGTCACTGCGGCGGCAACGGCGACACCCCGTGCCTGGCCGAGCTTGAGCGCGGACTGCGGGTTGCGCGCCAGGAACACATCCTCGATAGCCAGCACGTCGGGACTGTAGGTGCCAATCAACTCGGCCACATCCTGATAGATCTTCCCGAGCCGGGCGGGCATGGCACCCAACGGGGGACGTATGCGCCCCGCCGCCACGAAAGTGAGTTGGCTTCGCTCTGCCGCCACCAGGCCGTAACCCGTAATCCGCGAACCCGGGTCGATACCGAGTACCCGCAGCGGACCCCCGGGCCGGGGAGATGCACTATTTGCCGTGACATTCATGGAACTATTTTCAACTCATTGTTTTGATTAAAATTTTAAAACCAAAACGGATGTGGAACGGATCCTTCGATTCGGCTCCGAGAGCAGGTATGCGGTACGGGTATCCGGCACGCCAAGCGGACGCGTTGTCGTGGAATTCGAGGGCGCAGGGGTGCTTTAAAGGTGCCGGATACCCGTACCGCACACCTGCCCTCTCCCAGCGGGACTCTGTTCCTTGCGCGTCCTCGTCCCGGCGCGCCGGGTTGCCGACTCGCGTGAATCACTGTCAACGCAAGAGGCGCTTCAGAAAACGGAATCGGGGAAGTCTCCGTTGGTGTGGACGTTCTGGACGTCGTCGAGGTCCTCGAGCGCATCGATCAGGCGCAGTACGGTCTGCGCCTGCGCCTCGTCGCAGGGGCAGGTCGACGAGGGCACCATCGTCACTTCTGCATGATCGGGCTCGAGAGTAGCGGCCTTCAGCGCATCGGCGACATCGCTCAGGTCTTCCCAGGCGGTGATGACCGAGATGGCGCCGTCGTCATCGGTTTCGAGGTCCTCCGCGCCCGCCTCGAGGGCGGCGTCGAGCACTTCGGCATCGTCTGCGCCCGGCGCAAAAGTAATGACGCCGCGCCGGTCGAACAGGTAGGCCACGGAGCCGTCGGTGCCGAGATTGCCGCCGTATTTGCCGAACGCATGGCGTACCTCGGCCACGGTGCGGTTCCGGTTGTCGGTCATGGCTTCCACAAGAACGGCCACCCCACCCGCCGCGTAACCCTCGTAGACCAGCTCCTCGAGGTTGGCGCCTTCGCCGCCGCCGGAGCCGCGCTGCACGGCGCGTTCGATGGTTTCCTTGGGTACGTTCGCCGAAAGCGCCTTGTCGACGGCCGTTCTGAGCCGCGGGTTATCTGCCGGGTCGCTCCCCTGGCGCGCGGCGACGGTGACTTCGCGCAACACCTTGGTCCAGAGCTTGCCGCGTTTCGCATCCTGGGCCGCCTTGCGGTGCTTGATGTTGGCCCACTTGCTGTGTCCTGCCATCGGCTTTCAGCCTGTGGGCTTCGGCGTAGTTGCCGAAGGCTGCAGATCCAAACTGTCGCCCAAATCGAGCGTGTCCGATTCCTGTATGCGCACATCACGTACCCGATCACTTATCTGTATGTGCACATCACGTAGTTGGAGCTGATCCACGGAGCTGGGTGCGTCCATCATCAGGCAAGTGGCTTTCTGGGTTTTCGGGAAGGCGATCACGTCGCGGATCGCCCCGGTTTCCGTGAGCAGCATCACCAAGCGGTCGAAACCGATGGCGATGCCGCCGTGAGGCGGGCAGCCGTGTCCGAGCGCCTCGAGCAGGAAGCCGAATTTCGTGTCGGCTTCCTGTCCGGCCCCGATCACTTCCAACACCGTACGCTGCATCTTTTCCGAGTGGTTTCTCAGCGACCCGCCGCCGAGTTCGTAGCCGTTCAGCACGACATCGTAGGCCGCCGCCCTGGCCTCGGCCGGCGCCGCCAGCAATTCTTCGGGGCTGCAGGTGGGCCGGGTGAACTGGTGGTGGACGGGGGTCAGGCTGCCGTCACGGCCCTGTTCGAACATGGGCCATTCCACCACCCAGAGCGGCGCGAAACCCGCCTCGGTGAGCCCGAGCGTGCGCCCGAGTTCGTTGCGCAACGCGCCCATGGAATCGTTCACCACCTGCGTCTTTCCGGCCCCGAAGAAAACCAGGTCGCCGTTTTGCGCGCCCACCCGTTCCAGCACCTGGCCGACAACCGGCTCCGGCAGGAACTTCAATATGGGCGATTGCAGGCCCTCCTTGCCTTTGCCCAGGTCGTTGACCTTAATATAGGCGAGGCCCCTGGCCCCGTACCGGCCCACGAAACCGGTGAAGTCGTCGATGACCTTGCGCGAGAGCCTGCCGCCGCCCGGAGCGTTGAGAGCCACCACGCGCCCGCCGGGGTCGTTCGCCGGGCCCCGGAATACCTTGAACTCCACCGACGCCATGAGGTCGGCGATGTCGGTCAGGCGCAGCGGGTTGCGCAGGTCCGGCCGGTCGCTGCCGTAGTCGCGCATCGCCTCCTCCCAGGTGAGCACCGGGAATTCGCCGAGTTCCACGTCTTTCAGTTCGCTGAAAAGGCGGCGGAACATGGACTCGGTGAGGCGCATGATGTCCTGTTCACACACGAACGAGGCTTCGATGTCGATCTGGGTGAACTCCGGCTGGCGGTCGTGCCGCAGGTCTTCGTCGCGGTAGCAGCGCGCAAGCTGGTAGTACTTGTCGACGCCAGACATCATCAGCAACTGCTTGTACATCTGCGGAGACTGGGGCAACGCGAAGAACGTGCCGGCGTGCGTGCGGCTCGGCACCAGGTAGTCTCGTGCCCCTTCCGGTGTCGAGCGGCTGAGCGTCGGCGTTTCGATTTCCCAATAGCCGTGCTCCTCGAGGTGCGCGCGCACCACCGCCGCGGCTTGCGCCCGCATGTGCAGGCGTTCCTGCAGTTCGGGGCGGCGCAGGTCGAGGTAGCGGTAGCGCAGCCGGATGTCCTCGCCGGCGTCGGAGTATTCGTCGAGCTGGAACGGTGGCGTTCTTGCCGCATTGAGGATCTCCAGCCCGCCGCCCAGCACTTCGATCTCGCCGGTGGCCATGCTGGGGTTTTCCGCCCCTTCCTGGCGGCGCCGGACCTTGCCGGTCATGCGCAGCACGTACTCGTTGCGAACGCGTTCGGCGATGCGGAAGCTCTCCGCCGTATCCGGATCGTAAACCACCTGCACGATCCCCGTGCGGTCGCGAACGTCGAGAAAGACGACGCCGCCATGGTCGCGCCGCCGGTGCACCCAGCCGCACAGCTCGACGGGTTCGCCGATGTGCGCGGCGTTCAGTTCGCCGCAGTAGTGGCTACGCACGGCCGCACCGCCTTGCAAAAGCCTGGGTTCGTTGATGGCGCTGCATTGCGGTTACTCGGCTGAAGCGGTTTTGGAAGCCGGGGCCTTGGCATCGCTCTTCGACTTTTCTTTCGCCTTGCCGTCCGACCGCTCGCCTTTCGCGGATTTTTCCGTACCGGTATCCGGCTTGGCCTCCTGAACGGTCTTGTCCTTGCCGTTCTGCTTTGCCTTTCCGCCGCTGTCTTCCTTCTCCGCGCTGTCGTCGCCGGCCACATTCTTCTTGTTGTCGGACTTGAAGTCGGTTTCGTACCAGCCGCTTCCCCTCAGGCGAAAAACCGCCGCCGAGATCTTCTTTTTCAAACCCTCGGTTTCGCAGGCAGGACAGAACGTCAACGGCGCTTCGCTGAGCTTCTGGATCGTTTCCAGTTCGTGCCCGCAATGATTGCACCGATACTCGTAAATCGGCATCGAAGGTTCCTCTCGATCTCGTTCATGGCGCAGACCTGGTCGCCCGCACCTGATGCACGGTCTGCAAAGCCGCGCATGATCTACAAAAAGAACAGAAAAATACAGTGCTTTAACGCATTTCCGCAGACGAAATCCCTTGCGGCGGCGCAACAGATTGTTTATAAAGGCGGTCCATACGGCGGTCACGGCTCGTGGCTTGCGTGTGGAAATCCATCTTCCCGCAAATCCCGTCCGCCAGCCAGGCACCGCGCATTGCCAACATCGGAGGATTTTATATGCCCCCCAAGAAAGGCGCGAAAAAACGCAAGGCCGCTGCAACCCCGAAAACCGCCGCAAAACGCAAGGCTCCGGCAATAGCGGCAGCCAAGCGAAAAGCACCCGCACGGAAAACTGCCGCAGCAGGGAAAAAGGCTCCCGCGAAGTCCGCGGCAAAACGCAAGGCGGCACCCGCCCGGAAAAAAGCAGCAGCCAAACGCAAGGCGGCACCCGCCAGGAAAAAGGCGGTAGCGAAGAAAAAGGCCGCTCCTGCAAAACGGGCCGCCGCAAAGCGCAAGGCGGCACCGGCAAAGAAAAAGGCGGTAGCCAAGCGAAAAGCCGCGCCCGCCAGGAAAAAGGCAGCAACCAAGAGAAAGGCAGCGCCCGCCGGGAAAGCGGCAGCCAAGAGAAAAACGGCCCCCGCAAGAAAGAAAGCCGTAGCGAAGAGAAAGGCAGCGCCCGCCAGGAAAGCAGCAGCGAAACGGAAGGCCCCTGCAGCCAGAAAGGCCGCAACCGTTCGCAAAACCGCAGCGAAAAGAAAGGCAACGGCAACGAGAAAGGCCGCACCGGTCCGGCGGGCAAAGGCCCCCGCACGCAAACGCAGAGCCGCGGCTGCGCCGGCCGCACCCGCAACCGGTCTCGACATGAAGACCACCGCGATTTCCGCGAAAATGTCCAAGGCCACCGTGCTCACCGAACTTGCACAGGCAACCAGCCTGACCCGTGCCCAGGTAGGCGCGGTACTCGACGGCATGGAACTGTTGATCGAGCGCCACATCAAGAAACGCGGCGTCGGCGAATTCACGATTCCCGGCCTGGTAAAGATCAAGAAGATCCGAAAGAAGGCCACCCGCAGGCGCATGGGCCGCAATCCCAAAACCGGTGAACAGATCCAGATTCCGGCAAAGCCCGCCTACAACCGAGTTCGGGTATCCGCCCTCGGAAAGCTGAAAAAGATGGTCTGAACTTTTCGTCGCGCCTGTCGAGCGAGACAATCGGCCCGCACGGCCAACCGCCGCGCGGGTCTTTTTTGTTCAGGCCATGGAGTTCAGGCCATGGAAGCTGCGCCCGTCGCTGGTTCATAATTCGGGGTATTCCCGGCAAGGATCGTTCAAACTCATGCGGCAAAGTCAGTTATTTGTGCCCACGCTCAAGGAAGACCCGGCTCAGGCGGAAGTGGCGAGCCACCGGCTGATGCTGCGCGCCGGCCTGGTGCGCCCGGTTGCTGCCGGGCTTTATACCTGGTTGCCGTTGGGGCTCCTGGTCATTCGCAAGATCGAGGCAATCGCCCGGGAAGAACTGAACGCGAGTGGCGCCCAGGAAGTATCGATGCCGGTCGTGCAGCCCGCCGAGTTATGGCAGGAGAGCAATCGCTGGGAAAAGATGGGCCCCGAATTGCTGCGCATGAAAGACCGGCACCAGCGCGACTTCTGCCTCGGGCCCACCCACGAGGAAATCATCACCGATATCTTTCGTCGGGAAATACACAGCTACAGGCAACTGCCCTGCAATTTCTACCAGATTCAAACGAAATTCCGCGACGAGGTGCGTCCGCGGTTCGGCGTGATGCGGGCGCGGGAATTCACCATGAAAGACGCCTACTCGTTTCACGAAAACCAGGAATCGTTCGACGAAACCTACCGGGAAATGCACGACTGCTATTCGCGCATACTCGAACGGCTGCAGCTCGACTTCCGGGCCGTGGAAGCGGATACCGGCAATATCGGCGGTTCCAACTCCCACGAGTTTCACGTACTGGCGCAGTCCGGCGAAGACGTCATCGTCTACGCTTCCGAGGGCGATTACGCAGCCAACCTCGAAAGGGCCGGGGCCGCGGCGCCGGAAAAGCCGCCCGAGCCTGCCGAGAACATGACGGAAGTGGAAACGCCCGGGCAAACCACCATCGCCGCCGTCGCCGAGTTTCTCGGGCTGCCTCCCGAGCGCTGCCTCAAAACAATGATCGTGCGCGGCGACGACGGCGCGGTCGCCCTGTTGCTGCGCGGCGACCACGAGCTGAACGAAGTAAAGGCGGCGAAACTGCCGGGCATCGCAAATCCGTTCGCATTCGCCACCGATGAGGAAATCCACGCGGCCACCGGCGCCAACCCCGGCTCCGTCGGGCCGGTGGGACTAGGCCTGCCCATCTACGTCGACCCCGAGGCCCGGGCCGTCGCCGATTTCGTCTGCGGCGCCAACCGGGACGGCCGGCACTACCGGGGCGTCAACTGGGAACGGGATGTGCCGCTCGACGATTCACGAATCGCCGACATCCGCAATGTCCGCCCGGGTGACAAGGCGCCCAACGGTCAGGGCGAGCTGCGCTTCCAGCGCGGCATCGAAGTCGGGCACATCTTTCAGCTCGGCACCGTCTACAGCGAAGCCATGCAGGCGACCTTCCTCGACCGGGACGGGCGGAACAGCGCCCCCATCATGGGCTGCTACGGCATGGGCATCACCCGCCTGGTGGCCGCCATCATCGAGCAGAACCACGACGAACGCGGCATACGCTGGCCGGACCCGACGGCGCCCTTCGACGTACACATCGTCGCCCTCAACTACGCCAAGTCCGAAGCCGTGCGCCGCACATCGGACGTCCTGCTCGCGCAATGCGCCGATGCCGGCATCGATGCACTCCTCGACGACCGGGACGAACGGCCCGGCGTCAAGTTCGCCGACGCGGACCTGTTGGGGATTCCGCACCGGATCACGGTCGGCGAGCGCAGCCTGAAGAACGGCGTAGTGGAGTACCGCCATCGCCGGAGCGGCGAATCCATGTCCATCGCACCAGACGCTCTCCCAAAAGTGCCGTGGTTTGTCGGGCTATTGAAACGCTGACGAGCCTTGCAATCGGCTGATTCGAAGGGTCTGTTTGGATACCCGCCGGTCGGCAACAGCCTCAGCGCACTGCTGGTTCGCCGATCGCGGCGAGCAGCCTGTCCAGCGTCTGCGGGCCGCGCATCTCCTGCCGCAACTCCCCGTCCGGACCGATGACGACGGTTACCGGCAGAACGTCAGGTTGCTCGTAGCCCCAACGGGCACGGGGGTCTTCCGTGAGAACCGGAAAGCGGACATCCATCCGCTCCATCAACTCCACCAGTTTCTCGCCCCCCACTTCGTCGTAGTTGACCCCGAACACCTCCACGCCGTGTTCATTCCGCCGCTCATGCAGTTCATTCAACTCGGGAATCTCGTCCCGGCAAGGCGCGCACCACTCCGCCCAATAATTGATCAGCAACCAGCGCCCACCCAACTCGGAAAAACGCACCTCGCCACCCCCGGCCAACCCCGCCGGCTGTTCGGGGCTGCAGCCACCGAGGCATGCCGTTACCAGGAAAAGCAGTTGCACTACACCTCGGCCGACTTGGTGCAAAATGCGGCACAGCGATCCAAAGGGTATCAACGCTATGAGCGACATCACCATCTATCACAATCCCCGCTGCTCAAAGTCCCGCCAAACCCTGGCGCTGCTCGAAGAACGGGGCATTTCACCGAACATCGTCCGCTACCTCGACACGCCGCCCGACGCAGCGGTGATCGGCGCCTTGCTGGACATGCTTGGCCTGGAACCGAGAGATCTCATGCGCAAGAGGGAAGCACCCTATTCGGAACTGGGGCTGGCCGACGAGAGCGTTGCGAGGGCCGACCTGATACAGGCCATGGCCGACAATCCCGTCCTGATCGAGCGGCCAATCGTGGTGAGCGGCGACAAGGCGGCCATCGGCAGGCCCCCGGAAAGCGTTCTGGACATTCTTTGACGGCGGCAGTCAACGCCCTGCCTCCAGGGTTTCCGCGATCTCGCCGATAACCGCGGGATCCTCGATGGTCGACGGCGTGACATAGGGTTCGCCGTCGATCATCCTGCGCAGCACCTGGCGCAGGATCTTGCCCGACCGGGTCTTCGGCAGCCGTTTCACGATGTAGGCCCGCCTGAAGTTCGCAAAAGGGCCCAGGTTGCGGCGCACCATTTCCACCAGTTCCGCCCTGAGCGCTCCGGCGGCCACGTTGACACCGTCCTTGAGCACCACGAGGCCCAGAGGCACCTGCCCCTTGTCGGCATCGGCGACGCCCACAACGGCGCATTCCGCGACCGCGGGGTGGCCGGCCACCACTTCCTCCAGTTCGCCGGTTGACATTCGGTGCCCGGCCACGTTGATGACATCGTCGATGCGGCCCATGACGTAGACATAGCCGTCCTCGTCCCGGTAACCGCCGTCGCCGGTGAGGTAGTAGCCCGGGAACTGCGACCAGTAAGCCTCGATGAAGCGGTCATGGTCGCCCCAAAGGGTCGGAAAGTTGCCCGGGGGCAGCGGCTCCCGCATCGCAACCGCGCCTTCCTTGCCGGCGGGCAGGTCGGCGCCATTCTCGTCGAGGATACGCAGGTCGTACCCGGGCACGGGCACCGTTACCGACCCCGGACGGGTTTCCATCAGTTCCAGCCCCACCAGGTTCGCACAGATGGACCAGCCAGTTTCCGTCTGCCACCAGTGGTCGATGACGGGAATGCCGAGGTGTTTCTCGAGCCAGTGGTAGGTGGGCGGGTCCAGGCGCTCGCCCGCCACGAACTGGTAGCGCAAGGAGGAAACGTCGTAGGCGTCTTTCAGGCGGCAGTCCGGGTCTTCCTTTTTTATCGCCCGGAACGCGGTGGGGGCGACGAAGAAGCTCGCGACCCGGTGATCCTGGATCACCCGCCAGTAAACGCCCGCATCCGGCGTTCTGACCGGCTTGCCTTCGAAAAGAATCGACGTGCAGCCTCTAATGAGGGGGCCGTAGACGATGTAGGAATGGCCGACCACCCAGCCCACATCGGAAGCCGCCCAGAACACATCGCCGGTATCGACGCCGTAGATGGCGGGCATGGTCCAGTTCAATGCCACGGCATGGCCGCCGTTGTCGCGCAGCACGCCCTTGGGGCGGCCGGTGGTGCCCGACGTGTAAAGAATGTAGAGCGGATCGGTGGCATCGAGCGGCACGTAATCGGCGGGCTCGCTCGCAGCTTCCCATTCGTTCCAGTCGAGGTCCCGCCCCGCAATCATCGGCGCTTCCGCCTGGGGGCGCTGCAGCATGACGCAATGGGCGACCTCGTGATCCGCGATGCGCAGGGCCTCATCGAGCAGGGGCTTGTATTCGACAACCCTGGTGAACTCGATGCCGCAGGATGCGCTCAACACCACCTTCGGGCCTGCATCGTCGATCCTGCTCGCAAGCTCCGGGGCGGCGAATCCGCCGAACACCACCGAGTGCACGGCGCCGATACGCGCACAGGCGAGCATGGCGATGACCGCCTCCGGCACCATGGGCATGTAGATCACCACCACGTCGCCCTTGACGACGCCGAGCGCGGCGAGGCCGCCGGCCACACGCGCGGTGCGGCGCTTGAGCTCGGCAAAGGTGAAGCCCACGACCTGCCCGGTGACCGGCGAGTCATAAATCAGCGCGGTCGTATCGCCGCGCCCCTCGTCCACGTGGCGGTCGAGGGCGAGCCAGCAGGAGTTGGTCACCCCGCCGTGGAACCAGCGCCAGGCGCCCTTCCCGTCCCGGTCGAGAACGGTGGACGGAAACTCGAGCCACGGCAGTTCCGCCGCCCGTTCCCGCCAGAACCCTTGAGGGTCAGCCAGCGAGCGCTGGTACTCGGTAGCGTAGCTCATAAGTCAAACGGCGGCGGAGCGGGCTTCGGCGAAGCCGTCGAACTGCAGGCGGGCGAAGCGGGCATAGAGTTCGTTGGTGCACACCAGCGCATCGTGGGGGCCGTCCGCCTTCAGTTCTCCCGCCTGCAGCACCAGGATGCGGTCGGCCCGGCGCACGGTTGAGAGCCGGTGGGCGATCACCAGGATGCTGCACCTTCCTTTAAGTTCCTCGATGCTCATGCGGATGTAGTTCTCGCTCTCCGCATCGAGGGCGCTGGTTGCTTCGTCGAGCAGCAGAATCGCCGGTTTGGTCAAGAGGGCCCGGGCGATCGCCAGGCGCTGTTTCTCGCCGCCGGAGAGCCCGACGCCGCCTTCGCCGACCACCGATTCAAGGCCGTCCGGCATCGTGGCGATAAACTCCGCCGCATGGGCGAGGCGCAGGGCCTCCCGCAGTTCGGCGTCCGATGCATCCGGCTTGCCGTACAGCACGTTCGACCTGAGGGTGCCGGCAAACAGCACCGGGTCCTGGGGCACGAGCCCCACGGCATCGCGCACATCCTCCAGCCGCAACGCCGTGAGCGGTTGGCTCTCGAGAAGGATCTCCCCGCCGGTCGGATCGTAGAACCGTTGCAACAGGTCGAAAACAGTCGTCTTGCCGGCGCCGGACGGGCCGACAAGCGCCACCATTTCACCCGGGGCGATGTCGAAATCGATGCCGCGCAGAACCTCCACATCCGGGCGCAGGGGATAGGCGAACCGCAGGCCGCGGGCGGCAAGCCGCAGGTTCCGGGGCCCCGGCAGCGGTTCGGGGTGCGCGGGTTCGGGCAGGTCGCTCGGCGCATCGAGCAGTTCCACCAGCCGTTCCGTGGCGCCCGCGGCCCGCTGCAGGTCGCTGTATACCTCGCTGATCGCTCCCACCGAGCCGGCAACGATCACCGAGTAGAAAATGAACGCGGCCAGGTCGCCGGCGCTGGTGCGGCCGGCGACCACATCCTGCCCGCCGACCCAGAGCATCACCGCAATCGCGCTCATCACCAGAAGCATGACCAGGGCGATCAGAACGGCCCGCTGACGGATGCGTCGCACGCCGACCCGAAGCGCCCTGTGCACCCGGGCATCGAACTCCGCCTCGTCCGAATCTTCGTGGTTGAACGACTGCACCACCTTCACGTGGCGCAGCGATTCGCCCGCGTAGGACCCGACATCGGCGATGGTGTCCTGGCTCGAGCGCGACAGGCGCCTCACGCGCCGCCCGAACAGCACGATGGGCGCCACCACGAAGGGCACGCTGATGAACACCACCATGGCCAGTTTCGGGTCGGTCACGATCAGGAGCAGCACGCCGCCCACGAACATCAGTATGTTGCGCAGCGCAATGGAGACCGAGGAGCCGATCACCGTCTGCAGCAGGGTCGTGTCGGTGGTGATGCGCGACTGTATCTCGGTGGGCAGGTTCTTCTCGAAGAACGCTGGATGCAGCCGGATCAGCCGGCGGAACACGGCCAGGCGTATGTCGGCGCTCACCCGCTCGCCGATCCAGGAAACGAAGTAGAAGCGCACGAAAGTGCCGACGGTGAGCCCGAGCACCAGCACCGAGAACACCAGGATGCTCTGCTCCAGCAATTCATCGGAACCGCCGCGCAACCCCTGGTCGATGACCAGCCTGAGCCCCTGGCCGATCGACAGGGTGATCCCCGCGGTGACCACCAGCGCTACGCTGGCGATAACCACCTGCTTCACGTACGGCCGCATGAACCGCAGCGCCGGGCGCAGGTTGACGAATTCGGTGGATATCTCCCTGTTGTACCCGTCGTCCATCGCGCCATTATCCTGAATTGGCGGGAAACCTGTTAATCTGCCGCCCGCTGATTTCGGCGTTGCATGGGCGAACGCGCCCGTCCAGATTGGAGAACAGGATCAAAGAACGGTGAGCCTGGATTGCCTGATTGTGGAAGCGCGCGGTGGCCTGAGTCCGCAAACGCCGGGTGAAGGCGCTTCGCGCAGTTCCGACTGCGCCGGCACCGTGATCTGGCTGCACGGGCTGGGCGCCGACGCGCACGACTTCGAGCCGATCGTGCCTCTTCTGCAAGTCCAGAAGCCCCTGCGCTTCGTGTTTCCCAATGCGCCCGTGCGTTCCGTGACCGTCAACGCCGGCATGGAGATGCGCGCCTGGTACGACATCGATCCCGGTGCGCCCCTCGGCGGCAAGACGGATATCGATGAATCGGTTCGCCTGGTCAGCAAAGTTATCGACGGGGAACTGGCCGCCGGCGTGGCGGCCGAGGCAATCGTGCTGGCAGGATTCAGCCAGGGCGGGGTGATCGCTCTGGAACTGGGCCTCGGCCATGGCGAGCGTATCGCCGGCATCATGGCCCTGTCCACCTACGTGCACGACCACGAGCGGCTGGTCGAGCGCATCAGCTTCGCAAACATCGACGTGCCCATCCTGATGGCCCACGGGCTGGCCGATCCCATGATCCCGATCGGCCGGGCGATCACGTCGAGGGAAGCGCTGATCGGCCTGAACTACCGCGTCGAATGGCACGAATACGCCATGGGCCACCAGGTCTGCCCCGAGGAGATCGCCGACATCGGCAATTGGCTGAACGGCCTCTACCGGTGAACGCCGCCCCCGGGTGCCGGCAATGAATCTCGCGCCGACGAATCCGGCCTGGACCGCCGCCGTGCTCGGCGACTTCGACCGCTTCCTCCAGGACCATGCCTCCTGCGAAAAGAAGGCATCGGGGATGGCCCTTTCCCTCGCGTCTCACTACCCCGACAGGCCGGTACTGGTGAACGCCATGGTCGATCTCGCCGTCGAGGAACTGTCCCATTACCGGGAGGTGGTGCGGTTGCTCGTAAAACGCGGCCTGACCATCGCCCCGGACACCCGCGACCCCTACGTTCGGCAACTCAATGCGCTCGTCCGGCACGGGTCCGACCTGTACCTGCTCGACCGCCTGCTGGTGGCCTCTATCATCGAACGCCGCGGTCACGAGCGCTTCGGACTGGTCGCCCAGGCGCTACCGGAGGGTGCGGAGAAGAAGTTCTTCACCGCCCTCACCCAGGCCGAAGCCCGTCACTGGACGGTTTTTCTTGACCTCGCCCGGGAATATTGCGACCCGGACGCCGTTGAATCCCGGCTGCATTCGCTCGTCGGCGCGGAGGCCGACATCGTCGCCGCGCTGCCCCTGGAACCGCGTGTGCACTGACCCTGTTTCCAGGTACCTGCCGCGCTACGGCGAATCGGAGGCCGCCGCCGCGCCGCTTCCCGGCCGCAGCTACGACAATGCCATTGTCATTCCGTGCTACGACGAACACCCTGGCTGTCTCGACGCCGTGCTCGATCCCGTTGAAGGATTCCCGCTGGCCATCGTCGTAGTCAACGCTCCGGACGATGCACCCGCCGCGGCGCTGACTCGAACCCGGGCGCTCTGGCGGAATCTGGCAGGCGAAACGACCGAAGCATTCCGATGGACTCGCACTGCCGGAGGCATCGATGTGCTCGCCATCGACTGCGCGAGCCCGGGCAGGCGGATACCCCGGCGCCAGGGCGTGGGGCTCGCGCGCAAGATCGGCGCCGATGTCGCCTGCGCCCTGTTTAGCCGCGGCACGCTCCGTTCGCCTTGGCTCTATTTCACCGATGCCGATGTGCGCCTGCCCCCGTCCTACCTCCACCACCCTCCTGCACGGCCCGGCAGCCTGGTCATGCCCTTTCGCCACGAGGCCGCCGGACCGCTTGCGGCCCGAGCCGAGCGCTACGAACTCCATCTGCGTTACTACGTCGACCGGCTGAGATACGCCGGCTCGCCGTACGCATTCCATACCATCGGCAGCACCATCGCGATCCACGCGGAGGTGTATGCCAAGGTGCGGGGCATCCCCAGGCGCAACGCCGGCGAAGACTTCTATCTCCTGAACAAGGCCGCCAAGGTCGCGCCCGTATTCGCTGCCATCTGTCCGGAAATCGTCATCCGCGCCAGGCTCTCGAACCGCGTCCCGTTCGGAACCGGGCCCGCACTGCGGGCCATGGGCGATGTCGCGACTTTCAACAGCTATGCACACGAGTCCTTCGACCTCCTGCGCCAAGCCATCGAGTTCATCGACCAGGGCGACCCCATTCAATCCCGCACCCGCTCCCTGCTCGAAGAACTCGGATTCTTCCACCGGCTCGAGCGCGCAAAAGCGCAATACAGGCACCCGCAAACGCTTCGCAAGGCCATGCACCAGTGGTTCGACGCTTTCCGCACGCTGCGATTCATTCACCTGGCCCGACGCTGGCACCCCGACCGGCCCCTGAAATCGACGCTCGACGAGTTATACGGCAAGCGCGACCATCTATCGCTTATGAAACAGCGCGAACAGCGCACGAACACGAACCGGACCTTCGGCGTGCAGGCGCCTTACAGGCGCACACGCGCGGAGATCACTTCGTCGACGCGGACGGCAACGTCGTCACCCGCCCCATGACAGGCGCAGATGCGCGAAGATCGCGCGCCCAATCGTGTGTCGGAAAGCGCTCATGCGCGGCAATGTCCTACATACGGTGAGCCCGCTGTTGGCTATCGTCGCCGCCATTCAGCATCAGCGGAGCGGCCGGCGTGTCGAAACCAACTGGAAAGGCAACTACAATTAGTTGCAAACGTCGACGGATCGGCTATGATTTTCCCCACGAGCAAACAAGCCGGGTTACCAGATGACACGGCTCCACAAGCTCGAAAGGCGATTTCAAAGTCGCCCAAGGGATTTCACCTGGGCTGAATTGCGGAGGCTGCTTGAAGGAGTCGGTTACATTGAAGTCAAGCCGGGCAGAACTTCCGGCTCAAGGGTTCGATTCGTCCACCCGAATGCACCGACGATCTTTGTGCACAGGCCCCATCCGGGAAACATCGTGAAAATGTACCTGATCGACGACATAACGCGTCTGCTGACCGAGGCGAAACTCATATGAGCAACATGCTGGAATACCGCGGCTTTCTGGGCTCGGTTCTCTACAGCGGTGAAGACGAGACGTTTCACGGCAAGCTGGAGTTCATCCGCGACCTGGTCACCTACGAGGGCGACGATGCGAAAAGCCTGAAACAGGCGTTTCGCGAAGCGGTCGACGACTATCTGCAACTTTGCGAGGTGGAAGAACGCGCGCCGGACGTGCCGCTCAAGGGCAGCTTCAACGTCCGGCCGGGGCGCGACCTGCACCGTCGCGCCATGCTCTACGCCCGCCGGGAAGGCCTCACCCTGAACGCCGTGGTGACCGACGCCCTGCGCGTCTCGCTCGACCGCAGGGGCGCCTGATATCGGCAACCGCCTGCTTGCATCCCGCTTCCGCTGGTAGAATGCCGCGCCCATAGGGCACGGTATTCGGCATTGACGGTCAAGGTATACATCGACGGACAGGCAGGCACCACGGGGCTGGAGATCGCCGGCCGTCTGCGCGGCCGCGCCGATATCGAACTGCTTGTCATCGCCGAAGCCGACCGCAAGCGTGACGCGGCGCGGCGCTGCCTGCTGCAGAGCGCCGATGTCGCCATCCTCTGCCTGCCGGACGACGCGGCCCGCGAGGCCGTGCGGCTCGCCGGCCCCGGCTGCCGGCTTATCGATGCCAGCACCGCGCACCGCACCGACCCCGGCTGGGCATACGGCCTGCCCGAGCTTTCGACGCAACAGCCCGCCGCCATCGCCGGCGCCCGGCTGGTGAGCAACCCGGGTTGCTACCCCCAGGGCTTCATCCTGGCCATTCGCCCGTTGATCGAAGCCGGCCTGCTCGATGCCGCGACTCCGCTGTCGGTGCATGCGCTGTCCGGCTATTCCGGCGGCGGCAGGAAGATGATCGAGGCGTACCGGGCGCTGGATACGGAACAGCGGGAAGCCTGGGGAGCGCGTCCCTATTCCCTGGAACTGGCGCACAAGCACCTACCGGAGATGCGGCGCTACGCGGGAACCGTCAGGGAACCGCTTTTCTCCCCTATCGTCGGTAATTTCTACAAGGGCATGGTGACCCAGATACCCCTGTTCGGCGAGCAGGTCTCCGCCGGCACGGCGCCCGCCGACGTCCGGCGAATACTGGCGGAGGCCTACGCCGGCGCCCGCTTCGTCGATGTGCTGCCGTTTCCCGCCGACGAGGCGCTGGACGGCGGCTACCTGAGCCCTACCGCCTGCAACGGCACCAACCGCCTGGAGATCGCGGTGTTCGGCAACGAGCGCCGCATGCTGCTCAGCGCCCGCTACGACAACCTCGGCAAGGGCGCGGCGGGGGCCGCCGTACAGAACCTGAACCTGATGCTCGACTGCGACGAAGCGGCGGGCCTGGAGTGAACCCATGACCCCCCTAGCCGACCGGTCGCCCCAAGAACTCGCGGACCTCGAGGCAACGCTCCAGCGCGACCTCGACCTGCAACGGGCCAACCGGCTCTCGCTCGACCTGACCCGGGGCAAACCGGGCCCGGACCAGCTTGCCGTGAGCGCCGCCATCGACGAGCCTCCGGACAGCTACCTGGCCACGGACGGCACCGACGCCCGCAACTACGGCGCCCTGCGCGGCCTGCCCGAAGCCCGGGCGCTCGGAGCGGAACTGCTCGGTGTCGAACCGGGCCGGGTGTTCGCCGCCGGCAACTCCAGCCTTTTCCTGATGTTCCAGGTCGTGGAAACGGCCTTGAGGCGCGGGCTCTGGGGCGACGAACGCCGCTGGTCATCGAGCGATCCACCCAGAATGCTGGCCCCCGCCCCCGGCTACGACCGCCACTTCACCGTCTGCGAGAAGCTGGGCATCCACATGCTCGCCGTGCCCATGCTCGACTCCGGCCCCGACATGGACGCCATTCACGCGCTAACCCGGGAGGACCCGTCGGTCAAGGGCATCTGGTGCGTTCCCAAGTATTCCAATCCCACCGGTTGCATCTACAGCGACGCGACCGTAGCTGCGTTGGCGGAACTCCCGGAACGGGCCGCGGCAGACGATTTCGTCGTGCTCTGGGACAACGCCTACGCGGTGCACGACTTCGAGTTCCCGTCTGCGCCGCTGGCGAACCTGTACCAACTGGCCCTGGCGGCCGGCACCGAAGACCACGTGGCCCTGTTCGCCTCCACCTCGAAGATCACCTACGCCAACGGCGGCCTCGCCTTCTGCGCCGGGTCGGACGCGCTGCTCGGTGCGCTGCAGCGAACGCTGGAAGTCATGATGATTGGCCCGGACAAGGTCTCGCAGCTCCGGCACGCGCGGTTCCTGGCCGGGCGCATCGAGGAGCACATGGCACGGCACGCGGAACTGCTGAAGCCCAAGTTCGAACTGGTGGACCGGATTCTCGAACAGGAACTCGGCGGTCTCGGCATCGCCACCTGGACGAAGCCGAAGGGCGGCTATTTCGTTTCCCTCGACGTCCTTCCCGGCGCCGCGGCCCGGGTTGTCGACCTGGCCAGGGACGTGGGGCTGAAGCTCACCCCCGCCGGCGCCACCTTCCCCTACGGCCGCGATTCGGACGACCGCAACATCCGTATCGCACCCACCTTCACCGTCGGCGACGACCTGCAAACGGCCATGGGTGTGCTGACCCGGTGTGTGCAACTGGCCTGTGTGCAACAACTGCGCGGCAAGGCATGACCGGCAGCGCCGACAGCGGGGCAGCAGCCCACACCAGGGTGTCGGCGGACGACGGGACGCCCGCCAACCCCGACACCTTCCACGATTTCGCGCTGCCGCCGCCCCTGATGCGGGCCATCGACGACCTGGGCTACGAGCACTGCACCCCCATCCAGAGCCAGGTGCTGCCCCTCAGCCTCGCCGACTACGACGTGACCGGCCAGGCACAGACCGGCACCGGCAAGACGGCGGCGTTCCTCATCACCATATTCACGCACCTGTGGGAACAGCCCCGGCATGCGCCCGCCGACAACCGCCCGGCGCGGCCCCGGGCGCTGGTGCTGGCGCCGACCCGGGAATTGGCCATGCAGATCGAGAGCGACGCCAACGATCTCGGCATCCACATGCAGGAAACCGTCCGCTGCGTCGTCGGCGGCATCGACTTCCAGAAGCAGCTCGACGCTCTCCGCTCCAGCCCGACCGATATCCTGATCGGCACGCCGGGCCGCCTCATCGACTTCCTGAACCGCGGCCACATCGAGCTGCGCTCCGTAGAGATCCTGGTCATCGACGAGGCCGACCGCATGCTCGACATGGGCTTCATCCCGGACGTGCGGCGCATCGTCTACCGCACCCCGCACAAGCGCTCGCGGCAGACCCTTTTCTTCAGCGCCACCTTCAACGACGACGTGATGCGGCTCGCCGCGTCCTGGACGCTGGAGCCCGAGCACATCGTCATCGCGCCGGAGTCGGTGGCCGTCGACACGGTGGAGCAGAAATTCTGGCTCGTGGCCGGCGAGGCCAAGACCCGCCTCGTCGGCGACTTCCTCGCTGCGGCAGAGCCCGAGCGGGCACTGATCTTCAGCAACCGCCGCGACCGCACCCACCGCCTCAGCCAGGCCCTGAACGCCCGCGGCATCAAGTGCGAACCCCTGGCCGGCGACGTGCCGCAGCGCAAGCGCATCGCCACCCTGAACCGCTTCAAGGAGGGCAAGACCAGATACGTGGCGGCCACCGACGTGGCAGGCCGCGGCATCCACGTGGAAGGCATCAGCCACGTCATCAACTACGACCTGCCCGAAGACGCCGAAGACTACGTGCACCGCATCGGCCGCACCGGGCGCGCCGGCGCCGAGGGCATCAGCATCAGCCTTGTCTCCGAGGACGACGCGTTCAACCTGCCCGACATCGAGGCGTTTCTCGGCCATCCGGTGACGTGCACGCAGCCCGATCTCTAGTACGATAGGGGTCTGGAGGAACGGAAAGGAGCGCAACGTGATCGTCGAGCAGATCTGGACGGGCAACGCCTATCGGAACTTCAACTATCTCATCGCCTGCGGCGAGACCGGCGAGGCCATCGCCGTCGACCCCCTGGACCATGAGAAATGCCTCGGCCGAGCCAGGGAAAAAGGCTGGGAGATCACCCAGGTGCTCAATACCCACGAACACCCCGACCACACCGGCGGCAACGATGCGGTGATTGCGGCCACCTCCGCGAAGCTGCTCGCCCACGCCAACGCCGGCTCGCGCATCGACGGCATCGATGTGGGCCTGAACGCCGGCGACGTGGTCAAGGTCGGCAAGAGCGTCGAACTGCTCGCCCTCGACACGCCGGGTCACACCATGAGCCACATCTGCCTGCTCTCGAAGACCGACACGCCCGCGCTCTTCTCCGGAGACACCCTGTTCAATGCCGGCGCCGGCAACTGCCACAACGGCGGTTACCCGGAAGAGCTGTACAAGACCTTCGCCTCCCAGCTCGACGCCCTCCCGGAAGACACCCTCGTCTATCCCGGCCACGATTACATCACCAACAACCTCGGCTTCACCCTCGACCGCGAACCGGACAACGAGGCCGCGGCAAACCTGCTGGGCGAGCTGGACGGCACCCACGACCCGGCCAATCCACTGGTTACCACCATCGCCCTGGAACGCGACATCAACACGTTCTTCCGCCTGACCAGCCCAAGCGTGATCGGCAAACTGAAGGAAGCCTTCCCCGACATGGACGACGAGCCCACGCCCGAGGCCGTATTCCTGAAACTGAGGGAACTGCGCAACTCCTGGTAAACACCGCCTCGCCGCCAGCGGGATGGCCGGCACAACATCCTGGCCCACAATTGGAGAGGGTGTGCGGTGCTAGAATCGCCACGCAAATCCGAGGGCATCGCGTTGGGTTCCGGCAAGGGCATCGTCATATTCGCTTCGCTGGTCGTGGTCGCAGCCGGCCTCAAGGCCGCGGAAGACCTGGCGGTGCCCTTCCTGCTCGCGGCCTTCATCGCCACCATCGCAGCCACCCCCATGTTCTGGCTGGAGCGGCACCGGGTACCGGGCTGGGCGGCGATCGGCATCGTGATGACCGCCATGGTGGTCATTCTCCTGGGGGCCGGCGCCCTGGTGGCGCAATCCGCGGGCGCGTTCACCCAGAAACTTCCCTTCTACCAGGAACGCCTGACGGCGCTCTTCACGGAGGCGATCAACTGGCTCGGCGGCTACGGCATCGAACTTTCCCGAAACCTCCTGATCGAAAACTTCAATCCGGGCGAGGCCCTGGCCCTGGCAGGCAACACCGTGGCCGGCCTCGGCGGCGTGCTGTCGAACAGTTTTCTCATTCTGTTGACGGTGATCTTCATTCTCGCCGAAGCGACCAGTTTCCCGCGCAAGCTGCGCGATGTGCTGAGCGATGCCGACCGCTCCATGCCCTATTTCACGCGCTTCGCCGAGAACGTGAACCGCTATTTCGCCATCAAGACCACCGTGAGCCTGGTCACGGGCCTCGTCGTAACCGGCTACCTCGCGATACTCGGCGTCGATTTCCCCGTCCTCTGGGGGCTGCTTGCCTTCCTGCTCAATTTCGTGCCGGCCATCGGCTCGATCATCGCCGCCATTCCCGCCGTACTGCTGGCGCTGGTGCAACTCGGCCCCGGTTTCGCGCTGCTGACGGCGGCCGGGTACGCCGTGGTCAACGTCGGCATGGGCAACGTGGTCGAACCGCGGTTCATGGGGCGGGGCCTGGGGCTATCCACGCTGGTCGTCTTCCTCTCCCTGGTTTTATGGGGATGGATACTCGGGCCGGTGGGCATGCTGCTCTCGGTGCCCCTGACCATGACCGCAAAGATCGCCCTGGAGGCCAACCCCTCCACCGAGTGGCTGGCGCACCTGCTGGGCCCCGCGCAGCCCGCCCCACGCAAGGCGGCGGAGGCCGAAGCGGGCCAGTCGGACGCATGACCTACGAGCGCGACAACATCCGCCGGATGCAAGGTTATGTGTGGGGGGAGCAGCCGACCGATACCGATACCTGCAAACTGAACACCAACGAGAACCCCTATCCGCCGAGCCCCGCGGTACAGACAACGCTGGCCTCCTTCGACACCGGGACATTGCGCACCTACCCCCAGCCGACCGCCGATGCATTGCGTACCGCACTGGCGAAACACCACGGGCTGGGGAGCGACAACGTGATTGTCGCCAACGGTGGCGACGAGGGGCTGCGCATGGCGATCACCACTTTCGTGGAGCCCGGATCGCCCCTCGGCACCGCGCTGCCGACCTATTCCCTCTATCCGGTACTCGCCCAGGTGCACGATGCGCCGGTGGCCGAAGCCGAGCTGACCGCAAAGTGGCTGCCGCCCCCGGATTTTGCCCGGCGCATGAACGCGGCAGGAGCGCAGTTGACGTGCCTGCCGAACCCGCACGCGCCGTCGGGCTGCCTGTTCGATGCCGGGTATGTCCGCGATCTGGCCAGGGAGCTCGATGGCGTGCTGCTGATCGACGAAGCCTACGTCGATTTCGTCGATCCGGGGTTGAACTACGACGCGGTCGGCCTTCTGGACAGCATCGACAACCTGCTGATCCTCCGGTCGTTCTCGAAAGGCTACAGCCTGGCCGGACTGCGCCTGGGGTACGTGCTGGGACAGGCGGGGCTGATCGAACCCATGCTCACCAAGACCCGGGACAGCTACAACGTCAACGCGTTCGGGCAGGGGCTGGGGCTCGCCGCGTTCCTGGACCGGGAACACGCGGAAAACACCTGGACGGCGGTACGCGGCTCCCGGGACCGCCTCGCCGACCAACTGGCGGTCCTCGGGTTTTCCGCGCCCCCCTCCCAGGCCAATTTCCTGCTGGCGCAGGCACCTGCCAGGTCTTCATTGACTGCGCGGGACATCTATCTGGCGCTGAAGGAGCGCGGCATTCTCGTTCGTTACTTCGATGCACCTCGACTCAAGGACAAGCTGCGGATCACGATCGGCACGCCAGAACAGAACTCCCGCCTCGTCGCAGCGCTCACCGCCCTGTTAACATGACGCCGCCGGGCCCCGGCCCGACCTGTTCATGGATAGGCCGGGCTACAATAGAGACATGACATGTTTCCGCTGAGAGACGAAAACCCGCGGGTCCACAAACCGGTTGCCGTCATTGCGATCATCGTGCTGAACGGCATGGTGTGGCTCTTCGTGCAGGGCCTGGGCGGCGGCTACGCCCTGGCCGAATCGCTGTGCCTCTACGGCCTGGTGCCGGGCGACCTGCTGGGCCACCTCGACACGGGCCATGCGATTCCGGTCGGCAACAACCTGATGTGCCGGCTGGACGGGCCGAACCCGGAAACCGTGCTGACCTCCATGTTCATGCACGGCGGCTGGTTCCACATTCTGGGCAACATGTGGTTCCTGTGGGTGTTCGGCGACAACATCGAGGACGTGATGGGCCCGTTCCGGTTTATCGCCTTCTATCTCCTGTGCGGCGCCGCCGCGGCGTTCGCGCAGATCCTCACCGACCCCTCGAGCCCCATCCCGATGGTCGGCGCATCTGGCGCCATCGGCGGCGTGATGGGCGCCTACGCGCTGCTGTATCCCCGTCACCACGTGCACACGCTGATCTTTCTCGGCTTCTACATCACCACCATCGCCGTACCCGCCATGTTCATGCTGGGCTACTGGTTCCTGATCCAGATTGTCGGCGGCCTGCCCGGACTCGGCTCGTCCGGCGGCGGCGTCGCCTTCTGGGCGCACATCGGCGGATTCGTCGCGGGCCTCGTACTGGTGAAGTTCTTCAAGCGGGACGACTACATGCAGGCCCACCAGGCCCAGGCGCCCCGCCGCACCTCGCGACACCGCTGGTTCTAACCGCACCTGATCATGAACAGTTGCTCCTGAGGAGGAAACATGTCGATTCGCATGCCGGCAGTCAGTCTTGCCGCGATTCCCGGGCGGAGGGAAAAGACCCTCCAGATCGCCGAACAAATCGAGCAGAGAGGTTTCCCGGCGATTTACGGGCCGAGCCTGGGCGACAGCCTGTCGCTCTGCCTGGCCATGGCGCAGAGAACACGGCACGTGCAATTGGGCACGACGATCACGCCGATCTACACCCGGCACGTCAACGATTTCGCGCAGACGGCCTCCTTCATTCACGAGGTTTCCGACGGGCGCTTCCGGTTCGGTATCGGCGTGAGCCATGCGCCCGCCATGGACCGCCTCGGCGTCACCCCGGGCAAGCCAATCGCCGACATCCGCAAGTTCGTGGCCGACCTGAAGGCCGTGCCCCGTGCCGGGCAGTTGCCGCCCATCGTGCTCGCGGCGCTGCGCGACAGGATGATCCGCCTCGCCGAGGAGATCGCCGACGGGTTGGTGTTCGCCAACGGCGCGCGCACGCACATGGCGGCGTCGCTGGCCAACCTGAGCGAGGAAGCGCGCACGGGGGAGCGCTTCTTCATCGGCAACATGATTCCCACCTGCATCAGCGACGACGAGCCCGCGGCGATGGCCGTGAACCGGCGCACGCTCAGTTCATATGCCTACCTGCCGAACTACCGCAACTACTGGCGGGAGGCAGGCTACGAGGACGAGATGGCCGCGGTGGAAGCGGCGCTCGCCGACGGGCGCCACGACGATGTGGCGGCCTGCCTTTCCGACCGCTGGCTCGCGGACACTACGCTGTTCGGTTCCGCAAGCAAGGTGCGCGACGGTATCGAGGCCTGGTTCGACGCGGGCATCAAGACGCCGATCATCGTCCCCTCTTCCGCCTCCGGGGGCCAGATCCAGGCCCTGGAGGAGTTCTTCTCCATCTGGTAGCGGACGGCACACCCGCATGCGCCTCTGGCTCATCCGCCACGCCAAGTCGTCCTGGGTCGACCGGGGCCTGTCCGACTTCGACCGGCCCCTGAACGGCCGGGGCCGCCGGGACGGCCCGAGGATGCAGGATTGGTTGCGCAACCAGGCGTACGGGCCGTCCTGGATCTGGACCAGCGATGCGATGAGGGCGCTGGCCACAGCAGAGTTCGTCCGGGGCGCCTTCCCCGGCGCCCGGCTGGTCACCGACCACAGGCTCTATGGCGCCTGGCCCGAGACGATCCTCGACGTGGTCAGGGAAACCCCCGCCGGCATCGACGCCGTGGCTGTGGTGGCCCACAACCCGGGCATGACGGACTGCATCAACCTGCTCGCGGGGGCACGGGCGATCGACAACCTGCCGACTTTCGGCATCGCCCGCCTGCAGTGGTTCGGGGGTCTCGACAGCCTGGCGTTCGGCCAGGCCAATCTGGAGATGCTGATGGCGCCGAAGCTGCTTTGATGGAACACCCTCGCATGGATTCAATTTTCAGCTCATCGTTTTCGGGCTCGCCATCTATTCCACATCGGCGCCCGCTTCGCCCCGCGAGGTCGAAAGATTGGTCAGGTGCTTCGTGGGGCTCTCCAGCAGGCTCATCACCTGGATCGGGCGGTTCGACTCCACGGACAGCCGCCATTTCCCGGAATGATCGCCGAGCGCTCCCTGCACCCCCACGCCGGATTCGAGCTGTTCCGATGTCAGGGTCAGTGAATCGCCTGCCGGTACGGTCACTTGCACCTCCGAGTCCGACCCCACGCCCCGGTCGTCGACCCCCCGTATCCTGACATCCGCGGCCTCCGTGCCGGGATTCACCAGCCGGAGGCTGCTCTGTTGGTTCATATTGCTGGCCGGGTTGAAAATCGCCACCACGTACCGGGTTCCCACTTTCGGGGCGAGGTCGTGCATCGAGGTGAGAAAGCCGTCCGGGTGGCGAATGTACGACAACACCACGATGTCCAGATCGCTGGCCAGTTCCAGGTACCAGTTCCCTTCGCCCGGGCCGGTGTGGCCGGAAAGCCCCTTGCCGTCGCTGCCCACCTCGAGATCGTCTGAATTGAAGTGCACCGCGTGGTTGGCGGGCAGGTTGAGCGCAAGCGGATCGTAGGACCAGTCGCTATCGTCGAATGCGGCGATACGAACCTCACCCGCCCGGGCGCTCCGGTTGATGACCCGCACGAATCCCTGACGGCCCGCGCTGTCCGACGCGGGGGAAAACAGCGGCACCCTGTGTTTGCCGTCCGCTTCCTTCACCGGCACGGTCGATAGATTCGTGAGGTGCCCCGTCGGGCTGCTGAGCAGGTTCATCACGCCGATGGGCCGGCTCGATTCCACGGTAAGGCGCCATTTGCCCGTGCCGTCGCCCAGGAATCCTTCCACACCCACACCGTCTTCCAGGCCCGCTGCCGACAGTGTCACGACGGCCCCCGGTTCAACGGCGACTTCAACCACGCTGCCCGGCGAATCGCCATGGTCATCCACACCCGTGATCGAAACCTCGGCAGGCTCGTCGCCCGGATTGATCAAACGCAGCAGGCTCCGCTGTTCGATGTTGCTGCCCGGATTGAAAACGGCCACCCAATGGCTGGTTGCGGTGCCCGGAACGACATCGTGCATCGCTGTCAGGAATCCATCGTTCCCCCGGATGTAGGACAACACCTCGATATCCAGTTCCGTCAGCAGTTCGAGGCGCCAGTCCCCCTCGCCGGAGCCGCCGATGCCGGTCAACCCCTTGTTCGCGTTGCCCCGCTCCAGGTCGTCCGAATTGAAGTGCGCAGTCTCACCCGAGCCGAGCCACAGGTTGACGGATCCGTACCGCTTGCCGGATTCGTCGATCGGCCTGACGAGCACCTGACCGGACTTCGGTGAATGATTGATCAGGCGCAGGAAACCCTGGCGTGAAAGATCGGCCGTGGACGGAACCAGCGGCGCCACAGACTGCAAAGGAACCCAGGGAGCGCTTTTCGTTCCACCCTCATCCCCCGCATCCCCCTCATCGCCTTCGTCGCCTTCATCGCCTTCGTCGTCCTCATCGCCTTCGTCATTCTCGTCGTCCTCGTCGCCTTCGTCGCCCTCATCCCCTTCATCGTTCTCGTCGCCTTCGTCCCCCTCGTCGCCGTCGTCATCGTCCTCATCGTCGTCCTCATCGTCGT
>CAZWZH010000013.1:0-22675 GCA_964638775.1 uncultured Pseudomonadales bacterium
GTCATCGTCCTCGTCCTCATCGTCGTCCTCATCGTCGTCGTCATCATCTTCGTCATCGTCCTCGTCGCCATCGCCGTCGTCAGCGTACGCTTCCTGTACGCCCAGAACCGAGGGGACTTTGCCGCCGAGAAAACTCGGAAACAGGCTGATCAGGATCGCAGCTACAAACACGACCAGTTGCTGAAGGACGGAAGGCTTGTCGGATGTCATGCCGGGTCACTCACTTGGCGATGCGGGAGGAGAGCAGTTCGAGCGGTGGGAGGGGAATTCGTATCGCCGGCGTTTCCGCGCATGGCTATCTCCGCCTCACCTGAGACAGGTTGAAGCTCACGATTATCCGATCCGCGTCTTTCCCGTCGGCACCGGATTTGTTCGGACCCACGCCGTGGTACAGCCAACTGGGGAAGATCAGCATTTTTCCGGCCACGGGTTTGAATCGGACCTTCGTCCAGCAGTCGCGTGGGCGCTTTGTGTCCGGAATGTACCTGGCGCGGGTCATCAGATTCTGGGTGCGCGGATCGATGAACTCGAGTCGGCCCGAGTTCTTCGGTGCCTGGACGTAATAGACGCCGCTCCAGATACAGCCGGGATGAATGTGGGCACGGTTCGAACCACCCGGTGGATTGACGATCGACCACATGGAGCCGATGTTCAGTCGGTAGGATCCGTGATATCCGAGTTTGCGGCACATCATGTCCGTGGCCGCGTCGACGTATTGAACCAATCCCGCAAACGCGGCGTCCTTGTGCAGTTTGGTCTGGCTATGCCACCCTCCCATTTGCGGGTAGTTCGACTTGCGCACCCCTGTCCCGTCGCGTTCCCGTGCGGCGTAGATCGCCTCGATCAACCGCTCGTTCAGAACCTCGCTGTCCGGAACCTTCAGGGAAAAAATGTGGGTCGGAAAATAGCGACCCACCTTGAGGGAATCTTCGGACAGGCCGGCCACCCCGGTGCCCTCTGAGTCCACGCGGTTCGAAACTTCGCCCCTCACTTCACTATCTCGACGTCCTGTTGCGGGACCCTCCCGCCCATCTCGCCGCTCGCCGCCGACCACGGCGAAAACACCCGATACTTCAATCGATCGCTGCACCACCGCTGCCTGAAGGAAATGGAGTGGCCGTGCCAACCAAACCTAATGGCTTTATGCCTGCCCAGTCCCGTCAAGTCAACCTTAACTTATTGATATATAATGAAAATTCTTTTCATTTGCACTATTAGTACAAGTCGCAGCCGCAAGCCGATTCGTGAAGACGGTGGTTTCGACGCCGAGCATGCCGACGACGTTTATCGGCCGGGCGTGATACTCCAGGACATCACTGCCGCCCTGGGAACAGCGGATGTGGTGATTGCCGAAATTTCGCCGGTCAATGAGGATTCAGCAACTTTTCGACTTGCGGATTCGACAGACGAATAGGCCGTCCCATAGGTCGTCCGGCAGCACACGCACTGCCCGCTTGAGCCGGGAGTCGCAAATCTGGCCCCGCCACTCTTTCGGTCCGACGATTTTTGGCACACCGGTGAATTCGAGCGGTTCCGGATCGGCGCCCGTTTCGGATTTCAAGAGCCGGTTCACGACCAGCTCGTTTTCTTCCGGTGCGAAGGAACAGGTGCAATACACGAGCAGGCCGCCGGGTTTCAGCGTACGGTAGGCTGACCGCAGCAGGCCGGCCTGCTTGGTGCTGGCTTCCGTTATCTTGCGCGGTTTCCAATGGGCGTGTGTGGAGGGGTCGTCGAGCCGGATGCGAGCTTCGCTGGAACAGGGGGCATCGAGCAGTACGCGGTCGAATCGCTCCGGAACCTTGCGTCCGATCGTGCGTCCGTCCGCCAGGTAGAGTTGCGCGTTGGAGACGCCGCAACGCTCCAGGTTGGCGCGTAGCCGGTGGAATCTGCCCTTGACGGGCTCCACGGCCGCGATCCGTCCGGAGTTTCGCATCCGCGCGGCCAGCAACACCGTCTTGCCGCCCGGCGCCGCGGCCAGGTCGAGCACCTCCTCGCCGGGACGGGGGGCGAGGGCTTCCACGGCAAGGAGGCTCGACGGGTTCATCGGGTACAGCCAACCGTCCCGGGCACCCTCGTGCCGGGTTATTGCCTCCCGCAGGTCGGCTGCGACGCTGAACATGCCGTCCAATCCCGGGACGGGCTTGCCCGGGGGCTCGAATTCCGGCGGTCGCGCAACAAGCGGGTTCAGCCAATAGGCCTGCCTCTTGGGATGCGTCATCGACCGCAGCACCCCGGGAGCCGCCGGGCCGAAAATCTCCGCCAGCCGCTCGTGAAACTCCGCCAACGATCTCGACGATGTCCCCATATCCGTCAACGGTACCGGGCCGAGCGTCCGCTAACCAGTCAACCGGCTCCGGTTTCCGCCATGGAATCCGTCACCGGCGGGGAGCGGCGTCGGTTCCGGCTAACAACACGGGCTTGCTGGACTGGGGCGGATGCAACAGGTATATGTGCCCCTTCGGGAAGCGGACTGCGCAGGTATCCGACATGGCATTTCTCTCGTTTGTGGCGCTGCTGGCCATCGCCTACCTGGTGTGGCGGGTGGCGGACATGCTGCCCGACCTCGTCTATCGCGTGAGCGAGATTCAGCGGGACATCGGCGAGATCCGCAGGCAATTGCGCGACGACGCCCGGAACGGCGAACCCCCGGCGGCGGCAAGCGACGATGGAGACGGCGACGGCGAACAATCCGATTCCTGAGGCAGTGCCCGCCGCCCCTCGGCCGCGAAATCGCCTCGACTGGCGGATCTGGCTGGGCCTGGCGCTGACCGCGGCCTGGCTGCTGCTTGGCGCGCTGTATATCTCCGTCAGGGTCGGCTGGGCGAAAGTCGCCGACCTGCCGGCCGACATCCTCGGCAACTTTCTCGAAGGGGCGTTCGCACCGCTGGCCTTCCTTTGGCTGGTGATTGGCTATTTCCTGCAGCACCGGGAACTCGAGCAGAACACCGAGGCCCTGCGCGCCCAGGCCGTGGAGATCAAGCGCGCCGCCGAACAGGCGATCATCCAGTCCGAGAGGATGGCGGCCAGCGAACAGCATGCGCGCCAGGAAGCGTTTCTGCGCCTGGCGAGCACCGTCCGGGACCAACTCGGCGCCATTGCCGGGCTGCTGTTCATTTCCAGCCAGGGCGCCACCGGCGACGGCACCGTTTCCAGCGAGGAAATCAGCAAGCTGTTCACCACGGCCTCGGCCCGGGACCCTGAAGTCTTTTCGCGGCGGCTGCTCGAGATCCATCTGCAGGAAGGCGACCCGGGCCGGCGTTTCGACCTGTTCTACGGCACGGAGATCCGGGCACGCCACACCAACAGCTTCATCCATGCGTTCGAGCGGTTGCTCAATCGCGCGGCGGAGGTAGACCGCGAGGACATGCTGCGCGACTCCCTGATGGCCAGCGGCCACGGGTTCGTCTATCGCGTGATGAAACAGCACCAGGCGAACGCGCCGGAGGCGCTCGCCGACATGCACGCCACCGGCACTCACATCGATTTCTGAGGAGGTGGCGACCGTCAGGCACAACCTCGAAACCATAGGTGCCACACGGCAGATGGTGGTCGATGCGCTCGCCGCAGGATTCTCGCTGGGCAAGGTCTTCGAATCGGGGCTGGGTGAGGAATACGCCGCCCGGGGCTACGGGTTCATCAGCGAAGAACGATGGATCCGCATCATCGACAGAGACCGGACTATGATGCACTCAACACAACAGTGAATCCGCTACGCCGGCTGCAGGAAGACCGGGCTCGCGCCAGGGAACTGAACGACCCGTACGCGGAACTTTGCGCCCTGGCCACCGTCGATTCGAGCCGGAACCCCCAGGTGCGCACGCTCGTACTGCGGGATCTCGACGAAAGGCTGGCAGTATTTGTCAACGCCACGAGCCCGAAATGGCCGTCCATGGATTGCGTAGCCGCCGTGGTTTTCCTTGCTTCTCTCGACATCCAGTATCGCCTGGAGTGCCGCACCGAACCCGTACCGGCGGATGCCGTGAAGGCAAGTTGGCAACTTCGCCCGGACATTCCGAAACGGCTCGATTGGCTATACGAAGAGCGGCCTCAGAGTTCCGTTGTGGAGTGTCGCGAACAGTTGCTGGCGGAACTGGCGGCGGCCCCGGTGCCGAACCCACTGGTGGCCCCGGACTCCGCCCGCGGACTCTACCTCGTACCCCACCGGATCGAGCGGCTGGACGTCAATCATGACAGCGGCTTGCACGACCGCCGCCTCTGGAGCCTGGCCGATGAATCCTGGCGCGAGCGCACGCTCGTGCCGTAGCGGCAAGCGGCGATTCCGAAAGACGCTCCAACTACCTGCCCTACCGCGAGACAAGCATGCACAAAAGACCGATTTCCCCGATCGCCGAAGCCGGGCCAAACGCCCTGGCGTGGCGCGCAACCCAAAGAGCCGGGCTGGACATCGCCCTGGGCGGCGACCTGGCCGCGGGAGAGCCCGTCGTTTCCGACACCTGGACAGTGGCGGGCTGGTCCATTCAGTTCGCGCGGCTCGGCAGCGGGCAGGCGCTTGACCTCGACCCGTCCGCCGGCCGTCACTACGTCAAGGTGGTGACCGGAGAACTCGTGAACATCGGCCGCAAGCCATTCGCCGATCCTTTCGCAGTCCGGGAAACGGCAGTCGAAACGCAGGGTCTTCAGGCCGGTACCAAGGGCGCCGTCTTCGCGGTATTCACCGAGACCGATCAGGTTGCGGCGAACATCCACGACATGGCCGCACTGCGGATCGAGGGCCCCATGCAGGATGCATTCGCCTGGGAGCGCTTCGACGAGAAGTTCGGCGCGTTCACCGATCTCTTCGACGGCATGGAAGCCTACATGTCGCCCGGCTTCCACCTCCTGGACGAAACCGGTGCGGAGATCACCTACGTCAACCTGTGGACCTGCGGCAAGGACGTCGACCTATCCACCCACAACCATGCCCAGGACCCGTCGCCGGCGGCTCCCGCATTCGCCGAGACGCACTGGGTCTTCAATGCCGGCGCAACCGGCGCCGGCATGTACCTGTGCGACGAACCAGGCGCTCCCAGGAAGCGGTTCCCGATGTGCCGCGGCCAGGAACACGGCCCGTTCTTCGCCATCGACGCATCGACCCGGCGGCCGCGGATGCGGCCCAACGGCGCGGTCGAGTACCCCTGGCACGGATGGCAGGGCGGGCAGGACAACGATCCCGCGCAGGCGTTCGATTTCGTTGCGGCGTTCGAGACGAATCCGGAGTTCGTACTGGTGACCTAGTATCATCCCGCCGACCGGGGCGCTGACGCGCAGCAAGCATATCGGGTGCAACCGTTTCGTTCCCCGGGGGATCGAGACTTGTCGGACGGCGATTCTCAGCATCTCGGCGGCAGCGCGACAGGATTCGATTTGCACCCGCGGTGATTCAGCAGCGATATACTCTCAGCTTGCTTTGTCGCTTGAAGGTGGTCGGGAACGATCGTCGACCGAGGATCGGGCAGGTGCCGAAAACAGGGAATTCGAGGCCGTCCACCGGATTGGCGATTTGGATCGGTGTGTTGCTGACGTGTGGCGTATTGGCACTCTCCTGGTTGACGTGGACTTGGCGGGCGATGCCGGAATCGGGCCTTGAACGAGCAGGAGAGGCGACGCCGGTAGCGCAAGAAGAGCCACGCGCGGCAATGCCGGCGCCCGGGTCTGCCCGGTCGAGCGCGAGGTCTCTGCACGAATCCGCCCTTTGGGCGGTGGCGGAGGAGGCAACCGTTCCGCATCCACCGCCTTTCGCAGCCGAGTGGTCGACGGAAGGCCGGTTGCTCGTGCGCCTCTCCGGTATCGAACGGATCGCAGGGTCCCTGAGTGTCGGCGATCGGCTGGCGCTGCCGGTGCCGCAGCTTGGAGTGACGTACCGGCCCCTCATTGAAGACATCGACGACGGTCCCGGCGCGCGCACGTTTCTGGGCAGGACAAACGGACCCGAGGGGCTTCGGCGTTTCGTATTGACCGTCGGGCCGGAAAGCGTATTCGCTTACATCGACACGCCCCGCGGGCCATACGAACTCCTGGCCGACCACTCCTACGGTTGGCTGGCCCCCTCATCCAGTCTGACCGGGGGTCATCTCGGCCAACCTGCAGGTCTTGGTTCGCGAACCCGGGCAGCGGATCCAGTGACCGGGACACAGGACGGACCGGTCGGAGCGCGTGAATAGTTTGCGTTCCCGCCGGCCCATTGTCCGGTTTCTCTGCACGCTGCTCACGCTCACCGGTGCGGGGGCATCGGCAGACGATGCGCGCGACCTGGTTTTCGATTGTCCGTGCAGTGCCCGCTGGGCGCCCGACGGGGGCGGCCGGTTGGTGCTTGAGTACGCATTGCGCAGCTTTCGGTCCACCGAAACCGGCGATGTGGTGCTGGCACCTTTTGTGTTCGGTCAGCGCTACTCTCCCGACCAACACCCGGATGGGGCCGGCATCGGCTCAAGGTTCCCCGTCGTCGACGGTGTGTGGCCCGGTAGCGCTTCGTTCCGGCGGGCGAGTTCGATTTCGTTTGACCGGCCCCAACCCGGCAGCCCGATCGGCATCGGTTTGTGGGAAAGGGTGGGCGAGGCGCCCCACGGTTCGTCCCGCTCCGGGGTCAGCCATGCCGACGGCCTCCATCTTCATGAGGTTCTCGCCTTGTGGCCGGTCCCGGACGCCGAATACGACGATGACCTCGAGTTCGTGGACATCCTCACCGACACCGACGGCGACGGGGTTGGCGACGCCAACGAGCGTGCCGCGCAGACGGATCCCGTCGATCCCGCATCCGTCCCGGGGCCCACCACCGTCGACGTGCTGTCGGTCTACAACGAAGGCATCCGCGAGTACTACGCGGGGCTGCCCGAAACGCGCATCCACCACGTCATGACCGTCGTGAACTCGATTTTCGCCGATACCGGAACGAACGTGCGGGTACGGACGGTCGGCATCAGCGAAATCGACCACGACGAACGCGGGTTCGGCCCTTCGGCCGAAGACAGGGCCGCGCTGATGGACACGCACGGCGCAGACCTTTACCTGCAATGGCATGCGCTGCACAGGCACGGCGGGCTCTTCGCCGGTTGCAATGGGTTCTTCGGCCGCTGCACGAATCAGTTTGACCAGTTTGGATATCGTACGCGAGGCCACTGGTCGGGAGATTTCGGAATCGGCGTAGGCAACAGCGGTGTCCAGACCGTGATTCACGAACTCGGGCACGTCATGGGCCTGGCCCACTCCGCCCGCCAGGGCGAGGCATGGGGCGCGTTCCGATGGTCGCGTGGGCACTACATCGATTCCCGGGGCAAGCCGTCGAACATGGGCACAATCATGTCATACGGGCTTTCGTGGTTGCCGGTGTTCTCCGACCCGAACGCCGACTGCGTCACCGGTTCCTGCGGTTTGCCGGAAGACCATGTCGACGGCGCCAATGCGGTCGCCAGCCTGGATCTGCTGCGTTTTCAGATCGCCGCCAACCGCGCCCCGGAACGGGACGCCGACGGCGACGGCATCGTCGATCCGGTGGACGCGTTTCCACAAGACCAAAAGGAGTGGAAGGACGCCGATGGCGACGGCCTGGGCGACATCGCCGATCAAGACGACGACAACGACGGCGTGGCGGATCCGGAGGACGCCTTCCCGCTGGACTCCGGGCAGTGGGCGGACGCCGACGACGACGGCATCGGCGATGGCGTCGACGAAGAAGTCGGCGACCTGGCGCCGTTCCGCGACGCGGCCCTGCGCGCCGCTGTCGAGGAGGCCCTGGGCAAGGCGCCGGGAGCGGCGATCTCCGCGGACGACATGGCGGAGCTCCAGGCGTTGACTGCGTATAGCCGCGGCATCCGCGACCTGACCGGGCTCGAGTCAGCCACCAATCTTCGGTGGTTGGACCTGCTCGAAAACTCCATCAGCGACCTGTCACCGCTGTCCGGGCTGACCGGGCTTGAGAGCCTCAAGCTCGAACACAACAACGTCACCGAACTGTCGCCGCTCTCGGGCCTGGCGCAATTGGAATACCTCTCGCTCTCCCGCTCGAACGTCACAGACCTTTCCCCGCTCCGGGATCTCCACGCCCTGCGGACCCTGTCCATCTACGACGCCGACGCGCTCGCCGACATATCGCCCTTGTCGGGACTCCCTAATCTCCGCTCGCTCCTTCTGACGGGTTCCTGGAACGTGGACATCTCGCAGCTTGCCGGGTTCGAGAACCTGTCGACGCTGAACCTTGCCGACAACCGCATTGCGGACCTCTCCCCGTTACGGGGGCTGACCGGACTGACCAGCCTCAATCTGCGTGGCAACAGGATCGCCGACCTTTCCCCGCTGGCCGGACTGGACAGGCTTCGGAGCCTGGTGCTGGCCGAAAACCCCGTCGCCGACCTGTCGCCATTGGCCGGCATGACGTCGCTCAGGACGCTGGACATCAGCATGACGCGGGTGGCCGATCCGAGCCCCCTCGCGGGCATTGATCTTGAGACGCTCTATGTGGGTTGGACGCCATTGGCGCTGGATGACGTCGTCGCCCTTCCCCACGCGCGACAGCTCATCGGGCTGGGTGCGGCCGGCCTCGGAATCGAAGACATTGCTGCGCTCCGCGACTTCCACGCCCTCGAAGAGCTGGATCTCGCCGACAACTCGATCTCGGACATCGCGCCGCTGAAGGACAATGCCTTCCGTCGACTGCAACTTCGGGACAACGCCGTTTCGACCATCGCGCCGCTGGTCCGGAGGGAATCCTGGGAGCGTTGTTCGAGTTCCTACTGCTACCTCGACTTGAGAGGGAATCCCCTTGACGAACGAGCCCTCGAAGAGCAAATCCCGACGCTCGAATCGTGGGGCGTGAAATTGCGTTACACCGAGAACGAAGTGCACATCGCCGACCCGGTGCTTCGTGCGCTGGTCAGGCAACACAAGGCCGTCGCATCTCAGTACGTCGACCGTCCCATCACCGAGGACGATTTTTCCCCGAACGTTTCCGTGCGGATCAATGGATTCAATGCCGGCATCTCGAACCTTGCGGGGCTTGAGGGTGTTCTGGGCCTCAAGTACCTGTTCTTCGGGTCCAACGCCATAGACGACGTCGCGCCGCTGGCGGACCACGGTGTCCTCGTTGCCCTGGACCTGAGCCACAACCTCGTATCCGACCTCGGCCCGTTGGTCTCCAGCCCGAGCACGAAACAGGGTCGTTGGATGAATGTGACCGGCAACCCGCTTTCCGAAGAGTCGCTCAACGCGCACATCCCCAGGCTCCGCGATGCGGGCTGGCGGGTAAGGGTCGACTCGGTCGCATGGATCGTCGTGGCGGACGGCGCGCGGGCGACGTTCGAAACGGCGGGTTATTTCAGGTCGCTGCACGGGTCCGGCTTGCGGTTCGAGGCAGAGGTCGACCGCACGAATCTGGCGTCGGTCACCATGGAGGGCGGCACGCTCGTGGTATCGCCGACAACCGATCCCGGCACGATAACCGCAACGGTGACAGCTACCGGTTCCGGAGGCGGGACGGCATCGATCGAATTTGATATCAGCCTGGCACGTCCGCATCCCGTGCCGCTGTTCGCATCGGCGGCCGACGCCGTGAGGCAGGGATTCGTGCGCGTCGTAAACCGTTCGAACGAGGCCGGCGCCGTGCGCATCGACGCGTTTGATGACGCCGGGCGGCAGGTGGGCCCACTCGTCCTCGCGATGAACCCGGAAACGGCCATGCATTTCAACTCCGCGGACCTGGAGGGCGGCAACCGGGACAAGCGAATCACCGGGCTGACCGGCGCCGGAGAGGGAAACTGGCGCCTCCGGCTCGCGAGCGGCCGCCTGGATGTCGACGTCCTTTCCTACGTGCGCACCGCCGATGGGTTCCTGACGTCAATGCACGATTACGCGCCGGTGACAGACGGGGGGCACGACATCGCGATTTTCAATCCGGGGAGCAACGTCAATCAAGTAAGCCGCCTGCGCCTGGTGAACCCGGGTCCGGAGGCGGCGGCGCTGCGCATCACGGGCGTCGACGATGCCGGGGCCTCGCCAGGTACGCCTGTGACGCTGGAAATCCCGCCAGGCAGGTCGGTGGCGCTGTCGGCGTCGGCTCTCGAGACGGGTGCGGGCCTGAACGGCGCGCTCGGCGACGGCGTCGGGAAGTGGCGGCTCGCGGTCGAGACCGACCGGCCCCTGATGGCGATGAGCCTCCTGTCCAGCCCGACGGGGCATCTCACGAACCTCTCCACGGTTCCGCCGCAGCCCGGGGAGGATGGTGTGCACAGGGTACCGCTCTTCCCGTCGGCTTCCGATCCGCTGGGCCACCAGGGGTTCGTGCGGGTCATCAACCGCTCGTCACTGGCCGGTGAGGTGACGGTCGCCGCATTCGATGACAGCGACACCGTCCATGCAACGTTGACCCTTGCGCTCGATGCCGGCGAAGCAGTGCATTTCAACTCGAACGATCTCGAACTCGGCAGCGCGGCCAAGGGCTTGACAGGCAGCACGGGTCCCGGCGTCGGGGACTGGCGGCTTGCGCTGACGAGCGCCCTGGACATCAGGGTCATGTCCTACATTCGTGCGCCCGACGGTTTCCTGACGTCGATGCACGATGTCGTGCCGGTAAAGGACGGCGTGCACCGGGTAGCGATCTTCAACCCGGGCAGCAATCCGAACCAGGCGAGCCGGCTGCGGCTCGTGAACGGGAGTCAGACAGATGCGCGGGTGGCCGTGACCGGCTCTGACGACAGAGGCCAGGCGGGCGGCAAGGTGACGCTGACCGTGCCGGCGGGCTCATCCCGCTCCGTGACGGCCGCGGAACTGGAATCCGGCGGCGACGGCTTGACCGGAGGCCTTGGGGACGGAACCGGCAAGTGGTGGTTGCGGGTGACCTCAGACCAACCCATCCGGGTAATGAATCTGCTGTCCAGCCCCACCGGGCATCTTACGAATCTGTCAACGGCGCCGGAGCGCGGACCGCACTAGTGTGGTGTAACGATGCGGCTGTCGTTCGTACAAGTCTTGATTGGGGTATTGGTCGCCGGCTTGCCCGCCGATACCAGGCTTGCCTCCCCGGTTGATACTCGCACGGCCGTTGAAAGTGAGGCGAATGCAAAGGCCCTCTCGTTCTTTCCTTCCGGTTCGCAAATTTCGGGTATGCAAGGGTTCGCCCGGGTCGCAAACCGTTCAACGCGCGCCGGCGACGTGACCATCGTCGCAATCGACGACGCCGGTAACCGCTTCGATGCGCTGACCCTGTCGATCGATGCCGGCGAAACGGCGCACTTCAATTCAGACGATCTGGAAAACGGTAACGAGGACAAGGGACTGTCGGGGGGCACGGGCAGCGGTCAGGGCGACTGGCGCCTCGAACTGACCAGTGCCCTGGACTTCGAGGCGCTGTCCTTCATCCGTACCCCGGACGGATTCCTCACGTCGATGCACGACACAGTGCCGATCGAAAACGGCGTTCACCACGTCGCAATGTTCAATCCGGGCAGCAACGCCAATCAACGGAGTTTGCTGCGGCTCGTCAATACCGCCGGGGAATCGGCCGTAGTGTCGATTGCCGGGACGGACGACGAAGGTGAAGAGCACGGCGAAGTGCGGGCTTCGATTCCGGCGGGGGCTTCGCGCACGTTTACGGCGGCTGAGCTGGAGAGCGGCGGAGCGGGCCTGGAGGGCGCGCTCGGCGACGGAGCCGGCAAGTGGCGCCTGGCCGTGCGCTCCCCTCAGCCGATTCTCGCGATGAGCCTGCTTTCGAGTGGGCAGGGAGTCGTGACCAATCTCTCGACCGCACCGGGACGTCGCTCGATGCAGAGCGTGCCCGAGACGGCGGAGGAGGTCTTCAGGGTGCTGGCTTCGCCGGTCGTGCAGGAAAAATGCGTTGGCTGTCACGCACAGGGAGGTGCGGCGGGCCAGACCCGGCTGCTGTTGGTCACCGATGCCGAACGGCACCACCAGGCGATCAACCTGCGCCTGTTCGAGGAGTTCCTGTCGGAGGCCGTGCTCGGCGCGGAGCTGGTGCTGGAAAAAATCAGCGATCCGGCTCATGGCGGTGGCGTACAGGTCGAGCCGGGCACAGCCGAGTTTGCGGCATTCGAGCGGCTGCTGACCCTGATCGGCGAATACATTGTAGTGGGCGACGAAGCGGATGTGTTCGTCTACCGGTTCGTCGGAGAAAACACATTCTCGCTGGCCGGTTTGGCGTTGGCCGATGTCGGCGATACGAACGGCGACGGCCTGGATGAACTGATCGTCGGTTCCGAGAATTTTGAAGACGCCCAAGACCCCGCTTATACGCCCGGACGGGCCTATCTCGTATCGGGCAGGGATCTCGCGTCCGCCGACCTTGCCAATGGCCTGCGCAACAGCGTGATCAGCCTTGGAGATATCGCAGGCCAAAAGCACTCCTGGACGATGGTCGGCAACGGTCGGGACGACCTGGTCGGTTCTTCGGCCGTGTCGGCGGGCGATCATACCGGCGACGGCTTGAGCGATTTCTGGGTGGGTGCGCGCGGGCGCGGCAGGTTTGCCGGAGAGATCTACCTGGTCTCGCAATCCATGATCTCTGCCATGGTGGAAGAAACCAGGCGGTTCGACCTGTCGCAAGTGGCCGCGCGCTCCGACACCTGGGTACTCGTGGGCGAAGAAGCTTACGATAATGCCGGGCGATCGATCGCCAGTGCCGACGTCGACGGAGACGGATTCCCGGACCTCATTGTGGGTGCGCCGTTTCATGGTGGCGGCGCAGTGTATGTGGTCCCTGGCAAGTCGCTTTCCGCCGCCGACGCCATGGACGGCACGGCGGACAGGCGCGTCGGGCTGGAGGCCATCGCGGACCAGGCGAATGGCTGGAAGTTGCTGTCCGAAGGCGATGACCGTCTCCTCGGGATCCAGGTCGCCGGGACGGGCGATGTCGATGGCGATGGCCGCGACGACTTCGTGGTCGCGGCGACGGGGCAGCCGGACGGAACTCACCCAAGTGTCGTATACCTCGTGTCTGCGGCATCCCTGGAAGTCGCGGATGCCGCCGACGGTGCTACCGACGGCGTAGTGCAGATGGGTCTGGTGGCGGACGGCGAAACGTCGTGGAAACTCGTCGGAGAGCCCGGGACGCGTCGGGAAGGCCGATCCCTGGCCGTGAACGACCTGGATGGTGACGGTAGCGTGGAACTGCTGATCGGCAGCCGGTGGGACATCGGTGAGGATGCCAAGGCCTACATCGTCGCGGTCTCCAGCCTGGAGGCTGCGGACGCTGCGGACGGTGTCGCGGATGGCGTGGTCGAACTCGAGCGGGCCGTCAGGGAACCAGGCTCCTACAGCCTCACCGGAACCGTCGGCAACCAGCTCAGCGTCGCATCGACGGACTTCGACGGCGACGGCCGAAACGACGCGATCATCGGAGCGCCCTGGTGGGGCGACGGCCCTCATTTTCGTCCATCGCCCACCGAAATCCACACACCGGGTGCGGTGTACCTGTTATCCGGCGCGGATCTTGCGCATGCGGCAGACAGGGACGGTGCAATTGACCTCGAACGAACCGCGGAGTTGCCCATGTCGTGGAAGGTGGTGGGCGAGTCGGGGATGGCATCGGACAGCCTGGGATACAGTGTGAGTGCCGCCGGCGATCTGGACGGCGACGGCGTTGACGAACTGGCTTTCGGTTGCCCGCTGCAAGTGCTCCCCTTCCTGGACGGCGGCACCGCGGCGGGCCCCGGCGGCGTTGTGGTGCTTTCGGGCACGGACCTCGCGACCGCCGATTCCAGGGACGGAATCGAGGATGGCGTGGTCTACCTGAACGATCTGGAAATCTCACATCTCGGCGGCGAGCTTCCCGAGCCGTCCATCGTCGCGGAGTACGACGATCATGTCGTGGTCATGAACGTTCCCCGCGACTGGTCCAGGGTCAACGGATTGAAGTTCGACGAATTGATACGCCTGTTTCTCGCGGAGTACGAGGACGTATTCGATTACGTCATGTTCGTCTCCAACCTCCCGTTGTCATCGAGGCGATACTACTACGCCGGTAATTTCATACACTTGAGCAACGCAGTTGAAGGCATCGGTGTATCCGCCCGCGATCATATGGCAGGAAACCGGCTGCGCGGTTTCATGCACTTCAGCTACGTAGGCGGGATCGATTACGCGGGTGCGCACGAGGTGATGCACTCATGGGCCAATTTCGTGCTTGACGTGAGTTCCCGGCCGCATTGGGGATTCACCAGCGCCAATGGCCAATTGGGCGGCTTCGACCTCGACGATCTTGTCGATCTCGGGGATGGCAGGTACACGGCTGGCAAGTTCTCGCCGGATGGCAACGTGGACGTAGCTTACGGGCCCCTGGAGCTTTATCTCGCCGGATGGATTCCGGCAGAGGAAGTGCCCGACCTCTGGGTGGCCCGCGATGGGCGGTGGACCGGCGGACGGGACGACAACGGCAATCGCATCTTTTCCGCTTCCGATACCGGGATGTGGACCGTGGAGCAACTTGTCGAGGAGCACGGACTGCGCGCCCCATCCCCCGGGAATTCGCAGAGGAGGTTTCGCGCGGCCGCCGTCCTCATCGTAGAGGAGGAACACCCCCACACCGATGCCATACTGGCCGACCTGGCCGGGGAGGTGCGACGCTTCGGCCATCCGGGAGCCGACGATCACGAAGCCTTCAATTTCTGGGAGGCGAGCGGCGGGCGAGCCAGCATCAAGATGGGCGGCTTGTCCGACGCGCGCCGCACCGGGTCGCCTGCTGCACGACCGATGCAGGTTCTGCCAACGACGAGCCGAAAAAAGGCCTCTACAGTCCAGGGGCGTGTTATTCGCACCGGGAAACCGTTGTGTGGAACAACCGAACCGACAGGACCTTGAGTTTCCGGCGCTCACCGCCGTTCGTCCGGTCGAAGTCGGCAAGGCTCTGTGGGACCGGGTCGACACCAATGCCGCGGTCCGGACGATCCCCGCCGATCGCAAAAAGTCCGCGTCAGTCGACTTCCGCGGTCACGATTCCGACAAGATTGGCAAAGCAGGTTTTCCGGGTCGTCTCGATGAAGCCGGTCATGAACGGTGCATCGGCCTGATCGGCGCGCACCGCGGCATAAAGCGTCGGCCAGACACCCTCCTCGCCCAGTGAGGTCAACGCCACGTAGTCCCGTTCCCGGTACTCGTGCAGGGCCCAGTTGGGGAGGCAGGCCACGCCCTTGCCGCTGGCGACGAGCTGGATCATCATCGCGGTCAGTTCAGCCTGGCGAATCCCTTTCGGTTCCACACCCCCCGGGGCGAGAAACCGTGAGAAAACGTCGAGGCGCTTGCGATCCACCGGATAGGCGATGAGGGTCTCCCCGGCAAGATCCTCCGGCTCGACCCATTCCCGCCCGGCCAGCGGGTGGTTTTTCGATAGCGCGAGCTGCGCTTCGTAACTGAACAGCGGGAAATAGGACAACCCCTTGTCCTGCAGCGGGTCTGCCGTGATGACCACGTCGAGGTCGCCGCGCGTCAGCGCCGGCAACGGCTCGAAGTGAAACCCGCTGGAAATGTCCAGATCCACGTCCGGCCACTCTTCCCGGTAAACGGCAATGGCCGGCAGCAGCCACTCGAAGCAAGAGTGACACTCGATGGCCATGACCAGCCGCCCGGACTCGCCGCCGGCAAGCTTGGCGACTTCAAGTTCGGCCGCATGCACCAGCGGCAGCACCTCATCGGCAAGCTTGATCAGCCGATTGCCGGCACTGGTGAACCGCACCGGCCGGGTCTTGCGGATAAACAGGCTGCAACCGACCCGGCCTTCCAGATCCTTGATCTGGTGCGAGAGCGCCGACTGGGTGAGAAATACCCGTTCAGCCGCTTCCACCAGGCTATCGGTGTCCCGAAGAGCGCTGAGCGTTCGAAGGTGGCGCAGTTCGATCAACGACATGAGTTCGCCTCAATTGGAAACACGCATAACATGCATTGTATTCATGTTCGAGAGCAGTTCGCAAAGTCGGCACTAGAATAGGCAAAAGCGCACGCCACAGATGGGGGAACTCCGCTTGACGACCGACGGCCCGCTTCCTATTTTCCCGTCCATGGCCACCGATTCGCCAACTGCCGAATCAAACCGCTGCGAGGTCGACGATGGGCGCCACTTACGTTGAAGTAACCGTTCGCAATCCGGCGAAGCCCGACAGGACATGGACGGGCCCATTCCTCGTCGACACCGGCGCATTCGACTCGCTCGTGCCGGCCAGCCACCTGCGGGCTATCGGGCTCCAACCGCGGGGCAGCCGCGAGTACACGCTGGCAGACGGTCAACAGCTATCGCTTGAAGTTACCGTCGCGGAACTGGAGTTCGAGGGCGAGCGAGTCGGCGGCACGATTGTATATGGCGACGAAGAAGCCGAACCGCTGCTGGGCGTCACGGCCCTGGAATCGGGCGGTTTCGAAGTAGACCCGCGCGCGGAGTGCCTGAAAAAGCTGCCGGCGGTACTACTGAAATAGTTCAGCGCGCCACGGCGGGCCACCACGAACGAGTTGCTACCCCACGATCGCAAAGATCACGACAAACACGACGGGCAAACCGAGAAAATAGTACGCGCCCAGGTTCAGCAGGTCGTTCACTTGCCCGTCTTCACTTAACTTCAGGCGTGCCCCGAACGCGAGCCAGGCCCCACCCGCCGCAACGAGCGTTACTACGAGCGTAAGAACCGACGCAGCCATCGGCAGCCAGTCACAGGGGTCGGCAGCATTTCCGGGTTAGACGGCGCCCAGGTCGAGCATACCGCGGGGTTTCGCGCCGGTGAGGTTCGCGATCGCCTCGAAATTCGCACCGACATCCTCCGCGGTCGCGTCCACGCCAAGTTCGACGGCGGGGCTCTCCACGATACAGGCAACCGAGTAATCGCCGCCCTGCGCCTGCAGGACGACCCCGTTGGGCGCATCTTCCGAGCAGAGAAAGACCACCGCCGGCGCCACGAGTTCCGGGGCGAACTTCTTCAGCGTTTCCTCGGGCATCAGGTCCTCGGTCATGCGGGTGGCCGCGATCGGCGCGATGGTGTTGGTGCGGATGTTGTATTTCGCGCCTTCGATCTTCAGCGTGAGCATCAGGCCCACCAGCCCCAGTTTCGCGGCGCCGTAGTTCGCCTGGCCGAAATTGCCGTACAGCCCCGTGGGGGAGGTGGTGACCACGATTCGGCCGTAGTTCTGTTCCCGCATGATGGGCCAGGCGGCCCGGGTGACGTTCACCGAACCCATCAGGTGCACGTCGAGCACCGCCTGAAAGTTGTCCAGTTCCATCTTGTGGAATGACTTGTCGCGCAGGATGCCGGCGTTGTTGATGACGATGTCGACCCGGCCCCAGGCGTCCATGGCATCGGTAACCATGCTCTCGGCCCCGGCGCGGTCGCTGACGGAACCGCCGTTGGCGATCGCTTCGCCGCCCGCCGCCCTGATCTCGTCGACAACCGCGTTGGCGGCATCCGAACTGCCGCCCGTGCCGTCCATCGCGCCGCCGAGATCGTTCACCAGCACCTTGCAGCCCCGGCTCGCCAGGTCCAGGGCGTAGCAGCGGCCGAGCCCCCCGCCCGCACCGGTGACGATGGCGGTCTTGCCGTCAAAGGAATACGTCATGGTTGGATGTCTCCGGGAAAAAGCGGCATAGCTTACCCCAACTGGTTCGGGATACTAGTGCGGCCAGGGCGAGTCAGTCATTCCTGCGTGCTGTCGGTGTTCCTCTCGGCACGGTATATCTCGGCGCTCGAGACGTTGGCGAGGATGCCAAGCTCTTCGCTGAACATGAAGCTCATCGCCATATGCAGGCTATTCGATTGAGTATGCACTTCCCACTTGCCCACTCCATCTCCCCAGGAACCGGAGCACGATGAATGGGTGCCCTGTTCCAGATCGGATGTTTCAATCGTCAAGGTGCTACGTCGTGGAATCGCACAGGTCGCGGTCCCCGACCTGGTGCCGTTGTCATCGTACGCCCAGATGTCCAGAACGGCTTCGCTGCTTACCCTGTCCAGATTCAAAAACCGCAGTAGCCCCACAACAGACCGGTTCGATCCGGGATTGGCGGTTGCCAGAATAGTGGACCAATCATCGGAATCAGTGCGAAACGGGATCTGGGCGGTCGCCAAGTCGTTGATGAAGCCATCAGAGGAGCGGCTGAAGGCACTTATGTGGATGTTCGTCGAAGTCTCCGTTAGCGCTGCATAAGTCGTTACATCCGACAGGTCGATCCCCAGTTGGCTTGACCGTATCCCAGCCTTGTCGGTCCAGCCGGCCAGATCGTCAGAATTGACGTGCCGGGTTTCGCCGCCACGGGTGTCCACTTCCACGACCCACCCCGCCCTGCCTGCTTCGTTCGCCAGCAGAATCTCTATCGTCTCGTCCGAGGAGCCTGCGTTCGCGATACGAAAAAAACCTTGAGGAAATACACCGGGACGGATAACGAGGGGAAGTACATGAATGACGGTTTGCTGCCGGCTCGACTTGCGCTGGATTTGATCCCGCGATTTCGGCTTTGTGGAGAGATGATGATTCCGTATGAAATCGCGCAGGTTATCTGCAACCCCGGCAGGTAAACCGTCGCGCGTTATCGCTTGCGAAAGATAACGGGATTCGATGCGTTCGGTACGTTCGTCGTCGGCCAGCGCCACCAGCCACAAGCTCATGAGAAGCGGAGAAACTATCCAGAGTCGTGTCACATGGCCTACCTAAGGAGTTTGTCGGATACGCGGAAAGCCGCCAGAAGAGTAGTGTATTGAAATCGTCGAGGTTTGCACGTCAGGGCCGCATCGTGAAGCGTACCGTGCCGGTCAACGTCTCCAGGCGCGGCTGAATCCACTCGATCCAGCGGCACAGGAAGGGCCGCGTCTCCCGGGGATCGATGAGTTCGTGCACGGCGAACGACTCGGCGGCCGGGAAGGGGGAGCGGGCCGAGCGCAATTGCTCTTCGAGTTCCCTGCGCTTCGCCGCCGGGTCCTTGGCCCTGGCGATCTCCCGGTGGAAGGCGACCGCCACGCCGCCCTCCAGCGGCAGCGCGCCGGTCTCCACGGAGGGCCAGGCGAGCACATAGGCATCGGGCGCGTAGTGGGCCGCCGTGGCCACGCCGAAACCCTTGTGCACCTGAATGACCGCCCAGGGCACCGTGGCCTGGGTCGCCGCGGACACCGCCGCCATGCCGTAACGGATGGTGCCGGCCTGTTCCGCCGCCGGCCCGATCATGAACCCCGGCTGATCCACGAAGTTGACCACCGGCACGTGAAAGGTGTCGCACATCTCCACGAAGCGCCGGTACTTCTGCGCCGCCTCGGCGGTCATGGCGCCGGCGGCATGACGATTGTCGTTGGCGAGCACGCCCACGGGCTGCCCGTCAAGCCGGGCCAGTCCGCAGATCTGGCTCTGGCCGAAGGCGGCACCCATCTCAAAGAAGCTGCCCCTGTCCATGACCATCCCGACGATGGCGCGCATGTCGAATGGCTGGTTGGTGTCGCGCGGAACGGCAGTGAGCAGGTCCTGTTCCATGCGCTCGGGGTCATCGTCGCTCGCCAGGCGCGGCGTTCGCTCCCACACGCTGGGCGGCAGGTAACCCAGGAACCGGCGGATCTGGGCAAAGGCGTCGTGCTCGTCTTCGGCGACGTTGTCGACGATGCCGCTGGCCGCATGCACCTGGGCGCCGCCGAGTTCGTCCTTGGTCATCTTCACGCCGAGCGCCCGGGTGACGAGCGCCGGGCCGCCGATCAGCACCTGGGCCGTGTGCCGCGTCATGACCGCGAAATGCGAAGCGACCAGGCGCCCGGCCGGAAACCCGGCCACCGCGCCCATGGCCCCGGAGGCGATGGGCACCTCGCCCATGGCGTCGGCGATGATCTTGAATCGTGGTTCGCTGAAAACCGGCTGGCCGACGGTGCCGCCCTTCCTGCCGGAGCCCTTGACGCTGCCGCCGCCGCCTTCGAGCATGCGCACCAGGGGCACCCGGTACTGGCAGGCGAGGTGTTCGGCGTAGATGCTCTTGCGCAGGCCGGCGGCGTTCGGCGAACCGCCCTTGAGCGTGAAGTCCTCTCCGCCCACCACCACCCGGCGGCTGTCGATTTCGCCGAACCCGACGACGTAGTTGGCCGGCACGTAGCCCAGCAGTTCGCCGTCGTCGTCGTAGTCAGGCACGGCGGTGGCGCGGCCGTGTTCGCAGAAGCTGTCCGCATCGAGCAGGGCGTCGATGCGCTCGCGGACGGTCAGCCGCCCCTTGGCGTGCTGTTTGGCGATGCCCTGCTCACCGCCCTGCCGCTTCGCCAGCGCCCGGCGGCGCTCAAGTTCGCGAACCTCCTTCTCCCAGCTCATGGCATCGGCTTGTCAATCGGTAAAGCGGGGGTTGCGCTTTGCGAAGTTGGCTTTGACCGCTTCCTTCTGATTGGGGGAGCCGATCAATTCCTGCTGCAACGACGCTTCGAGCGCCAGTCCGTCCCGCTCATCGGCATGCCAGCTCGACTCGAACAGATGCTTGGCGGCGCGCACCGCATCCGGCGATTTCCCGGCGATTTCCCGGGCCAGGCCCATGGCTGCGGCGTGCGGGTCGTCCTCCACTCGGGTGACGAGGCCGAGGTCCGCGGCCTCCGAGCCGCTCAGCACCCGGCCGGTGAACGTCAGTTCCTTGGCCACGTCGAGCGGCAACAGGTCGCGCAGGGTCTGGGTTATGCTCATGTCGGGAATCAGGCCCCACTTGATTTCCAAGATCGAGAGCCTGGCGTCCGGGGCGGCGATGCGAATGTCCGTGCCCAGCGCGATCTGCAGCCCGCCGCCGTAGGCGACGCCGTGCACGGCCGCGATGGTGGGAACCGGCATCCGCTTCCAGACATAGGCCGGGCGCTGGGCATGGTTCTCCGGACGCTCGTCGCGCTCGAGCAGTGCGCCGGGGCTTGGATTCGACCCGGCCAACCGCTGCATGCTCCCCATGTCCAGGCCCGCACAGAAGCCCCGGCCGTTTCCCGAGAACACCACGGCCCGCACGTCCCGGGCCTCCGCAAGGCGCTCGCCCGCATCGATGATCGACTTGAACATTTCGGGGCTGAGCGCGTTGTACTTGTCGGGCCGGTTCAGCCGCACATCGGCCACGCCGTCGGTTACGTCAACAGTCACCAGGTTAGTCATGCCTAAATCCTCTATCGATCCATGGTTCGAAAGCGTCGGGTATGGCCGCCCGGGTGGCCGCACCCACTATGTTGCGGCGCAATGTAACACGGGCCATGCCTGTGTCTGGGGATGCTCGCATGGAACAATTCCCCAATCGTTTCTTATTGCTCATGCTGCAGGAGCAGGCACGAGGGCCAGGTTGAAGCGTCTGGCCTGGCGTTGAAGATGCGTGATCATGCGGTCGCGGCGTTGCTCCTCCCATGCGGCCAAGTCGCCTGCAACGTATTCCTCGCCACGGGTGAGCATGGTGTAGATCAGCCGCGCCAGTTGGTGCGCGGTGGCCTTAATGGCCTTGGCGGTGTCCATGCGCGCCAGGCGTCGGCGGTGCATGGCGCCGATGGCGCTTTTGTCGTTGCGCGCCGTGGTCGCTGCCATGCGCAACGCTTGGCCGAGTCGATTCGAACGGCGGCGCGGCGCGCCTTTCAGACGCTTATCACCACTGATGCGCGTTCCCGGCGCCAAACTCAGCCAGGAGCAGAAGTGCTTCACGGAAGTGAAGCGGGACAGGTCCGCCCCGACCTCCGCAGCGACGGTCAACGCGGTCTCCACCCCGATGGTCGGGATGGCCATCAGGTCCACGCCCAGCATCCGCTTGAGCCGCCGACGCAACGCGCGGTCGCGTCCCTTGCGCGAGCGTTTGTCCTCGGGTGGATCGCCCGCGCCCGGACGCGCGAGCTTGTCCAGTTCACCGTTGATGCGTGCTTCGCAGGCGTCGATCTGCTCTTGCAATGCGTCGTAGCGCTTAAGTGCCTGCTCCAGCGCGAACAGGTGCTCGTCCCGCCAGTTGCCGCGCAGGCTCGCGGCGATGGTCGCCTCGTCCGCCTTGCAGCGGCCGTCCCGGAAGCCGGCCAGCACGGCGCCGTCGCGCTCGCCCGCGACGATCGCGCGCACGATCAACTGACCGGTCTTGCCCATGATGTCGCTCAGCACGTTGTCCAACTGCACATTCATCTGGGTCAGCGCTTTGTGGATGTGGTGCACCGCCCGCGAACGCTGACCGATCAACTCGTCCCGCTGACGCAGGTACGAGCGCATCGCGCAGATCGCGTCCGGCACCCGGTAAGCGCCTCGCAGCAGCCCGTGGCTCATCAACTGCCGGATCCACTGGCAGTCCATGACGTCGCTCTTGCGCCCGCTCACCTGCTTGGTCGCCCGCGCGTTCACCAGATGCACCTCGAAGCCCGCCCGCTCGAGCACCTCGAACACCGGGATCCAGTACACGCCCGTCGACTCCATCGCCACCTCGCGCACGCCGCACGAGCCCAGCCATTGCGCCATCGTCTCCAGTTCCGCCGTGAACGTCCCGAAGTTGCGCACCGGTTCGTCGAACCGCGCCCCGTCCACCGCGACGTAGTGCCGCCGCTTGCCGATGTCGATCCCCGCGCAGTCCGGATGCACCACCTCCAGATGCCTCGACGCACTATTGCCAGCCATTCCCGATTCCTCCACGATTGTCTACAGGTCGCGTCGGGCACGACCGCGGCGGTAGGTTCATGCTCGCATACGGGGTCGCGGGTAACCGCGCCACCAACGTGAGAACGCCGATCACGGTCCGGGCCAGACTTTCATGCGGGCACCAACG